>NZ_JANPKO010000044.1:0-28327 GCF_031426035.1 Sphingomonas sp. | reverse complement strand
CTGGCGCGCGGCCCAGATCGTCGGCGTGAACTTGGCGCGGTAGACGATCATGTCGAGGCGGCGCTCGAGCAGCCCGATGAGGTTCTGCGAGGCGTCGCCCTTCATCCGCTCGGCCTGCTGGAAGGTCTGCTTGAACTGCTTTTCGGTGACGTCGCCGTAATAGCCCTTGAGCTTCTGCTTGGCGCGCAGCTGGATGCCGAAGTCGGAGACCTTGCCCTTGCGGCGCTGGCCGTGCTGGCCGGGGCCGTATTCGCGGCGGTTGACCGGGCTCTTGGGGCGTCCGAAGACGTTCTCGCCCATGCGGCGGTCGAGTTTATACTTGGCGGGGCTGCGCTTGCTCACGGGGTAAAAATCCAATCTGCTGTTGTCGTCAGAGCCCGGACCGCGCCACCGGTCGAAAGCGACCGGCAGGACCATCACTTCACCGGGGTGTGAGGTCGATTGCGAAGGGGGCGCCTAGGGGAATGCGGCGCCGCGGTCAAGGTTTGCGCCGGGCGCTGCGCGATCCCGACAAGGCGCGGATCACCCCGCGCACGGCCTTGACCTCGCGGCTCGACCAGCCGGGCTTGGTGAAGATCGTGCGCAGCGTGTTTTTGGTCACCTGCATCCGCTCGGGCGGGTGGAAATAGCCGGCCGCCGCGAGCTCGGCATCGGCGTGCGCGATCAGCCCTTCCAGCTCGGCGTGGGGGGCGGGCGGCTCGAGGTCGCGCGCGGGCGGCTGGGCCAACGCCGAGCGCCGCGACCATTCATAAGCGAGCAGGATCACCGCCTGGGCGAGGTTCAGCGAGCCGAACTGGGGGTTGATCGGGACGGTCACGATGAAGTTGGCGAGCGCGACGTCCTCGGTCGCGAGCCCCGATCGCTCGGGCCCGAACAGGATCGCCGACCGCCCCGGCGCCGCGGCGATCGCGTCGGCCATTTCCTCCGGCCCGATCACCGGCATCGCCAGCTCGCGGCGGCGCACGGTCGAGGCGAACACGGTCGAGCAATCGGCCACCGCGTCGGCGACGGTGTCGAACACTTGCGCCTGTTCGAGCACCAGGTCGGCGCCGCTCGCGGCGGGCCCCGCGGTGGGATTGGGCCACCCATCCCGCGGCGCCACCAGCCGCAACTCGGTCAACCCGAAATTGAGCATGGCGCGCGCCGCCTTGCCGATGTTCTGGCCAAGCTGGGGGCGGACCAGGACGATGATCGGGCTGTCTCGACGGCGCGTCTCGGCTTTGCTCGACGCTGGCTCGACACGAATGGTTTCTTTTTCGGTCTCCCCATCCCGTTCGCTTCGAGCCGATGTCGAGCCTGCCGAGACATCGAGTCGAGAAGTCCGTCGCGCAGGAGGCTTTGCGGCGTCGCTCACCGCCTGCCAGTCGCTCCGGAACAGCGCCTCTTTCTTCGCCCGGGACCAATTCTTGACCTGCAATTCGGCACCGAGCGCCTCGGCCCGTGTCCCGAACATCTGGGTCCACATCAGGCTGACCGGGCGGCGGCGGTGGGTATAGCCCCTGATCGCGCCGGACTGATGCTCGGCGATGTGCCGCTCGAGATCGTCGGTATGCCCGGTGTAATAGCTGTTGTCGGCGCAGCGCAGGATATAGACCCAAAAGCTCACAGCAATTTGTCGTGCCCCGGCGACACCGCTTCCTTCTCCACCCGTTCGGCCAGTTCGGCGAAGTCGCCCGGCTCACTGAAGTCCTTGTAGATGCTCGCGAAGCGGATGTAGGCGACGTGGTCGAGCGCTTTTAAACCCGCCATCACCGCCTCGCCGATGCGCGCGCTCGGGACGTCGTCGCCGAGCGTTTCCATCTGGCGCTGCACCCCGCTCACCAACTGGTCGATCTTGGCCGGGTCGATGTCGCGCTTGCGGCAGGCGTGGCCGATCGAGCGCTCGAGCTTGGCGCGGTCGAACGGCTCGCGCTTATTGTCCTTCTTGACCACCACCAGGTCGCGAAGCTGGACGCGTTCAAACGTCGTAAAACGCGCCCCGCACCCCTCGCATTGCCGCCGGCGTCTAATCGCGGCGGCGTCCTCCGACGGTCGCGAGTCCTTCACCTGGCTGTCTTCGTGGGCGCAGAACGGGCAGCGCATTACCCTCGCCCCTTCAGGGGAGAGGAGGGAGCCGCGCAGCGGCGGAAGGAGAGGGGGAGTCGGGCGGGTAAGTCTCGGACTCCCCCTCTCCCCAACCCTCTCCCCTGAAGGGGAGAGGGGGTCATTGGTAGATCGGGAACCGCGCGCACAGGGCGCGCACGCGCTCGTTGACCGCGGCCTCGACCGCGCCATTGCCCTCCGTGCCGTTGGCCTGGAGCCCATCGAGGACATCCGCGACCATGTCGGCGATGTCGCGGAATTCCGCCTCGCCGAAGCCGCGCGTAGTGCCGGCGGGCGAGCCGACGCGGATGCCGCTGGTCTGCATCGGCGGCAGCGGGTCGAACGGCACGCCGTTCTTGTTGCAGGTGATCCCGGCGCGCTCGAGGCTCTCGTCGGCGTCCTTCCCGGTCAGCTTGAGGGGACCGAGGTCGACCAGCGCCAAATGCGTGTCGGTGCCCCCCGCGACGAGGTCGGCACCGCGCTCCTTCAAGCGGCCCGCGAGCATCTGGGCGTTCCTGATCACCGCTTGCGCATAGGTCTTGAACTCGGGCTGGAGCGCCTCGCCGAACGCCACCGCCTTGGCCGCGATGACGTGCATCAGCGGGCCGCCCTGAAGCCCCGGGAACACCGCCGAGTTGATCTTCTTGGCGATCGCCTCGTCGTCGGTCAGCACCATGCCGCCGCGCGGCCCGCGCAGGGTCTTGTGGGTGGTGGTGGTGACGACATGGGCGTGGCCGAACGGGGTGGGGTGCTCGCCCGCCGCGACCAGGCCCGCGAAATGCGCCATGTCGACCAGCAGCAGCGCCCCGACCTCGTCGGCGATGGCCCGGAACCGCGCGAAATCGAAGTGGCGCGGGTACGCCGAGCCGCCGGCGATGATCAGCTTGGGCCGATGCTCCTTCGCGAGCCGCTCGACCTCGTCGAAATCGACCCGATGGTCGTCGCGCCGCACGCCGTACTGGACCGCGTCGAACCATTTGCCCGACTGCGCCGGCGGCGCGCCATGCGTCAAATGCCCGCCCGCCGCCAGGCTCATCCCCAAAATCGTGTCGCCGGGCTTCAAGAGCGCCATCATCACCGCGCCATTGGCCTGCGCACCCGAGTGCGGCTGGACGTTGGCGAAGCCGCAGCCGAACAACTGCTTGGCGCGCTCGATCGCCAGCGTCTCGACCGCGTCCGACGGCGCGCACCCCTGATAGTAGCGCCGCCCCGGATAGCCTTCGGCATATTTGTTGGTGAGCACCGAGCCCTGCGCCTCGAGCACCGCGCGCGACACGATATTCTCCGATGCGATCAGCTCGATCTGGGTTTGCTCCCGCGCGAGCTCGGCGGCGATCGCCGCGGCCACCGCGCCGTCGGCATCGGCCAGTTTCCGCGTGAAAAACCCCTCGGGCTGGACGTCGTTCAAATTCGCTGCGGTGGCCATCAGTCGCTGTCCTGCAAAAGGGAAGAAAGTTGGTCGACGCGGCGCTGGTGACGCCCGCCGGCGAAATCGGTGCCGAGGAATGCGGCGACGCACGCCTTGGCCATGTCGGGCCCGACCAGCCGCGCGCCGAGCGCCAGCACGTTGGCGTCATTATGCTCGCGGGCGAGCCCGGCCGAGAGTGGGTCGTCGACCCGCGCGCAGCGGCATTTCGGATGGCGGTTGACCGCGATCGAGATGCCGATCCCCGAGCCGCACACAGCGATCCCGCGTTCGGCCTCGCCCGAGCCCACTGCGGTCGCCAGGCGCGCGCCAAAATCGGGGTAATCGACGCTGTCGGGGCCGTTGGTGCCAAGGTCGCTGACCTCGTGCCCCGCCTCGCGCAGCCACGCGCCAAGCTCGTCCTTGAGGGTGAACCCGGCATGGTCGGCGGCGAGGGCGATGCGCATCGCGACTGCCTAGGCCAGCCCGCCGCGATTCGCCAGCATCACGCCAGCCTCGCCGCCAGCGTCACGCCGGCTTGGGCGCACCGCCCTCGAGCTGGGCGAGCCGCGCCGCCATCTCCTCCAGCCGGTCCTGCAGCATCGCCTCGCGCGAATGGCGGCTGCGCGCCACCCGCAGCGCGTCGGCGATCGCCGGGGCGAGCAGCTGCGCCGCCTCGAGCTCGTGGCGGTTGTAGCGGTTGCCGTCCGAGCGCCGCCCGAGCAGCAAGGTCCCGACCGGCCCTTCCTCGTCGGTGAGCACGATCCGCTCGCTCAGCGCCGGGTCCTCGGACGAAGCGGTGCCGTGCGTCGCCAGCGTTTCGCCATTGTCGAGCACGATCGCTGCGGCGGCCGGGTGGATGATCTCCTCGACGCAGCCGAGCGCGCGCGATGCCAGCTCGTGCGGAACCTCGGTCAGCCCCCATTTCTTCAACCGCTGGGCGGCGCCGGCGACCCGTTCGACCGGCCCGCCGAAGCGCCGCTCGGTCCACCCCAGCACGACATTCTGGGTTGGCGCGAAGATCCCCGCGGCGATGATCGCGCCGACCGTGGTCGCGCCGGCCTCGCTGCTGCTGCCCATCACCTCGGCGATGATCAATTTGACCAAATCGGCGCTGGCCGCCCACACCACGCCGACCACCAAGGTCACCACCGCATACGCCGCCGAGCGGCTGATCACGGTGTCGGCTTCCCACAGGCGGAAGCGGGTCAGCGCGATCAGCAGGCCGAGCGGGATGGTCGCCATGCCCATGCTGAACAGCACCAGGATGATGACGCTGATCAGCGGCGTGTAGCGGCTCGGGTCGTCGCCCTGCAGCGCCGCCAGCACCACCGCCGCCATGATCAGCAGCAGCCCGATGGCGAAGCCGAAGCCGGCCCATTTGATCTGCTGGCGGGCGATCCCGGCGGGCTCGCGGCGGAAGCGGATGATCTGGCTCGCCAGCACCGCCAGCAGCAGCGAGATCGCGAGGATGCCCTGCACGTCCTCGTCGATCCCCGGCGCCGAGGCGAGCACCGCCAGCGGCAGCCCAAGCGGCACCAGCCAGCGCAGATAGCGCGGGACGAACACCCCGTCGGGGAACGACGCCAGCGCCAGCAGCAGGCAGTAAAACACCACAACCCCGACCACGTCGAGGACGATCGCCTGGTTGGTCCACAGCCAGAATTGCAGCGGCGGGTCGACCGTCGCGGCGAGCCCGGCAAAGGCGAACGCGAGCAGCATCGCGACCGGGTCGGTCGGCCGCCGCAGCGCGATCAGGCACGAGCAGGCAAGCAAGGCGGTGCACGCCATCAGGGCGGTCACCATGCGCGCCCAGATCCGCGCCTCCCGCGCCTGCTTGAGCTCGGCCGGGTGGCGCAACTCGCGCCGCGCCTGCGACAATGTCACCGTCCGCCCGTCGGTCTGGCGCAGCGTCACCGCCACCACCGGCCCGGGCGCCTTGGCCAGGCGCTCGGCCAGTTCGGCGAACTCGAGCCCGGGGGCGATCCGCTGGCCATCGATCGCCACCACCTCGGCAGTGACCGGGATCGCCGGCGTGGCACCGGGCGCGGTCCCAACCGTCAGCTCGCCATCGGTGGAGACTTCGAAGTCGAGCCCGTGGCGCTCGATCGTCGGCTGGTACGAATAGCTCGCGCGCCACGCGTAGATGGTGCTGACGATCACCACGAGGATGGCGAGACCGAAGCACAGCATCCACAGCCAGCGCAGCCATTTCGCGGTCCGCTCGGGAAGCGCGCGCAGCCGGGCCGGGGGAGGAAACAGCCGCGCCATCAAATTGACCTGCTCGCCACCCGGACCCCCGACCGATTCGCTTGGGCGCTCACTCTAGCAGGACGCCGGTCGATCAATAAAGCGTTCCGGTCGAAGCCCGGTTGAGGGACGGGCCCGGGCGCGCCACCGCCAGGCGAGGCAGCAGGGGAGGGGCACATGAGCCAACGCATTCTCGGAGCGGCGCTCGCCGCGCTGTGCCTGGTGGCAGCATCGCCGGCTTCGGCGGCGGAGGTGCCGGCGGCCGATTTCGCCCCATTCGTCGCCCGCCAGGTCGCCCCGCGCGTCCATCTGCTGATGACCCCCGCCGATTATTTCGGCCCGGTCGTCGGCAACGTCACCTTGATCGAGCAAAGCGACGGCCTGGTGATCATCGACAGCGGGCTGACCGCCGGCAACGGCCGCTCGGTGGTCGCTTACGCGCGCTCGCTGTCGCCCAAGCCGGTCAAGGCGGTGGCGATCACCCATTGGCACAACGACCATCCGCAAGGCGTCTCGGCGATCCGCGACGCGTGGCCCAAGGTGCGCATCATCGCGACATCGGCGACCGAGGCCGGGATGCTCGGCCCCGAGGCGGACGGCGTCGGCTTCCGTCCCGACGAGAAATTCGATGTCGCGATGCGCGCGCAGGTCGCCGAGTCGGAGGCGGCGCTGGTCAAGCTGCTGACCGACCCCGAAACCGCCCCGGACCGCAAGGAGCGCGTCAAAAAGGCGCTCGAGGCCTACCGCCTGTTCCCCGATTCCTATCACGGCACCTACATCGTCCCGCCGACCGACACCTTCGAGCGCGAATTCCTGCTCGACGACCCCGAGCTGCCGGTGCGCCTGCTCCATCTTGGCCGCGCCAACACCAATGGCGATCTCGTCGCCTGGCTGCCCCGGCAGAAGATCGTCGCCAGCGGCGACATCGTCGTCGCCCCGCTGCCGTTCGGTTTCTACAGCTACCCCGGCGAGTGGATCGCGACCATCGCCAAGCTCAAGGCGCTCGGCTTCACGACGTTGATCCCGGGCCACGGCGAGCCGCAGACCGACACCGCCTATCTCGACAAATTGGTCACCGCGATCGCCGACATCCGCGCCCAGGTCGCGCCGCTCGCCAAGCAAGGGCTGCCGCTCGACGACGTCCGCAAGAAGGTCGACTTTTCCACCAGCGCCGCGCTGTTCGGCACCGAGCCGCGCATCCGCGCCAACATCATTTCCTTGTTCTTCGACCCGATGGTGCAGAGCGCCTACAAGGAAGCGCTCGGGCAGGCGATCGGCCAGGGCGACCCCGAGCGGAAGCCGGACTACCGCCACTCGCCCCCCAAGCCGAGCAGCAAGAAACACAAGTCCTAGGAGATCAGCCTCAAGCGGCCTGGCGCAGCTCGAGCTCGAGGCGGTCCCAGATCTCGACCAGCGCGGTGGTCAGCTCGTCCATCATCTCGGCGGTGTGGCACGGGCCGGGCGTGAAGCGCAGCCGCTCGGTGCCGCGCGGCACCGGGGGGTAGTTGATCGGCTGGACCTACAGCCCGTACTCGGCGAGCAGGATGTCGCTGATGCGCTTGGCCTTGACCGGGCAGCCGACCGCAAGCGGAACGATATGCGTCACGCTGTCCATCAGCGGCAGCCCGGCGGCGGTGAATTTCTGCTTGAGCGCCGCGGCGGCCGCCTGCTGCGCGGTGCGCTCGTCGGCCGACTGCTTCAGGTGCCGCACGCTGGCCAGCGCTCCGGCGACCAGCACCGGCGACAGCGAGGTGGTGAAGATGAACCCCGGCGCATAGCTCCTGATGCAGTCGATGATGTTCTTGTCGGCCGCGACATAGCCGCCCATCACCCCGAACGCTTTTCCCAGCGTCCCCTCGATCAGCGTGACCCGGTCGGCGACCCCGTCGCGCTCCGAGATGCCGCCGCCGCGCGTGCCGTACATCCCCACCGCGTGGACCTCGTCGAGGTAGGTCAACGCGCCATATTGATCGGCGAGGTCGCAGATTTGGGCGATCGGCGCGATGTCGCCGTCCATCGAGTAGACGCTTTCGAACGCGATCAATTTGGGCGTCTCGGGCTCCTCTGCGGCGAGCAATTCCTCGAGGTGGGCGAGGTCGTTGTGGCGGAATACCCGCTTGCCGCAGCCCGAATTCTTGATCCCGGCGATCATCGACGCGTGGTTGAGTTCGTCGGAAAAGATCACGCAGCCGGGGAGCAATTTGCCGAGCGTCGACAGCGCCGCCTCGTTCGACACATAGCCCGACGTGAACAGCAAGGCGCCTTGCTTGCCGTGAAGGTCGGCGAGCTCGGCCTCGAGGTCGACATGGTAATGGGTGTTGCCGCCGATGTTGCGGGTGCCGCCCGATCCCGCGCCGACGTCGTGCAACGCGGCTTCCATCGCCGCCACCACCGCCGGGTGCTGGCCCATCCCCAAATAGTCGTTGGAGCACCACACGGTGATCGGCTTGGGACCGTTGTGCCCGGCGAAGCAGCGCGCATTGGGGTAGCTGCCCTTGGTCCGCAAAATGTCGATGAAGACGCGGTAGCGGCCCTCGCTGTGGAGGCGGTCGATCGCCGCTTTGAAGATGCCGTCGTAATCCAACTCGTGTCCCGCCGTCCCTCGCTTGCGCCGCCCTTTAGCGCCGCCCCGCGCCCATTTCTACCCTAGTCGGGAAGCACCTGCACCTCGTCGAGCCCGAACCCCGCCAGCGCCTTGGCCAGCGCGGCATTGGGCGGCGCCCCGGTAAACACCGCGATCCCTGGCGGCGCGACATCGGGCCACGGCTGCCCGCGGGTCAGAAACGCAATCCGCCGCGCGATTCCCGCCCCGCCGTCGATCCACGTTCGGCCGGGAAACGCCGCGTCGAGCTCGCGGCCAAGCAGCGGGAAATGCGTGCAAGCCAGCACCACCACATCGAGCGCATCGCCGCCCGCCTGCTCGAACAGCGGGAGTGCGGCGGCGCGCACCGCGTCGACCGCCACCGTCTGTCCCGCCAGCTTGGCCTCCGCCAGTTCCACAAGCGCCGGTGCGCCATGCCGCAACACCGTGCAATCGCTGGCAAATCTCGCAGAAAGATCGTCGACATATGGTTGGCGCACGGTCGCTTCGGTCCCCAGCACCCCAATCACCCGGCTGGTGGATTGCTCCGCGGCAGGCTTGATCGCCGGCACCGTCCCGACGATCGGCAGATCGAGCGCGGCGCGCGCATGGTCGAGCGCGATGGTCGAGGCGGTGTTGCACGCGATCACCGCCAGCCGCGGCCGGAACCGCGCGACCAGCCGCCCGAGCAATTCCGGCACCCGCTCGGCGATCTCCGCCTCGCTCCGCCGCCCATAGGGAAACCACGCGCTGTCCGCGGCATAAACGATCCCCGCAGTCGGCAGCAGCGCACGCGCCGGCCCCAGCACGCTCAACCCGCCCACCCCGGAATCGAAGAACAGGAGGGGCGCCGCGGGGTTCATGAGTTTCCTGTGCCGCCCTGAGAGGAGTTCCACAACCGCACCGTTCGTCCTGAGCTTGTCGAAGGACTGTATTTCTTCCAGAACCGACACGGAGGGCAGGGCTTCGACAAGCTCAGCCCGAACGGCTCGGGTGGCTCGAGGGGATTCGGAAGCTTGTGACCGCCGATCAGATCATCGCTTTGTTGATCGGCTATGCGCTCGGTTCGATCCCGTTCGGGCTGCTGCTCACCCGCTTCGCCGGCAAGGGCGATTTGCGCGAGGTGGGCTCGGGCAATATCGGCGCGACCAACGTCCTGCGCACCGGCAGCAAGGGCCTCGCCGCGCTGACCCTCCTGCTCGACGCAGCGAAGGGCGCCGCCGCCGTATGGATCGCCCTATCCTATTTCCCCGACGGCGTCCGCTTTGCCGCCGCCGGCGCGCTGGTCGGCCACCTCTACCCCGTGTGGCTCAAGTTCCGCGGCGGCAAGGGCGTTGCCACCTTGCTCGGCATCCTCATTCCGCTGCTCCCCGTCGCCGCCGCGGTCTACGCCGCCATATGGCTACTCCTCCTGCTGACGATCCGAATCTCGTCGGTGGCGGGGATGGCGGCGGCGATCAGTGCACCGCTCACCGCCGCCGTCCTCGGCGACCGCTTCCTGTTCCCGATGCTGCTCGGTTTTGCGCTTCTCGTGCTGTGGAAGCACCGCGAGAACCTCGTTCGCCTCAAGGCGCGCACCGAGCCCCGCATCGGGGCCAAGGAGTGACCGCCGACCTCGTCGACCGCCTGCGGCTGGTCCGCACCCCCGGCATCGGGCCGGTCACCTACCGCCAGCTGGTCGCGCGCTTCGGCGGCGCGAGCGACGCGCTCGCCGCGGTGCCCGACCTCGCCGCGCGCGGCGGCGGGCGCTCTCCGCAGCTGTTCACCCGCGCCGCCGCCGAGGCCGAGATCGCCGCGGTCGAGGCGCTCGGCGCGCGCTATGTCGCGCTGGGGCAGGGGCTTTACCCGCGCCTGCTCGCCGAGCTCGACGACGCCCCGCCGTTGCTCATCGCCAAAGGCCGGCTCGACCTGCTCGACCGCCTCGCCATCGCCATCGTCGGCGCGCGCAACGCGTCGGCCGCCGCGTGCCGCTTCGCCCGCGGCCTCGCCCACGAGCTGGGCCGCGACGGCGCGGTGATCGTCTCGGGCCTGGCGCGCGGGATCGACTCCGCGGCGCACGACGGCGCGCTCGACGACGGCACCATCGGCGTGGTCGCCGGCGGCATCGACATCTTCTATCCCCCCGAGAACGAAGCGCGGCAGTCGGCGATGTTCGAGCGCGGGCTGGTGCTCGCCGAAATGCCCCCCGGGACCGAGCCGCGCGCGCGCCACTTCCCCTACCGCAACCGGATCATCGCCGGGCTGAGCGTCGGCACGGTGGTGGTCGAGGCGGCGCCGCGCTCGGGCTCGCTGATCACCGCGCGGCTCGCCGCCGAGATGGGGCGCGAGGTGCTCGCGGTGCCCGGCTCGCCGCTCGATCCTCGCGCGCAGGGCTGCAACCAGCTGATCCGCGACGGCGCGACGCTGGTCCAGACCGCCGCCGACGTGATGGAGGCGGTGCGCCCGCTCCAGACCCGCGTCGCCTCGCCGGCGCCCGCATTCGAACACGCGCCGCCGCCCCCCGCCGAGCCCGACCCCGACGCCAGCCGCACGGTCGAGGATCTGCTCGGCCCGTCGGCGGTCGCGGTCGACTAAATCATCCGCCAGTCGGGCTTCGCTAGCGGCGCCGTCCAGATGGCGCTGCTCGAACTCGACCTCGCCGGCCGCCTCGAGCGCCACGCCGGCGGCAAGGTCAGCCTGCGCTGAGCCAGCTCTCGCGGTCGAGCCGCAGGTACACGCTGTCGCAAACCCCGATGTGGGTGGTCCACGTCCCCGTGGCGCGCCCGGTCTCGACGAACCCGTGGCGGGCCAGCAATTGCAACGCGCCGGCGTTGCGCGGATCGGTGTCGGCGACGAGGAAATCGACCCCGCGCTCCCGGAACATGTAGTCGAGGAAGGCCCTCAGCGCTTCCGACGCGATCCCGCGCCCCCATTGGTCCGATCGCAGGATGAAGCCAAACTCGGGCAGCCGCCACGCGCCCATCTTGCCAATCGCCTCGCCGTCGAGCGTGACGACGAAATCGTCGCTGACCTCGCGCGGCGATTCGATCATCGACGCCAGCCACCGCTCGGTCTCGGCCAGCTCGGCATGCGGCCCGTTCGACCAATAGCGCATCGCTTGCTCGTCGGAGAGCACCGCGTGCATCGCCGCAAGGTCCTCGGCGCGCGCCCGGCGCAGCACCAGCCGCTGTGTGCGAAGCTCGGTCACGAATGCGCGTCCCTATTGCCAACAGTTGCGCATCTCGAGCTCGAGCCGCCCGCTTGCCGCGGTGGCCACGCGGCCCCAAGCCTATCCCGCGCTTGTGAGCTCGCCGTAGAGCAACCGCTGGAGCCGCTCCATATGCTCGACAATGCGTCGTTCAGAGTCCCTCGGAAACGGGTATCCCTGCGGCCCAGCGAAAACAAACGTCTTGTCCCCTTCGGATTTGCTGACCCTGACCCGTTCATATTCCTCGAGCCAAGCGTCGAAATGCTCAACCAGCTTCTCCGCGTCCTCGAACAGCTCCGGAGGCAGGAGATGTCCCTTGGCAAGGAACAGGTCGCGGAGGAAGACATTGCCCTCACGGATGATGTTGGTCTCAAGATGGTCGTTTCGCCGATTCCATCGCCCGAACGCCCGTTTGATCCGGGCCAGCTGCATACGCGCCGGGCCGAAAAGCTCGGCCAATGCTTTCTCCTGGTAGGACCGCAGCGACGATGATCGATTCAGCCGGTCGGTAAAGTCGGACTTCAAACCTTCGGTGATCCGCGTGTTACGGCTCAGGAGCAAGGTGCCGACGATGGCCGTTGCCAGGCCGCTGCCGATCAGCCCGCCGAGCGTGACGTTCCAGAAACTGTTCATCGCTTCCAGCTGCATCTTGACGGTGAGTCTACATCATCTCCACCCTCGTGCGTATGCGTGAGGACAAAAAATGAAGCTTGTTGTCGTTGAATCGCCGGCCAAGGCCAAGACCATCGAAAAGTATCTCGGGCCGGGGCACCGCGTGCTCGCCAGCTACGGCCATGTCCGCGACCTGCCGCCCAAGGACGGCTCGGTCGATCCCGACGACGGCTTCGCCATGCTGTGGACGGTGTCGGCCGACCGCGCCAAGCAATTGAAGGCGATCACCGACGAAGCCAAAAGCGCCGACACCTTGATCCTCGCCACCGACCCCGACCGCGAGGGCGAGGCGATTTCGTGGCATGTCCAGGAGGTGCTGCGCGCCAAGAAAGCGCTCCCCGCAAACGTCGAGCGGGTAACCTTCAACGCCATCACCAAGTCGGCGGTGCTCGAGGCGATGGGCCGCCCGCGCGCCCTCGACGAGGATCTGATCGACGCCTACCGCGCCCGCCGCGCGCTCGATTATCTGGTCGGCTTCACGCTGTCGCCGATCCTGTGGCGCAAGCTGCCCGGCGCCAAGTCGGCGGGCCGCGTGCAATCGGTCGCGCTCAGGCTGATCGTCGACCGCGAACGCGAGATCGAGCTGTTCCGCGCCCAGGAATATTGGCAGGTCGGCGCCACCTTCGAAGCCGACGGCCAGAGTTTTTCGGCACGGCTGGTCCAGCTCGACGGGACCAAACTCGACCGCCTGTCGATCGGCGACAAGGGCTCGGCCGACGCCGCCAAAGCGGTGGTCGAGGCAGGGCGCTTCACCGTCCAGTCGGTCGAGACCAAGCCGTTCGGCCGCAACCCGCCGCCGCCGTTCACCACCTCGACCCTGCAGCAGGAAGCCGCGCGCAAATTAGGCTTCTCCGCCAGCCACACCATGCGCGTCGCCCAGTCGCTCTACGAGGACGGGCTGATCACCTACATGCGGACCGACGGCGTCGACATGGCGGAGGAGGCGATCAGCGCCGCCCGCCGCGCCATCGCCGCGCGCTACGACGCCGGCTATGTCCCCGACAAACCACGCAAATATGTCAGCAAGATCAAGAACGCGCAGGAAGCCCACGAAGCGATCCGCCCGACCGATTTTGCCGCGAGCCGCGGCGGCTCGGGCGATCACGCCCGGCTCTACGAACTGGTCTACAACCGCGCGTTGGCGAGCCAGATGGCCTCGGCGCGCCTCGAACGCACCACCGTCGAGCTAAGCGACGGCGCCGGCCGCGCCGTGCTCCGCGCCTCGGGCCAGGTCGTCCTGTTCCCCGGCTTCCTCGCGCTCTACGAGGAAGGCCGCGACGAGAAAGCCGACGACGAGGATGCGGCGCGGATGCCCGCGCTGCGCCAGGGCGATTCCCCCGCCAAGACTGGCGTGACATCGACCCAGCATTTCACCCAGCCGCCGCCGCGCTATTCGGAAGCGAGCCTGGTCAAGCGCCTCGAGGAGCTCGGCATTGGCCGCCCGTCGACCTACGCCGCGACGCTCCAGACGCTCAAGGACCGCGAATATGTCCGCGTCGACAAGGCGCGCTTCCTGCCCGAGGAAAGCGGGCGCCTGGTCACCGCCTTCCTCGAGCGCTTTTTCGAGCGCTACGTCAGCTTCGATTACACCGCCGAATTGGAGGAAGGCCTCGACGACGTGTCGGGCGGCCGCACCGGCTGGCAGGATCTGCTCGCCGCCTTCTGGCGCGACTTCAAGCCCAAGGCGGGCGAGGTGATGGACTTCAAGCCGTCCGAGGTCACCGCCGCGCTCGACGAGTTTCTCGCCCCGTGGCTGTACCCGCCGCGCGATGATGGCAGCGACCCGCGCGTGTGCCCCGCGTGCGGCACCGGGCGCCTATCCTTGCGCGGCGGCAAGTTCGGCGCGTTCGTCGCCTGCTCCAACTATCCCGAGTGCCGCTTCACCCAGAAGTTCGGCCAGGCCGGCGGCGAGGGCGCGGTCAGCGACGGCCCGAGCGAGCTCGGCAACGGCATCACCCTCAAGACCGGGCGCTTCGGCCCCTATGTCGAGCGCGGCGAGGGCGACGAGGTCAAGCGCGCCTCGCTGCCCAAGGACGTCCCGCAGGACGGCCTGACGCTCGAGATGGCCGAGAAATTGCTCTCGCTGCCCCGCACCATCGGCGCCCACCCCGAGACGGGCGAGCCGATCACCGCCTCGATCGGCCGCTACGGCCCGTATCTGCTCCACGCCGGCAAATATGCGCGCCTGGCCTCGACCGCCGAGGTGTTCGAAACCGGCATGAACGCGGCGGTGTCGAAGTTAGCCGACGCCGCCTCGGGCGCCGACCGCAAGCGCGGCGGCGCACGCGAGCCGCTCGCCAACCTCGGTCCGCACCCCGAATCGGGGAAAGAGATCAAGGTGCTCGAAGGCCGCTACGGCCCCTACGTCAGCGACGGCACTACTCACGCCACGCTCCCCAAGAGCGCCGACCCCAAGGCGGTCACGCTCGGCGAGGCGGTCGAATTGATCGCCGCCAAGGAAGCCAAGGGTCCCGCGCCCAAGAAAAAGGGCGCCCGCAAGGCCCCGGCGCGCAGGAAGACATAGCCGCCGGCATTTAAGAAAAGGCCCCGCGAGGAAAGGGTAATCTCGCGGGGCCGATCGCCGAACAGCCGCAGACGCTATTCGGCGATGTAACGCCAGGGCGATTGGGGGTCCGCCCGGCGCCACACTGTGAAAAACGGAAATTGCTGGGCGGGCTTGCCGTCCTTGAGCTCGTGGCTGCGGATCCAGCCCCAGGTCACGCCGAGGTCGCCGCTCGACGCCACCAGCGCCCCCTCGTCGGCGCCCCAGTGGAGCGGCGCGCGCGGATCGGCCGCATCGCCGTCGCCGCCCGCCGCGCCGATCGCCGCATTGCCGAAGGTGAAGTCGCTGCCGGCGCCCATGTTCATCGCGTCGGGCGAGCCGAACTCGGTGAACGCCTTTCCGACCCCGATCACCTGCGCACGATCCGAGAACGCCCGCTCGGCGGCAACCAGGCTCGCTTTGTGCGCGGGAATCGCGGCAGGGTCCGCCGGCCGGAGCCGGTCCGGCACACTAGCCGCGCGCAATTCGGTCGCGACCGCCCCAGGCGCGCTTCGCCCGCGCTTGAAAAGCGCCACCCGCCATCCCGCATCGCCCTTGACCCAATAAGCGAGATATTTAGCCCGCTCGTCGGGCTGGCCGGGCCGGCGCACATTGATGAAACCGTAGGTAAATCCGTGCAGCCCGTCGGCCGAAATCCCGACCCGCACCGGCGCCCGCTCGGCGGTCGCGGTGAGGTTTGCGGGATCGTCGCGCAACGCCGCCACGATCGCGTCTTTTCCCCGCGAAAAGCCGAACTTGCGCGACGGCATCACCGCGTCGTCGGCGAGCATCGCGGCGAACCCGTCGATCATCGGCTGCCCGGCCCCCGCCGCAGCGAACGCGCGGTCGGCGGCCAGCAGCTCGTCCGCCGCTGCGGCGGGAGTGGTGACGACCGCGCCGTGGTGCGTCGCGGCCGACATGGTGCAGGCAGGGGCGGTCACGAGCAACGCCGCGCACAGCATCGTCAGTCGCATGCACTTGTCCCCCAGGTTGCGCGGCATAATGCGCCGGGGCGCGCCGCGCAGCCATGACGGTTGGCCGCCTCTGGGCCGCCGATTGCCGAGGATTCGAAGCTTTTTGCGGGGTTACGCCTGCGGAACCGAAGGCGGCTCGTGGCCCCTGAAAATCGGCCGTCCCTCGAACTCGGCGTCGAGGATGATCGAGGTCCGCGTTTCGCCATGCCGGTACAGCTCGGCGAGCATCGCTTTCAAGACCTCGTTGCTCGCCACCCGCACGATCAGCACCAGCAGCGCCTCGCCCGTCACGCGGTAGCAGTCGCGCACCTCGCCGCGCTCGGACACCAGCCGCACCGCCTCGGCCTCGCTGATCAATTTGGGCCGGAACTCGATGATCGCGGCGACCGGCAGCCCGACCTTGGCGGCGTCGATCTTGACGGTGAAGCCGGTGATCACCCCGATGTCCTTGAGCCGTGCCATGCGCTCGGCGACGGTCGGCGCCGACAGGCTGGTCAGCCGCGCGATGTCCGAGCTGGAGCGCCGCCCGTCGGCCTCGAGCAATGCCAAAATCTCGCGATCCTTGGCATCGAGATCATGAACCCGCCGCATTGCCCCCTCCGCATGTCCCGCACCCCGGGTCCTTGGGAATCCGGATCGGGCGCACGCTGAAGGCCAGTGCGTCGATCACGAACAGCTTTCCCTGAGACTCCTCGCCGGCCCCCACGATGGCGCGGATCCCGAGCAGCGCGGCGAGATTGCCGACCGCGCCGGTCAGGGCTCCGAGCACCCCCAATTCGGCGCATGTATCACAATCTTCGGCGTCGAACGCATCCCCGACGAAGCAGCGGTAGCACGGTTGGTCGGGGAGCCACCCGCGGAGCAACGCGATCTGCCCCTGGAACTGCGCCGCGGCGGCCGACACCAGGGGAATTTGCAGCCTGACCGCCGCCTCGTTGACCGTCAGCCGGGTCGCGAAATTGTCGCACCCGTCGACGATCACATCGTGGCCGCCAAGCAGCGCTTGGGCATTGTCCGCACCGATCCGCTCGGCCGCCGCGACCGCCTCGATTTCCGGGTTGAGCGCCGCCGCGTACGCCGCCGCCGCGGCGGCTTTCCCCGCGCCAAGCTGGTCGTCGCGAAAAATCGTCTGGCGCTGGAGGTTGGACAGTTCGACCGCATCGTCGTCGATGATCGTCAGCCTGCCCACGCCCGCGCCGGCCAGCGCCGGGATCACCGCGCTGCCGATCCCGCCGGCGCCGACCACCGCCACCCGCGCCGCTTTCAGCTTGCGCTGCCCGACCCCGCCGACCTGCGGCAGCACGATGTGCCGCGCATAGCGCTCAAGCTCGGCGTCGGTGAGGTCCATTGGTTAGCGGCCGGTCGAGCCGAAGCCCCCGGCGCCGCGCGCGGTCTCCTCGAGCGCCGCGACTTCCGAAAAGGCCGCGCGCAGCACCGCCGCCGGGACCAGCTGGGCGATCCGCTCGCCGCGCTTCACCGCGAACGGCTCGGAGCCGAGGTTGACCAGGATCACCTTGACCTCGCCGCGATAGTCGCTGTCGATCGTGCCCGGCGTGTTGAGGCAGGTGATGCCATGCTTGATCGCCAGCCCCGAGCGCGGCCGCACCTGGACTTCATGGCCGGGCGGGATCTCGATCGCGAAGCCGGTCGCGACGGCGTGGCGCGCGCCGGGCGCCAGCACCAGCTCCTCGGCCGCGACGACATCGAGGCCCGCGGCCCCCGCGCTGGCATAACTCGGCACCGGCAGCCCGTCGCCGTGCGGCAGGCGCGTCAGCTTGATTTCGATCATTCCGTCCGCATGGCCGCCGATGCGCCGGCGCGCAAGGGTGCCGATTAGCCGACGAAGCCGAACCCGAACGAGCCGCGGTACCACCCTTCGAGGTTCTGCCCGGTCGGCTTGTAATCGCCCGCCGCGATCATCGCCAGCAGCGCGCCGCCGATCACTCCCTCGGCCTCGGGGCAGTCAAGCCGCGGCAGGACCACCTTGGTCAGCGTCCCGTTGGGCTCGAAATGCGCCGCGAACGACAGGTTCAGGTCGAGCTGGCGACCGGCTCGGCGGCCGAGCTTGCATTGGCGCTCGCTGGTGATCTCGAACAGTCGCTGCATCACCTTGGTGCTGAGATGGTCGGGCCCGCGGAACTCGAGCGGCGGCAACTGGCCCCAATTGCCGTTGGCGACTTCGACGGTGGCGGACGCGGCGGGGACGGGGGCTGCGAGCAAGGCCAATGCGAGCAAGCGTTTCATCGTGAGTCTCCCTCGATGATGATGCGCGATGGTATGCCCAACCCGCGCCGCTGTCGATACGCCGCTAGCGCGCTGCCAACGCCGCCGCGACGCGCGCGATCAGCGCCCGCGCGACTTCGTCCTTGGCCGCCTCGGGCCAGTCTTCGACCCCGTCGGCGGTGACCAGATGAACGCGGTTGCGCGTGCCCCCCATGACCTCGCCCGACACGTCGTTGGCAACGATCCAGTCGGCGTTTTTGGCGGCCCGCTTGGCCACCGCATTAGCGACCACGTCGGCAGTCTCGGCGGCGAACCCGATCAGTAATTTCGGCCGCTGCGCATCGCGCCCGAGTTCGGCCAATATGTCGCGCGTGGCGACGAACTCGAGGACCGGCGGCCCGTCGCCCTTCTTGAGTTTTGTCGGCGACACCGCGACCCGCCAATCGGCGACCGCCGCAACCAGGATCGCCGCATCGCACGGCAGCGCGGCGAACACCGCCTCGGCCATCTCCTCGGCAGTCTCGACATCGACGCGCTCGACGCCCGCCGGCGTGTCCAGCGCGACCGGCCCGGCGACCAATGTCACCCGCGCCCCGGCCTGCGCAGCGGCGGCCGCAATCGCAAACCCCTGCCGCCCCGAAGACCGATTGGCGATCACCCGCACTGGGTCGATCGGCTCATGCGTCGGCCCCGCGGTGACCAGGATGTGCTTCCCGGCGAGCGTCACTTCGCGGTCAAGAAAGCGCCGAGCCGCTCGAGGATATCCGCCGGCTCCGGCAACCGCCCCGGCCCGAACTCGCCGCACGCCATCTCGCCCTCGTCGGGCGCGATCACGGTCACCCCGTCGGCCTGCAACTGCGCGACGTTGCGCTGGGTCGCGGCATGCAACCACATCCGCACGTTCATCGCCGGCGCCACCACCACCGGCTTGTCGGTCGCCAGCAGCAAAGTCGTCGCCAAATCGTCGGCGATCCCCGCCGCCATCTTGGCCAGCAGGTCGGCGGTCGCCGGGCACACCAGCACCACGTCCGCCGCGCGCGACAATTCGATATGCCCCATTTCGACCTCGTCCTTGAGGTCCCACAGGCTGGTGTAGACCGGCGACTGCGCCAGCGCGCCGAGCGCCATCGGCGTCACGAAATGCTCGCCGCCCTTGGTCAGCACCGGGGTCACCGCGTGGCCCGCCTTCTTGAGCAGCCGCACCAGCTCGAGCGCCTTATAAGCGGCGATCCCCCCGCCGACGATGAGCAGAACGCGTGTCATGGCCAGCAGCAATGCCGCCAACCCGCCGATGAGTCGAGTGTGGGCCTACTTTGTGGGGACGCGCCGCGCCGGGCGACGGGCACGCCATAACCCATGCCGGGCGCCTCCGCGCGGCGAATTTGCGGCCGTCCGCCGCTGGGTGTATCGTCGCCCGGCCGGATTGCGTTGGCGGGGGCTGGCCGATGCGTCATTTTGTGATCGTCTGCATCGCTGTGCTGCTCGCGGCATGCTCGCTCAATCGCGTGTCCGGCGCCGCCGCCGAGGGGCCCGCCGCATCGCAGACCTGTCCGGACGGCGCGGTGATCGGGCCGGACGAGGCGTGCCCGCCGCCACCGCCGCCACCGCCACCACCGCCGCCACCGCCTCCACCGATGGCCAACGGCCATTCGAGCCACCCGATGGGTGACCGCGACGATGCGGGATCACCCGGCCCCGCCCGGGACGCCCGTCCCGCACCGTCCCCACGACCGTCAATGGGGAGCTCCGGTGAGCACCGCCCGCTTCGGCACACCTCGGCGCGGCCATCGTTTTCGGGCACACGTGCCGGGGCCGCTGCCCCCGGCGACGATATCGAGGAAGGCAAGGGCGCCTTCAAAAAGCCGCCACCGATGGTCGTTGGCGCCGCTGCGCGCCTGATCTTCGCGGTCGCACCCGACGAGGCGCGGGTTCGTTCGCATTTCGGCAATCGGGAGATCGGCGAGACCACCGACATCTTCATTTCGCCGGTCATGCAGGTCGATTTGGTGCCGGACGCGAATTTCGAGTTCACGTCGCGCAGCACGGCCCGCATTCCGCTCGGGCCGGATCGCCGCGCCACGTGGCATTGGGACGTCATTCCCAAGAAGCGCGGCAAATTTATCCTCACCGCCAAGGTCCAGGTGTTCCGCGACGGCGAGCCGGTCGACGAATATGATGCTTACGTAGACGTCAAGGTTCGCGTTGGACGGAACGAAACAGTCAAGGCGGAAATCGGTTTCTGGAAGATGGTCGGCGAGGAGTTCACCGGGCTGTTCGACACGTGGCAGAAGACGCTCCTCGCGCTCGCCGCGCTGATCGGCGCCGGCTTTGCCGTGATCAAGGTGATCAAGAGCCGCGGCGCCGCAGCGACCGGGCGGCCGCCCCGGGCGCGCCGCCGCAGCGGTTAGCGCGGCCCGGCCTGGGCCGGCCGACCGCTCTTGATTTCCCGCGCCGCGAACCGACTTGACTGGGCATGAGCGAGATCACGGATTTTCACGCCCACCTCTATTACGATCCGGCCGAGGTCGACCGCGCCAAGGCGGTCGCCGCCGAGGCCCAGGCGCGCTTCGGCGTCGCGGTCGGCCACTTCCACCTGGCGCCGATCGGCCCGCACCCGCGCGGCAGCTGCCAGCTGACCGTGGCGCCCGAAAAATTCGGCGATTTCGCGCAATGGGCGGTGCTCGCCCGCGACGGCCTGACGATCTTCGCCCACGCCACCACTGGAGACGACCGCGCCGACCACCACGACCATGTCATCTGGTTTGGCCCGAGCGAACCGCTCAACCTCGCGATGTTCGGTTAGGCGAACTTTCTGGCCATCATCTCCTCGCCGAGCATATATGATATTGCCGATTAGGAGCGATGATGAGGCGAATTCGATCAGGCATTTTCCTCGCATTCGCTGCATTCGCCTTAGGCTCGTGCCAGCCACCTGACCGAGACATCCGCGTGGTTTGGCTGGGAAATGAGCTGGTGATCGATTTCCCCTGGAGCTTGTGGCGGCTGATTGGTCGGCAGGACCGCACATACTGTATCGATCACGTTTATCTGTTCGACGCCGAAGAGCTCCACTGGGCGCTCGACTTGGCAGCCGACGTGCAATGCGTGGACGTCCAGATGCCCTTGCGTATCGGCAAAGGCCGTGACGGCTTTCGGTCCACCGGCAAGCCCCAGCTGATCCCGGGCGTCACCTATGGTGTGGAGATCAGTGGAATCGGCAACGGGAGAGTCGACTTTGAACTGCGTCGGCCCGGGCAATCGCCGTTCAACGAAAGCTATCCGGACGCTGTCTTGGGATCGCCGTGCCCGAGCCGCACGAGCGACGACTGTCCTTTCAGGCGATTGCCAGCGCTGCAATGAATCCGGCCGTTGCGGCACTTGCAACCGCCAACACAAAACTCCACCGCAGACGTCGCTCGACTACCGCAATCTCGGGCAGCGGCGGGGCGGGCGGGGCGGCGCCGACCACCACGACCACGTCATCTGGTTCGGCCCGAGCGAGCCGCTCAACCTCGCGATGTTCGGCTGAGCTAGCGCGCCGCCTCGGCCTCCGCCAATTCGTCCTCGATGATCGCCGGCGGGACGACTCCCGAAGCGAGGATCGCGGCGAAGGTGTCGCGGAACACCAACCGCCTTTGCTGCTGCTCGGCGCGGTGCGCGGCCTGGGCGAGCAACCGGTCGAGCTGGAGCTTGCCGATGATGTAGCTCGGTCCGTAACCGGGCTGGCGCAGGTACAGCAATTGCTCGAAGCCGACCAGGCGGCTGCTGGCGTCGGACCAGCCGCGCGGGGTCCAGGCGGCGTGGAACTTGCCGGCCTCGTCGAGCCCGATCTCGTTGGCCTGGACGCGCAGCGAGGCGAGCCCGCGCGCAGCGCGGTTGGCGAGCATCACCCACACCAGCTCGCGGCCGCGCGGGACATCGTCGTAGAGCCCCGCGTGCATGACGATTTCCTCGAACGCCGTGGCCCAGCCTTCGGAGCGGTCCTCGAACATGTTGAACAGCGGCGTCGCCTGGCGGATCGGGCTCGGGTGGGGCTCATGGACCAGCTGCGCCAGCTCGATCCAATGGGTCTGGTGGGTGAGCAGGGGCAGCGGCTCGAGCGAGGTGATGTGGGTAAAGAAGTTGCGCTCGGCGGGCGCGGTGTATCCGACCAGCTGCCCGGCCAGAGCGGAGCGGTAATAAGGCTTGTCGGCGATGAAGCCTGTATCGACCAGCATGCGGTACAATTTATCGACCCGCGCCTCGCCGAACCGGCCGTACGCCGCGGGGTCGCTGATCTCGGCGGTCGCCGGCAAGGCGCGGTTGCGCACTTCCTCCAGCCGCAGCGAGGCGAGCGAACGGTCGAGCTCGCGCTGGAGCAGCGCCTGCTGCTGGTCGAAATCATACGGGCTGAGCAGGACATGCTTGAGGTACCAGTTATAATTGTCCTTGCCGACGCCCGACGGGCCCTGGCGGCGCGGCGCTTCCGCCTTGATCCAGCGCGCGAATTCCTCGCTTGCCAGCCGCGCCTGGCGGATCGCGGCGCGCAAGCCGGGACTGGCGCCATCGAGGTTGGCGCGGCGCTTGCCCGACAGGTCGTTCATCATCAGCGTGCCGGCCTCGAACTTTGCCAGCACTTCGGCCTGCTCGACGAACGCGGCATCGCCATACGCCCACAAATCATGCGCCGTGCTCGGGGCGAGATTGACGCGGGCATCGGCGAATAAAGCCGGCACCGCGCCCAGCAGCGCGGTCAGCCTGGCATCGTCCGCCCGCGACAGCGGAAATGAGAATTTGTACAGGTCGATGTTGGGCTCGGCGAACGTCCCCTCATGCGCCGGGACATCGCTCATGTCGGCGAACACGGTCTGGTAGAAGCCTGGGTCGCGTGACCAAGGCGTGAGCACGCGCAGGAAGAAATCGAGCCCGTTGATCTCGGCCTCGACCAGGCGCTGGTCGCCGCGTTGCGACGCGCTCCAGCCGGCCGTGTCGATCGCTGACAAGCGCGCGCGGAACTCGGGCAGGCGCGCGGCCTTGGCAGCCATCGCCCGAGCCGAATAATCGGGCTTGCCGCGGACGATCTCGGGATGGTTGAACGCCCGCCACTCGCTGAACAATTGAACCAGCTGGGCATGGCCGGTCGCCGCCGGAGCGGCTGCGGCGGCGGGTGCGGTGGTCATCGCGATCGGCGCCAGCAACGCCAGTCCAACGAGCAAACGAAGCATTTCAGCACCTCCCCCATCAGTTCAAACCGCGTTGATCAGCGCTGCACCCAGCGCCGCCCCGACCGCGCCCGCAAGGGCATAGCCCCACCACTGCCGCCGCTCGACCAGCGCAATCTCGGGCAGCGGCGGGGCGGGCGGGGCGGCGCCGCGCGGCGGGTAATATTGGTCGAGGCGCTCGATCAGCTCGGGGATCTTCTTGAGCGCCCGCACCGTGTCGACGATGCGGTCGGCGTAATAGGCTTCGGGGCCAAGCTCGCCGCGCAGCCACTCCTTGAGGAACGGCTCGGCGGTCTCCCACATGTTGATGTCGGGGTCGAGCGCGGTCGCCACCCCTTCCTCCATCACCATCGTTTTCTGCAGCAGCAGCAAATGTGGCTGGGTCGGCATGTCGAAATCGCGGGTGATCGAGAACAGGCTCTCGAGCATCCGCCCGATCGAGATGTCCTTGACCGGCAGGCCGCGGATCGGCTCGCCGACCGCGCGCAACGCCGTCGCGAACTCGTGCACATTATGGTGCGGCGGCACATATTGCGCCTCGAAGTGGATTTCGGCCACGCGGGCATAGTCGCCGGTGATCAGCCCGTAGAGGATTTCCGCCAGCCACATCCGCGCCCGCCGGTCGATCCGCCCCATGATCCCGAAATCGACCGCGGCGACCCGCCCGTCGCCGAGCGCGAACAGATTGCCCTGGTGCAAATCGGCGTGGAAGAACCCGTCGACCACCGCCTGGCGCAGGAACCCGCGCACCAAAATCGCGGCGAGCGCCTTGGGGTCGTGCCCCGCCGCGATCAGCGCCTCGCGGTCGTTCAACTTGATCCCGTCGAGCCACTCGAGCGTAAGCACCCGCCGCGCGGTCCGCCGCCAGTCGATTTCGGGCACGTGAAAGCCCGGCTCCGCGACCATATTCTCGCGCAATTCCGACGCCGATGCGCCCTCGCGCTGCAAATCCAGTTCGCGCATCGTCCACTGGCGGAAATGCGCGACCACCAGCCGCGGCCTCAATCGCCTCAGCTCGCCGCCGCCGCTGCGCTCGACATGCGCCGCCGCCCATTCATAGGTCTCGAGCGCTTTCGCAAACTCGTCCTCGATCCCCGGCCGCAGCACCTTGACCGCCACCGCGCGGCCGTCGGTGGTGACCGCGCGGTGGACCTGCGCGATCGACGCCGCCCCGACCGGCACCGGGTCGAACTCGGCATATAATGTTTGCAGTGGCGCTTCGAACGCACTTTCGATCGCGGCCTTGATCGCGGCGAACGGGGCAGGGGGGAGGTTGTCCTGCAGCTGCGACAGATTCTCCGCCGCGCGCGCGCCGACCAGGTCGGGCCGCGTCGACAGCGCCTGCCCGAGCTTGATCGCGGCCGGGCCGATCTCCTGCAGCGCCTTGGCGTAATCAGGAGTCGCCGGCACGCGCACGCCGATGCGCAGGACGCGAACCATTCTTCGCACCATGCGCGGCGTCAGCGGATCGGCCTCGATCCCCTGCAGCGCGCCATGCCGCGCCAGCGTCCGCCCCCATTTGAGCAGCCGCCACAGATGCGTCGCCGATGTCGTCACACCCCCTCCCGCTTGCGGGAGGGGAAGAGCCGCATAGCGGCGAAGGGGAGGGCCTGTGAGTCATCGACAGGCCCTCCCCCGGCCCCTCCCGCGGGCGGGAGGGGAGTCATATCTTCCACCCCGAATGGATCGCGACCAGCCCGCCGAGGATCGGCTCGGCATTGGCGCGCGCGAACCCGGCCTCCGCGATCATCGCCGTGAACGCCGCGGGCTTGGGAAAGCGGCGGATCGATTCGACCAGGTAGCGATAACTCGCCTCGTCGTCGGCGACCGCCTTGCCGATGCGCGGGATGACCCGGCTCGCATAGGCCTCGTACAATTCGGCAAAACCGGGCCAGTCGCTGGTCGAGAATTCGAGGCAGTAGAACCGCCCGCCGCGCTTGAGCACGCGGTGCGCTTCCTTGAGCGCGGCGGGGATGTCGGTGACGTTCCGGATCCCGAACGCGATCGTGTAGGCGTCGAACCTGCCGCTTTCGAAGCTTAGCTTTTCGGCATTCTCGACCCGCCACGTGAGCCCGGTCAGCTCGCGCTTTGTGGCGCGTTCCTCGCCCACCCCAAGCATGTCGGCATTGATGTCCGCCACCGTCACCAGCGCCCCGCGCCGGGCCAGCCGGAACGCGACATCCCCGGTCCCCCCCGCCATGTCGAGGATCGCCTCGCCCGGCCGCGGTTTGACCCGCGCCACGAACTTGTCCTTCCACAGCCGGTGCAGCCCGCCCGACATCAAATCGTTCATCACGTCGTAGCGCTGGGCCACCGACGAAAACACCGCGCCGACCCGCCGCGTCTTCTCCGCCGGATCGACCAACTCCTCGCCGAAATTGACCTTGTCGCTCATGTGCCTGCCTCTAGCCGCCTTGGCGCGCGTCCGCCATATCGCCCGCCATGCCCGAGCTCCCCGAAGTCGAAACCACCGTCCGCGGGCTCGAGCGCGTCCTGCTCGGCCGCCGCATCGCGCGGGTCGAGGCGCGCCGCCCCGACCTCCGCCGTGCGCTCCCGCCCGACCTCGGCCAGCGCCTCACCGGCGCCACCGTCACGTCGCTCTCGCGCCGCGCCAAATACGGCCTGATCGCGACCGACCGC
Source organism: Sphingomonas sp. (assembly GCF_031426035.1). Taxonomy (GTDB): domain Bacteria; phylum Pseudomonadota; class Alphaproteobacteria; order Sphingomonadales; family Sphingomonadaceae; genus Sphingomicrobium. Next base: position 2,570 of record NZ_JANPKO010000044.1, on the reverse strand, counting down.
GGCGACACGCTGGTGTTCCATTTGGGCATGTCGGGCCGCTGGCGCATCGACCCCGCCGAGATCGGCGCCCACGACCATTTGCTGATCGACACCGCCGACGGTTGCCGCCTCGCGCTCAACGACCCGCGCCGCTTTGGGTCGCTCGACCTCGTCGCCACCGCCGAGATCGCCGCCTGGCCGCTGATCGCCGCGCTCGGCCCCGAGCCGTTCGACCTGACCCCGCGTGATCTCAAGGCCCGCCTCGCCGGGCGTACCGCGGCGATCAAGCTGATGCTGCTCGACCAGGGCATCGTCGCCGGGCTCGGCAACATCTACGTCTGCGAGGCGCTCTACCGCGCCGGCATCAACCCGCGCCGCGCCGCGCGCAAAGTCTCGCTCGAACGCCTCCGGCGCCTCGTCCCCGCGATCCAGGCGGTGCTCGAGGAGGCGATCGCGGCGGGCGGCTCGTCCTTACGCGATTTCGCCGGCCCCGACGGCGAGCTCGGTTATTTCAGCAAGACCTTCGCGGTCTACGGCCGCGAGGGCGAGCCGTGCGCGTGCGGCGGCACCGTCAAGCGCATCGTCCAGGGCGGGCGCTCGACCTTTTACTGCCCGGCTTGCCAGCGCTAGACGGTTGACCGCGCAGGCCTCCGACGCTAGGGGGACGGCCTGTCGGCGCGGGCCACTGGCTCTAGCGCCGCTTTTTCATTGAGCCTGCATAGTTAGAGGACTGTCGATGGCGAACACGCCGCAAGCCAAGAAGCGCATCCGCCGCAACGCCAACCGCGAGGCGATCAACGGCGCCCGCGTCAGCCGCATCCGCACCTTCGTGAAAGCCGTCGAATCGGCGCTCGCCGGGGGCAAGCAGGCCGACGCCGCCGAGGCGCTGCGCAAGGCCCAGCCCGAGATCGCGCGCGGAGTCGCCCGCGGCGTCATCCACAAGAACACCGCGTCGCGCAAAATCTCGCGCCTGTCGAAGCGAGTCGCCGCGCTCGGCTGACGTTATCGGACGGCCAAAAACGGGACTAGGTTCGCTTTGAAAACGGGCCGTCGGGGCATCCCCGGCGGCCCTTTTCATTATCCGCCGCGATGTCGTTTCGGGGCCTTCCGAAAAAATCCAGCTTTTCCCGCGATTCGCGCGTTTGTGAAAAATTGGCGACAGCGAAAAGTGCCGGTTTTTCGCCATTTCCCCAGCTTTCCGTCGGTTTTCCGTGTCAAGTGCGATTATTTCACAAATGTGAAAAATGAGGCCTTGAAAGCGGGCTCCGAGGCTTCCAGAAACACCCGTTCCAACGGCGCGAATCCGCGCCACGGGGTTCGAGAGAAAAGCAGCCACAGGCGCCGCGAATCGCACGCGGTGCAGCGGCACCCTTTTGTCTCGGTGGGGGCGAGTTTGAGGAGGGCGCGGGCCAGTGCAGGGCGGACAGACAGACGTGTGCCAGGCCATCGGCGAGCCGCGCATCGCCGCCCCGCTCGAGGCGGCCTGGGAATCGATTCGCACCGGCCTGCGCCGCGATCTCGGCGCGCGCACCTTCGACGGCTGGTTGAAGCCCGCCGCATTGGGCGAGTTCGACCCCGACAGCGGCGCGCTCGAAATCGTCATGCCGAGCCAGTTCATGGCCGACTGGGTGCGCTCGCACTTCGGCGACCGGCTCGCGCTGGCGTGGAAGACCGCGCTGCCGATCGTGCGCGAGGTGCGCGTCGCCGCGGCCTCCGACGCGCCGCGCCCGTCGCCGTTGCTGATCCTCGAGGAGGTGCCCGCGCCTGCGCCCGTCGCGCGCGATCCCTCGGCGCCCAATTTCGACCCGCGCTATCGCTTCGAGACGTTCATCGTCGGCAAGGCCAATGAAGTCGCCGCGACTGCCGCGCGGACCCTCGCCACCGCCTCGACCGTCAGCTTCAACCCGTTGTTCATCCACGGCGGCACCGGGCGCGGCAAGACCCATCTGCTCCACGCCATCGGCCACGCCTTCCTCGCCCAGCACCCCGGCGCGCGCGTGGTCTCGATGTCGGCCGAAAAGTTCATGGTCGAGTTCATCCGCGCGCTGCGCGAAAACGACACCATCGGGTTCAAGAGCCGGCTGCGCGGCGCCGACCTGCTGTTAATCGACGACGTCCAGTTCATCGCCGGCAAGGATTCCACCCAGGAAGAATTCTTCCACACCATGAACGAGATCATCACCGCCGGGAAACGGCTGGTGATCACCTCGGACCGCGCCCCCCAGGACCTCGACGGGATCGCCCCGCGCATCCTGTCGCGGCTGTCGTGGGGCCTGGTCGCCGACATCAACGCCGCCGATTACGAACTGCGCTTCAACATCGTCGAGGCCAAATTGGCGGTGCTCCCCGGGGTCGCCATGCCGCGCGCGGTGGTCGAGTTCCTCGCCCGCCGGGTGGTGTCGAGCGTGCGCGAGCTGGAAGGCGCGCTCAACCGCATCGCGGCTTATGCGATGATGACCGGCCGCCCGATCGACGTCGCGTTCGTCGAGGAAGTCCTCGCCAACGTTCTGCGCGCCAACCAGCGCCGCATTTCGATCGACGAAATCCAGACCCAGGTCGCCGAGCATTTCAAGATCCGCAAGGCCGAGATG
>NZ_JANPKO010000043.1:0-54488 GCF_031426035.1 Sphingomonas sp. | reverse complement strand
ACGAGGCGGGGTCGATCACCGGCGCCAACTTGTCGATGGACGGCGGGTGGACCGCGGCTTAGGCTCGGGCACAATGCGTCGATCCCTCCTGCTCGCGGCCGTGCTCACCCTCCCCGCCTGCGCCGTGATGCGCCCGGCGGGCACCGTCATCCAGCATCCGGCGCGCGACTGGCGCCAGGTCGCCACCGCCGACGACCGCATCCGCCTGCGCGAGTGGCGCTCCTCGTTCGTCGCCGCGCTCGCCGACGCCCGCGCCAACGGCCACGCCGCCGCGATCGCGCGCGAAGGCGCGCTGCTCGAGCCCGACTCCGCGCTCGGCGGCGGGCCGATCCCCAACGGCGCCTACCGCTGCCGCACGATCAAGGTTGGCGCCAGGACTCCGGGCATGCTCAGCTTCATCGCCTACCCCGCGTTCCGCTGCCGCGTACGCCAGGAGCGCGACCTCCAGGGCTTCGCCAAATTGAGCGGCTCGCAGCGCCAGGTCGGGCTGGTCTTCCCCGGCGACATGATGCGCCAGGTGTTCCTTGGCACGCTGGTGCTCGGCGATGAAAGCCGCGCGATGTATTACGGTCGCGACCGCGAACGCGATGTCGCCGGCTACGTCGAGCGCATCGGCGAGAATCGTTGGCGCCTGCTGCTGCCGCGCCCGCATTTCGAATCCCAGACCGACGTGTTGGAGCTGGTCCCCGAGTAAGGATTTTTGACGATGAAGACCCGGCTGTTGATCGCGCTGGCCGCGACTGTGCTCCCCGTTCCCGCCGCCGCGGCCACAATCGCCGACGGGGTCAAGGCCGACATGCCGGCGCTGATGACGCTGTACCGCGATCTCCACGCCAACCCCGAGCTGTCAATGCAGGAGGCGCGCACCCCCGCCAAGCTTGCTGCCGAAGCGCGCAAGCTGGGCTTCACCGTCACCGAAAAGGTCGGCAAGACCGGGGTCGTCGCGGTGATGAAGAACGGCCCCGGGCCGACCCTGCTGCTGCGCGCCGACATGGACGGGCTGCCGGTGGTCGAGCAGACCAATCTGCCGTTCGCCTCGAAGATCCGCGCGGTGGCGCGATCGGGGGTCGAAACGGGCGTCATGCACGCGTGCGGCCACGACACCCACATGACCGCCTGGCTCGGCACCGCGCGGCGGCTGGTCGCGGCCAAGGACCAATGGTCGGGGACGCTGGTGATGATCCTCCAGCCCGGCGAGGAAACCGGCGAGGGCGCCAAGGCGATGCTCGCCGACGGGCTGTACACGCGCTTTCCCCACCCCACCCACGCGCTCGCCTTCCACGACGCCGCGGCGATTAAGGCCGGGGTGATCGGGGTCACACCGGGCTATGCGCTGGCCAACGTCGACAGCGTCGATATCAGCGTCAAGGGCGTCGGCGGGCACGGCGCCTACCCGCAGACCACGCGCGACCCGATCGTCCTCGCCAGCCGCATCGTCACCACCTTGCAAACGCTCGTCAGCCGCGAGAACAACCCGGCCGACCCCGCGGTGGTCACCGTCGGCAGCTTCCAGGCCGGCGCCAAGCACAACATCATCTCGGACGAAGCCAAATTGCAGCTGACCGTGCGCAGCTACACCCCCGAGGTGCGCCAGCGATTGCTCGACGGGATTCGCCGCATCGCACGCGGCGAGGCGATCGCCGCGGGCATGCCCGACGACAAGATGCCCGTCGTGACGATCCGCGACGCCGAATATACCCCGTCTACCTTCAACACCGAAAAACTGTCCAACCAGGCGCTGACCTTGTTCCAGCAGCATTTCGGCCCCGAGCGCGCGATCAAGACCCCGGCGGTGATGGGCGGCGAGGATTTCAGCCGCTTCTGGCTCGCCGACAAGTCGATCGAGAGCCTGATCTTCTGGGTCGGCGGGACGCCCGCGGCGAAATGGGACGCGGCCGGCGGCGACGCGTCCAAGCTGCCCACGCTGCACAGCCCGTTCTGGGCGCCCGACGCCGAAGCGGTCATTTCAACCGCGACCGAGGCGCTCACCCTCGCCGCGATGGACATCCTCAAAAAGGGATGAGCGGGCGGCGTCCCGGCATCTCGCGCCGAGTCTAAATGGGAACAACGCTGGCTGCTGCCATGTTGGGCCTTGGTGTCGCTGCCGGTGCGCCACCGAACTTCGCTACCGGCACCAGGAGGGATTTATGAACACCACCGTCAAAATGCTCATCGGCGCGAGCTTCCTTGCCTTCGCCGCGTGCGACGTCGACCAGACCAAGGAAGGCGAGATGCCCGACGTCGACGTCAACGCCAGCGGCGGCCAGCTCCCTGAGTTCAACGTCGAAGGGCCGACCGTCAATGTCGGCACCGAGAACAAGACGGTCGAAGTGCCGACCGTCGACGTCGAGCCGGCTAAGGAAGACTAACCCAGTCGCGGACTAGGCGCTCGCCTGGTTAAGGCGTTCGATCTGGTCCGCTGACAACTCCAGCGTCAGCGCGGCGAGCACCTCGTGCAATTGTGCGAGGCTCGTCGCGCTGGCGATGGCGGCGGTGATGCCCGGCCGTGCCATGGTCCACGCCAGCGCCACCGTCGCAAGTGCTGCGCCGGTTTCCGCCGCGATGTCGTCGAGCGCCGCCAGCACGCGCTGGCCGCGGCCCTCCAGATACTCCGTGTTGCGCATGCCGCGGACCGATTTCCCGAGGTCGTTCTGGCTGCGGTACTTGCCGGTCAGGAACCCGTTGGCGAGGCTGTAGAACGATAATACGCCAAGGCCGTGCGCCGTCGCGGTATCGAGCAGCGGCCCCTCGAGCTTGGCGCGCTCGACCATGTTGTACCAGGTCTGCAGCGCACACGGTTTGGTCAGCCCGCCGGCAGCCGCGGTGCGCATCGCCTCGTCCAGCCGCCCGGGCTCGAACTGCGACAGGCCGATGCTGCGCACCTTGCCCGCCGCGACCAGCGCATCCATCGCCCCGAGGCTGTCGGCGAGCGGCACCGAATCATCGTCCTTGTGCTGGTAGTAGAGGTCGATGGTCTCGATCCCGAGCCGCTCGAGCGAGGCGTCGCACGCGCGCGCGATGACGTCGGGCGCGAGCCCTTCGAGGAACCCAACCTTGGTTGCGATCTGGACCTTGCCGCGCTTGGCCGGGTCGCGCTTGAGCCAACGCCCGATGACGCCCTCGCTTTCGCCGCCGCTGTGGCCCGGCGCCCACGCCGAATAGACGTCGGCGGTGTCGATCATGGTCCCCCCGGCATCGAGGAATGCGTCGAGGATGGCGAAGCTTGCCGTTTCGTCCGCGGTCCACCCGAAGACATTCCCGCCCAGCACCAGCGGCGCCACCTCGAGCTCGCTGTCGCCGATCCGCCGTCTTTCCATGGTCGCGCCTCCTGCCCCCGCGACATGGCCGATGGCCCTGCATTTCCGCAAGCGTTCACCACTTCTTTGTAAAGTTTAGCGACAGTGCCGCGCATGTCGGTGCAATTGACACGAGTGGCCTGATGGACGCGCTGATCACCTTCTGGAGCCACAGCCTGGCGGCGCTGGTGTTCGGCGCGTTGGTCGTGTGGCGGCTCGGCGTCGGCACGCATTTGCCCGGCCAGCGCCTGTTGCTCGCGGCGTTCGCCTTGACCTGCTGCTGGGCGTGGCTGACGGCGATCGGCACGTCGGACGGCCTGGTCCGCTACGCCGAAACCGCCCGCAACCTGGTGTGGGTGGGCCTGCTCTACAGCCTCTCCGCGCGCGGCCGGGAGCGCCAGCACGGCGTGTCGCTGGTCTATGGCGCGGTCGCGGCGGTGCTTGGCCTGCAGCTGGCGGTCGATGGCCTGGCGCTGCTCAGCGGCAGCGGTTCGGCCGAGGAGACCGCCGTCCTGCTGCGGACTACGGCCGCCGCCGGGTCGCTGGTGCTGGTCCACAACCTCTATGGCCAGGCCGCGCCGGCGAGCCGCCCGAGCATCCGCTTCGCGATGCTCGCGCTGGCCATGACGTGGATCTACGACCTCAACCTCTACACCGTGCATTTCCTCGACACCGCGGCCGCCGCCAAGCTGGCGAGCTGGCGCGGCGTGGTGATGGCATTGACCGCGCCGCTGTTCGCGCTTGGCGCGCGCAACGACGACGGCTGGCGCATCCGGCTGTCGCGCGCGGCGACCTTCCAGACCCTCTCGCTACTCGCGATCTGCGCCTATTTCGCGGTGATGACCGTGCTCGCCACCGTGCTGCGCGGGGCCGGCTGGGATGTCCTGCGCGGCCTGGTGGTCGCCTTGCTCGCGATCATGACCGTCGGCGGGATGGTCCTGCTGCCGAGCGCCCGCGCGCGCAGCTGGGCCAAGGTCAAGCTTGCCAAGCATCTGTTCGAGCACCGCTACGATTACCGCACCGAATGGCTGCGCTTCACCGCGACGCTGGGCAGCGCCGGGCCCGACGGCGCGCCGCTCGGCGAGCGCGTGGTCAAGGCGTTCGCCGATATCCTCGACGCGCCGGGCGGGGTGCTGCTGGTCGAGGATTCGGCCGGCGCCATCGCGTCCGGCGCGGCGTGGAACTGGGCGAGCCGCGGCAATCCCGGCGTGGAGCCCGACGCGACCCGCGCCTTGTGGGCGGCGATCGAGCGCGAAGGCCGCGTCCTCGACCTTGACGCCTATCGCCGCGGTGCCGGAGATGCGCGCGACCTGGCGCTCGAGATCCCGCACTGGATCATCGCCAACGACTGCGCCTGGGCCGGCGTCCCGCTGATCCACCATGAGCGGCTGGTCGGCCTCGTCCTGCTCGCCGCGCCCGATTACCGCCGCGCGCTCGACTGGGAAGACTTCGACCTGCTGCGCGCCGCCGGGCGCCAGGCAGCGAGTTCGCTGGCCGAGGCGCACGGCCAGGAAGCGCTGTCCGACGCCCGCCGCTTCGAGGAGTTCAACCGCCGCTTCGCGTTCATCATGCACGACATCAAGAACCTCGTCAGCCAATTGTCGCTGCTGTCGCGCAACGCCGAGCGCCACGCCGAGAATGCCGAGTTCCGCGCCGACATGATCGCCACCCTCAAAGGCAGCGTGGGCAAGATGAACGATTTGCTCGCGCGGTTGTCCCCACAGGCGGTCAACCGCGCCCGCCGCGCCGAGCCGCAACCGCTGCGCCCGATCCTCGCCGCCGCGATTGCCGCCAAGCGCCGCGACCATGACGTGCGATTGCTCGGCGATGCGTCGCCGTGGGCACTGGTCGACGGCGCGTCGCTCGAGCAGGCGGTCGGGCATTTGCTGCAGAACGCGGTGGAGGCGAGCCCGCCCGACCAACCGGTCACCGTGCGCGTCGCCGCGCACGGCGACGGAGTCACGGTGAGCATCGCCGACAAGGGCTGCGGGATGGACGGCGAGTTCGTCCGCACCCGCCTGTTCCAGCCGTTCTCCTCGACCAAGCCCGACGGCTTCGGCATCGGCGCGTTTGAGGCGCGCGCCTTGGTCACCGCGATGGGCGGGCGGATGAGCGTCGACAGCGCGCCCGGCGCCGGCACCACTTTCTCGATCTTCCTCCCCGCCGCGGACGCCGACTCCGCGCGCGAAGACACCAGGAAATCCGCATGACCGACGCAATTGAACCGGCCGAGCTCCCTGTCCTGCTCGTGGTCGAGGACGACGAAGGCCTCCAGCGCCAATTGAAATGGGCGTACGACGGCTACCGCGTGGTCGCCGCGCACGACCGCGCCGCCGCGATCGAGGCGCTGCGCCAGTACGAGCCCGCGGTGGTCACGCTCGACCTCGGCCTGCCGCCCGACCCCGACGGCACCAGCGAAGGCTTCGCCACGCTCGCCGAACTGCTGCGCTTGAAACCCGACACCAAGATCATCGTTGCCTCGGGCCACGGCGCGCGCGAAAGCGCATTGAAGGCGATCTCGCTCGGCGCCTATGATTTCTATCGCAAGCCGCTCGACATCGACGAATTGGGGCTGATCGTCGCGCGCGCCTTCCACCTCCACGACATCGAGTCCGAGAACCGCCGCCTCGAGGCGAACGGCGGCTCGGCGGTGCTCGGGTCGATCATCACCGCCGCGCCGGAAATGCTCAAGGTCGCCAAGACCATCGAGCGCGTCGCCAATGCCGACGTCTCGGTCATGCTGCTCGGCGCCAGCGGCACCGGCAAGGAATTGCTCGCCCGCGCGGTTCACGATTCGAGCGGCCGCGCCAAACACGAATTCGTCGCGATCAACTGCGCCGCGATCCCCGAAAACCTGCTCGAGGCCGAACTGTTTGGCTACGAGCGCGGCGCGTTCACCGGCGCGGTCAAAACCAACCCCGGCAAGATCGAGCTGGCGCAGGGCGGCACCTTGTTCCTCGACGAGGTCGGTGACATCCCGCTGCCGCTCCAGGTCAAATTGCTGCGCTTCCTCCAGGAGCGCGTGATCGAGCGCATCGGCGGCCGCGTGCCGATCGCGGTCGACACCCGCATCGTGTGCGCCACCCACCAGGATCTCGACGCGATGATCGCCGCCGGCGGCTTTCGCGAGGACCTCTATTACCGGCTCGCCGAGATCGTCGTGAAAATCCCCTCGCTGGCAGAGCGGCACGGCGACGCGGTGCTGCTCGCGCGCCATTTCGCCAATCGCTTCGCGCGCGAATTGAACGCCAAGGTCCACGGCCTGTCCAACGAGGCGCTGGCGGCGATCGACGCCCACCCGTGGCCGGGCAATGTCCGCGAGCTGGAAAACCGCATCAAGCGCGCGGTGATCATGGCCGACGGCAAGACCGTCTCGGCCGAGGACCTCGATTTGCCCAACCCCGCCGGCGGCGGCGAGGAGCAGGCCGCGATCAACCTGCGCGCCGCGCGCGAGGTCGCCGACCGCCGCGCGATCCGCTCGGCGATGAGCCGCACCGACAACAACATCTCGGGCGCCGCCAAGCTCCTCGGCATCAGCCGCCCGACGCTGTACGATTTGATCAAGCAATATCAGCTGCAGGCGTAAGGCCCGGTTCGACCAACGCGCTTGCGGCAAATTGCGACTGGCTTAGTCTCCCGCCCAATAAATCGGGAGACTATTCATGGATCGTCGTCAATTCCTGTCCACCGGCAGCGCCGCGATCGCCGTGCCGCTGCTTGCCGGGTGCGCCGCGCGGGCATTGCCGCCGGTCATCGCCGCGCCGCTCGCGCCTCCCGCGGCGGCGGCGGGTTCAGGCGACGCGGCGCTCAACGCTTTGTTCGAGGCGATCTTCCAGGAGCAGGTTCGGACCCAGCCGATGACCGCGACCTATTACGGGCTCGACAAGGGCCCGCTGGCGGCCCTGCGCTCGCAGTTCGATCTGCGCCCCGACCGGCAGGCGCGGATCGAGGAAATCGCGCGCACCAACAAGTTCATCGCCGGCCTCGCCGCGGTGCCCGAGGGCGATCTGTCGAGCTCGGCCAAGCTCAACCGCGACGTCGTGCTGTGGGACTTGCGCACCAGCAACATCGGCCCCGAACGGTTCGACATTTCCAACCCGCAATCGCCCTACGTCATCAGCCAGCAAGACGGCGCGTATTTCGCCATCCCCGACTTCCTCGATTCGGCGCACACCATCGAGACCGCGGCCGACGCCGAGGCCTATCTGTCGCGCCTCGCGCAGTTCGCCACATTACTCGACAACGAGACCGAGGAGCAGCGCCGCCAGGCCGCGCGCGGGATGCTCGCGCCGGGCTGGTCGCTCGACCTCGCGCTGGGGCAGATGCGGGCGCTGCGCGCGCCATCGCCGACGCAGAGCAACATGACGACCTCGCTCGCCACCCGCGCCGCGGCCAAGGGCATCGCCGGCGACTGGACTCGCCGCGCCGCGCGGATTGTCGCCGAGACGGTGTATCCCGCGCTCGACCGCCAGATCGCCGCGATCGTCGCGCTGCGCCCGACCGCCGCACCGGGCGACGGCATCTGGCGCGTTCCGCAAGGCGATGCGATCTACGCCGCCGCGCTCGCCGAGGCGACCACGACCACTTTCAGCGCCGACGAGATCCACGCGCTCGGGCTCCAGCAGGTCGCCGAGATCAGCGCCCAGCTCGATACCATCCTGCGCGCCGCCGGATACACATCGGGCAGCGTCGGCGAGCGGCTGACCGTGCTCAACAAGTCGCCCGCCCAGCTCTACCCCAACACCGACGCCGGGCGCGCCGAGCTGATCGCGGGCCTGAACGCGAGCGTCGCGGCGATCTCCGCCAAGATGCCGCAAGCGTTCAGCAACCCGCCCAAGGACCCGCTCGAGATCCGCCGCGTCCCGCCCGAAATCCAGGACGGCGCATCGAACGGCTATTACCGCCAGGCCGCGCTCGACGGCTCGCGCCCGGCGATTTACTTCATCAATCTGAAATCAACCGGCGACTGGCCCAAATATTCGCTGCCCGCGCTGACCTTCCACGAAGGTTTTCCCGGCAACCACCTCCAGCTCAGCATCGCGCAGGGCTCGGGCGAGATGCCGATGCTGCGCCGCACCGCTTTCTATTCGGCCTATGGCGAGGGCTGGGCGCTCTACTCGGAGCAGCTCGCCGACGAATTGGGCGCCTATAACGGCATCGAGCGCGCGGGCTATTTGCAGTCGTTCCTGTTCCGCGCCGAGCGGCTGGTGGTCGACACCGGGCTCAACCACAAGCGCTGGAGCGTGGCGCAGGCGACCGACCACATGATCGCCGCGACCGGCTTCCCGCGGCCGCGCGCCCAGCGCGAGATCGAGCGCTATTGCGCCTCGCCGGGGCAGGCGTGCAGCTACAAGATCGGGCATATCGCGTGGGCGCGGGCGCGGGCCAAGGCGCAGGCGGCGCTGGGCGACAAGTTCGACCTGCGCGATTTCCACGACATTCTGTACGAAGGCGCGATGCCGCTGACGATCTTCGAGCGGCGGGTCGACGAGCGGGTGCGCGCGAAGCTAGCCGCCTAACGCCTCGGCGATTTCGGCGACTTCGAGCCAGCGCTGCTCGGCGGCGTCTTTTTCGGCGCGGTGGCGGTCGATCGCGGCGGTCAGCGCGGCGAACCGCGCCGGATCGCGCGCGTATAAGTCCGGGTCGTGGAGCGCCGCTTCGTCGGCCGCGATCGCCGCCTCGAGCCGCTCGATTTCGGCCGGGAGGCGGTCGAGGTCGCGTTGGTCCTTGTAGGTCAGTTTCCCCCTCCCGCTTGCGGGAGGGGAGGGCCTGTCCGAGGCTTTGACAGGCCCTCCCCCAACCCCTCCCGCGCGCGGGAGGGGGGCTTTCCGCTTGACCCAATCCTCATAGCCCCCCGCCACCACGTCGACCCGCCCCGAGCCGTCGAGCCCGAGCGTAATGGTCACCGTGCGGTCAAGGAAATCGCGGTCGTGGCTGACGATCAGCACCGTCCCCTCATAATCGGCGATCACCTCCTGCAGCAGGTCGAGCGTCTCGAGGTCGAGGTCGTTGGTCGGCTCGTCGAGCACCAGCAGATTGGCCTCGCGCGCAAATTCTCGCGCCAGCAGCAGCCGCGATCGCTCGCCCCCCGACAGCGAGCCGATCGGCGCCTCGGTCAGCGACGGGTCGAACAGATACTCCTTCAGATAGCCCTTGATGTGCTTCTTCACCCCGCGCACCGTGACCCAGTCGCCGCCGTCGGCGAGGATGTCACGCACGCTTTTGCCCGGCTCCATCAATTTGCGCTGCTGATCGATGACGATCCCCGACAGCGTCTTGGCCAGCGTCACCGTCCCCGCGTCGGGCTGGATCTCGCCGGTCAGCAGCCGGAGCAAGGTGGTCTTGCCGGCGCCGTTGGGCCCGACCACGCCGATCCGGTCGCCGCGCTGCACGCGCAGCGAGAAATCGCGGATGATCGTGCGCTCGCCCTTGCTGGTGACGAAGCTCTTGGTGACATGCTCGGCGTCGATCACGGTCTTGGTCCGCACCTCGTCGCGGGCGAGGCCGAGCTTGGCGGTGCCCGCCGCGCCGAGCATCGCCGCGCGCTGCGCGCGCATTTCGCCAAGCTTGGCCAGCCGCCCCTGGTTGCGCCGCCGCCGCGCGGTCACCCCGCGCTGCAGCCAGTGCAATTCGAGCTTCAATTTGGCGTCGAGTTTTTCGGCGGCGCGCTCGTCCTCGGCGTAGACCCGCTCGGTCCAGGCATCGAACCCGCCGAAGCCGATTTCGGCCCGGCGCAGGCTGCCGCGGTCGAGCCACAGGCAGCTTTTGGTCAGCCGCGCGAGGAAGGTGCGGTCGTGGCTGATGGCGATGAACGCGCCGGCAAACCGCCCCAGCCAGTCCTCCAGCCATTCGATCGCGGCGAGGTCGAGGTGGTTGGTCGGCTCGTCGAGCAGCAGCACGTCGGGGTCCTGCGCCAGCGCCCGCGCGATCGCCGCCCGCCGCCGCTCGCCGCCGCTCGCGGTCGCCACCGGGCGCGACAGGTTCGCCCCCAATTGCCCCGCGATCGCCGCCGCTTCATGCTCGGCCGGTGCGCCCTCCCCCGCCAGCACCCAGTCGAGCAGTGTTTCATGCCCCGCCATGTCCGGATCCTGCTCGAGCAGCACCACGCGCGATCCCGGCACGATCGTCCGCCGCCCCTCGTCGGTGTCGATCAGCCCGGCGAGACATTTGAGCAAAGTCGTCTTGCCCGCGCCGTTGCGCCCGATCAGCGCCAGCCGGTCGCGCGGGCGGACATGGACGTCGATCTGGCGGAACAGCCAGCCCTCGCCCTGGACCAGGCCGAGGCCTTCGTAGGAGAGGATCGGGGCCGCCATCGCGCCGCCCCTAGCCGCTCCGCCGCGCGATTTCGAGAGCGCGGCGGCAGCCCGCGTTAACCGAGGATTTACTGGCCCTCGCGCCGATTTTGAGTCACGCTGTGCGCCTGAACCTTGCCGTTCAGCATCATTCATAGGGCATTCAATGGTTTATGTTAGAACCGCCCACAGAATCGCCATGACCCTGACGAAACGCCTCTTGCTGGCCGCGCTGAGCGCGGGCCTCGCCGCCTCCCCCGCGCTGGCCGACCGCCCGCGCGACCAGGACCGCGCGTTCGAGGCGACCCAGCAGGGCCGCTCGATGCCGCTGCCCAGGATCGAGCGCCGGGTGATGCCGTTCATGGACGGCGCCGATTACCTCGGCCCCGAGTTCAACGGCGAGACCTACCGCCTCAAGTTCATGCGCAACGGCCGCGTGATCTGGGTCGACGTCGACGCCGCCACCGGCCGCATCAAGGGCAAGTCGAAGCCGTAATCCCCGCGCCGGCCCCCCGTCGCTCTCTTCGACCGCCACGGCCTACCGCGATTGACAGCGCCGCCGCCGCTCCCCAGTGGCGGGGGAACTCGTTGCGGCCAAGCAACCGTTCAGCTTGAGGCGGGTTGAACAGGCCTAGCCATTCCAGGGGAACCATAGATGCGCGTGCTGATCGTCGAGGACGAACCCAATCTCGGGCGGCAATTGCGCTCGACGCTGGAGGGCGCCGGCTATGCGGTCGACCTCGCCACCGACGGCGAGGACGGGCATTATCTCGGCTCGACCGAGAGCTATGACGCGGTGATCCTCGATCTCGGCCTGCCCGAGGTCGACGGGCTGACCGTGCTCGATCGCTGGCGCAAGGAAGGGCGGCGGATGCCGGTGCTGGTGCTGACCGCGCGCGATTCATGGTCGGACAAGGTCGCCGGATTGGACGCCGGAGCCGACGATTATCTGGCCAAACCGTTCCAGACCGAGGAATTGATCGCGCGCCTGCGCGCGCTGATCCGCCGCGCCTCGGGCAATGCGTCGAGCGAATTGAACGCCGGCGACATCCGCCTCGACACCCGCTCGGGCAAGGTGACCAAGGCGGGCGAGCCGGTCAAATTGACCGCGCAGGAATATAAATTGCTGTCCTATTTGATGCATCACAAGGGCAAGGTGGTCAGCCGCACCGAACTAATCGAGCATATCTACGACCAGGACTTCGACCGCGATTCGAACACCATCGAGGTGTTCGTGACGCGCATCCGCAAGAAATTGGGCGCCGACGTCATCACCACCATTCGCGGCCTCGGCTACAGCCTCGAGGACGGCCCCGCTTGAATGCCGACGCCGCCCCTCCGATGACGGCGGCGGCGGCTCCGGCCGGGAGCGCGCGCCGCGCGACCATCGGCTCGCTGACGCGGCGGATGATCGTCGTTGCGGCGTTGTGGATCACTTTGCTGCTGGTGATCGGTGGCTTCGCGCTCGACCGGGTGATGACCAGCTCAATCGTGCGCAATTTCGACAACCAGCTCGAATATGTCTTGAACGCGATGATCGCGGCGTCGGAAATCGGCCCCGACGGCGAAGTCCGCTTCAACCGCCCGCCCGCCGACCAGCGCTTCATAGAGCCTTATTCCGGCGTCTATTTCCAGGTCAGCGGGGGCGGCGCCGACACTTTTCCGTCGCGCTCGTTGTGGGACCGCCGCCTGCGTGTCGCCAACCGCCACAACGACATCAAGGTCCACAAGTACAACAGCGGGGAATTCGCCGGCGAGCCGCTGCGCATCGTCGAGCGCGACGTCATCCTGCCCGGCTCCGAGGTCAAATGGCGGTTCCAGGTCGCCCAGTCGCGCGACATCATCGACGACCAGATGCGCGAATTGCGCTCGACCCTGTTCTGGAGCTTCCTCGCCCTCGGCATCGGCCTGCTCGTGCTCGCCGCCTTGCAGACGGTGTACGGGCTGTGGCCGCTGCGCCGGGTGCGGCGCGAGGTGGCGCTGATCCGCTCGGGCGGCAAGACCCGCATCAGCCAGTCGTTCCCCGGTGAAATCCGCCCGCTGACCGAGGAGATCAACCAGCTGCTCGCGCACAGCGAGGAGCAAGCGGAGGAAGCGCGGCGCCACGCCGGCAATCTCGCCCATGCGCTCAAGACCCCGCTGACGGTGATCACCAATGCCGCCACCGCGCGCGCACCCGACCTCTCGGCGACGGTGTGCCGCGAGGCGCTGGCGATGCGCCGCCAGGTCGATCACCATTTGGCCCGCGCCCGCGCGATCGGCCGCCGCGCCTCGGCCCAGGCCCGCGCCAAGGTGTGGGACAGCCTGGAAGCGGTCCAGCGCGCGGTCGACCGGCTGTATGAAAGCTCCACCGTCGACATCGCCGGCGACCGCACCGCCGAGGTCCGCGTAGAGCGCCAGGACCTCGACGAAATGCTCGGCAATCTGATCGAGAATGCCGCCAAATACGGCAATGGCCGGGTGTTCGTGACGGTCGAGCCCAACGGCGTGATGATCGACGTGCTGGTCGAGGATGACGGGCCCGGCATTCCGCAAGAGGAACGCGGCACGCTGTTCCAGCGCGGCGCGCGGCTCGACACCACCGGCAAGCCGGGCACCGGGCTCGGGCTGGCCATCGTGCGCGATGTCGCCGAGATCTACGGGGGCACCATCACGCTCGAGGAAAGCGAGGATCTCGGCGGCCTGATGGCGCGGCTGAGCCTGCCGGCGGGCTAGGAAATTCGCCGCTGCTTGGCTAGGGCGGCGCCGTGACCGCGACCGTCCTCCCGCTGCGTCCCGCCCGCGAACCGTCGCTCACCGCGATGGTCGACCTCGTCGCGGCCGACATGAACGGCGTCAACGCGGTGATCCTCGAGCGCATGCAGTCGAAAGTGGCGCTGATCCCCGAGCTCGCCGGGCATTTGATCGCCGGCGGGGGCAAGCGGATGCGGCCGATGCTGACCTTGGCGTCGGCGGCGCTGCTCGATTACACCGGCACGCGCCACCACAAGCTCGCGGCCGCGGTCGAGTTCATCCACACCGCGACGCTGCTGCATGACGACGTCGTCGACGGCTCCGGGACTCGCCGCGGTAAGAGAACCGCCAACATCATCTGGGGCAATCCGGCGAGCGTGCTGGTGGGGGATTTCCTATTTAGCCGCGCGTTCGAGCTGATGGTCGAGGACGGCAGCCTCAAGGTCTTGAAAATTCTCAGCAATGCGTCCGCCGTCATCGCCGAGGGCGAGGTCGAGCAACTGACCGCCCAGCGCCGCATCGACGCCGGCGAAGAGCAATATCTGACGATCATCGGGGCCAAGACCGCGGCTTTGTTCGCCGCCGCCTGCCGCGTCGCCCCGGTCGTCGCCGAGGCCGGCGAGGACGCCGAGCTGGCGCTCGACAGCTACGGCCGCAACCTCGGCATCGCGTTCCAGCTGGTCGACGACGTGATCGATTATGCATCGGACGAGCAAACCATGGGCAAGGGCGTCGGCGACGATTTCCGCGACGGCAAGATGACCCTGCCGGTGATCCTCGCCCACGCCCGCGGCGCGCCCGCCGACCGCGCCTTCTGGGCGGCGGCGATGGCCGGCGAGCGCGCCACCGACGCCGACCTCGCGCACGCGATCGGCCTGATGCGCGCGACCAATGCGCTGGCCGACACCATCGAGCGCGCGCGCCACTACGGCCGCCGCGCGATCGACGCGCTGGCGCCGTTCCCCGCGGGCAAGGCCAAGGCGGCGCTGACCGAGGCGGTCGAGTTCGCCATCGCCCGGGCGTATTGAGCATGGCCTTGATTCACCCGCCGCGCTTTGCCACGGGCAGGCCATGACCGTCGCCCGCATTTCCGAGCTCGAGCGCAAGACCACCCAGTCGGGCAAGGCAAATGCCGGGCGCTGGCTGCTCGAGTTCGAACGCGCCGAAGCGCTGCGCCCCGACCCGCTGACCGGCTGGGCGGGATCGGGCGACACCGCGACCCAAATTCGCATGACCTTCGCCACCAGCGACGAGGCGATCGCCTACGCAACGCGCAACGGGCTCGCCTATCACCTCGTCCCGGCCAAGCCGGTGCGGCTCAAGCTGCAGGCCTACTCCGACAACTTCCGCTAGGGCGTCGCCGCCCCGCCCGCGCCCGCCGCCCTCGCCCCTGCCCCGCTTGCGCTTGGTCCATAGTGGGCGCAGATTGGTCGGGCCGAGCTAGGGGGAAGGCTGCGTGCCCGCATAAAGATGGTGGTCGGGACCCGGCCGGAGGCGATCAAGCTCGCTCCGGTCGCCGCCGCGCTGTCTAAGCGCGGGCTCGCTCCAGGGCTGATCCTGACCGGCCAGCATCCGGCGCTCGACCCCGCCGCGTTCGGGCTCGATGCGCTGCCGGCGGTCAATTTGCGCTGCCCGGGGGAGACCAACCCGCACGCGCACGTCCGCGCGGTGAGCAAGGCGCTGGTGCCGCTGCTCAAGCACGATAGGTGCGACTTGCTGGTCGTCCAGGGCGACACCTCGAGCGCGGCGGCGGGCGCGCTTGCGGCGCGCGTGGCCAAGGTCCCGCTGGCGCATGTCGAGGCGGGGCTGCGCACGCATGACGCGCGATTGCCGTGGCCCGAGGAAATCTTCCGCGTCGCGATCGACCGCCGTGCCGATCTGCTGTTCGCGCCGACCGCGACCAGCGCTGCCAACCTCGACGCCGAGCGGATCCAGGGCGCGGTGCACGTCACCGGCAACAGCGGGATCGATGCGCTGGTCGCGGTCAAGGCGGCGTTGCCCGCGACCCGCGCGCGTGATCGCGGCCAGCCGCTGCTGCTGGTTGGGTTTCACCGCCGCGAAAGCTGGGACAGCGGGTTCGAGGCGATCGCCGCCGCATTGCGGGCAATTGCTGCCGAGGGAATCGCCGAGATCGCGGTGGTGCTGCATCCCAACCCGCACCTCGCCGCTCGCGCGCGGCGGCTGCTCGGGCGCCAGCGCAACATCCGCCTGCGCGCGCCGTGCAGTCACCGCGAGATGATCGCGGCGATGCTCGAGTGCACGCTGATGCTGAGCGATTCGGGCGGCGTGCAGGAGGAGGCGCCGGCGCTCGGCGTGCCGCTGCTCGTGCTGCGCGACAAGACCGAGCGGCCGGAAGGGATCGCCGCCGGCAATATCGAGCTGGTCGGGACCGACCCGGCGCGGATCGTCGCGGCGGTGCGCCGGCTGCTCGCCGACCCCTTGGCGCTGGCGACCATGAGCCGTCCCGCTCTGCCCTATGGCGACGGCCGCGCCGCGCCGCGCATCGCCACCGTCATCGACCAGTGGCTGGCCGCGCCCGAGCGCGCATTCGAATGACAGCGGTGGCATTGTTCCCTGTCGCGAGCCCGGCCCGTTTCGGACCAGATGCAAGCACCGCCTTCCGGCCCATCCCTCCCTCGGTCATGCCCTTTGTAGTCAGCCGCCAGCGCAGCCGTATCGCTAGTAGTGCCGGCGGCACTGGATAATCTCTAGCCGCTGCTCGTTGCCCTTGCCCTCAACGCGATAAACGAGACGATCTTCGCCGTTGATGCGGCGCGACCACCAGCCTTTGAGGCTGTCTCTCAATGGCTCTGGTTTGCCGATCCCCTTAAACGGGTTTCGTCTGCATTCTGCGATCAATGAATTAAGGTGCAGGAGCGTTTTTGGGTCAGTGGCGACCCAGTGCTGATAATCCTGCCACGCTTCGTCGGAGAAATGGACCTTCACGGGTCAATCAATTCGCGCTCCTGCCCCTTGCCTGCGTCCATCTGCTCAATCGAGCGGCGAAGGCGCAGCGCGTTTAGCGGGGATGAGAGGAGGTGCGTGGTCTCCACAATCGAGTTCCACTCGGAAAGGGAGACCATGACGACTGCCTCGGCCTTTTGGCGTGTGACAACCACGTGCGTCTTGTCATCGACAACACGGTCCATCACGGCCTTCAAATTAGCCCGTGCATCGGTGTACGAGAGCACGTCCATTAGAATCTCCAAACTCTTGTACAGCTATATGTACAGATTTTTGTACAAATGCAAGAGTGGACGGGCAGTGAATTTTGTTAGTGTCGAGTGTTGGCCGGTCAGGTGCTTGCCGCACAATCGAATAACGCCGGTTAACAGCGCCCTTTAGACACGCTTCCGGCGGGCTATTTGCGCGCCCCGCCGCGCTCCGCGCATTCGCGTTCCGCTCCAATATGTTGCGTGGCCAAAGTTGAAGTGCTCTATTGCCTCTCGCATCCGCAGCGACTCGCGGAGCTTGGAGGGGGCCCAGGCATTTGCAACCGGTAAAGATAAAGTATCCACGCCAGAAAACCGACTGGATTGGCCTGTGCGCAACCACGGCGCTGGCGCTGGCAGCGGTGGCGACACCGACCGCCGGCCAGGCGCAATCGGTCGCGCCGACCCGCGAAGAAGTCACCCGTCCGCCGCCCCAGCCGGAACCGCCGCGGCCGCCCCGGCTGGACGTAGAAGGCGGGATCGAGCGCGCCCCGTGCGCCCTCGACACGCCGGAAAACCAGGCGATCCGTTTCACCCTGCGCGATGTTCAATTCGAGGGGCTGCGGGGGCTCGCTCCGGGCGACCTCACCCCGGCCTACGCCGACCTGGTCGGCCAGGAACAGCCGGTCGCGGCGATCTGCGAAATCCGCGACCGCGCGGCGACTATCTTGCGCGGGGCCGGCTACATCGCCTCAGTCGAGGTGCCCGAGCAGCGCATCGCCGAGGGCACTGTGCGGTTCAAGGTGCTGATGGCCAAGCTGGTCCAGGTCCGCGTGCGCGGCGACGCCGGCCGCGCCGAGCAGACCATCGCCGGCTATCTCGGGCGGTTGACCGACCAGGAGGTGTTCAACCGCTACGAGGCCGAGCGCTATTTGCTGCTGGCGAGCGACCTGCCCGGCTACAATGTGCGGCTGACCCTGCGCCCAGCGGGCACCATCCCCGGCGAAGTGGTCGGGGACGTTACCGTGCTGCGGCTGGCCGGGGTGCTCGACGCCAATGTCCAGAATTACGGATCACAGGAACTGGGCCGCTGGGGCGGGTTGCTGCGCGCGCAATTGTTCGGCCTCACCGGGCTCGGCGACCGCACCACCGTGGCACTGTTCGAGACCTTCAACCTCAAGGAACAGCGCACCATCCAGGTCGGCCACGACTTCCGCTTGGGTTCGGAGGGGCTGACCCTGTCGGGCAACTTCACCTACGCCTGGGCGCGGCCCGACATTGCCGGCGGCGCCGACGTGCGGGCGACCACGATGTTCGCCACCGCCGAGGTCAGCTACCCGTTCATCCGCCGCCAGTCGAACACGGTGCGCGGCGCGGTCGGCTTCGACCTGGTCGACCAGGACGTCGAGATCGAGGACGCCGACCTGACCCGCGACCGCCTGCGGGTCGCGTTCGCGCGGCTCACCGCCGACGCGGTCAGCCTCGACTTCACCCGCCGCGGATCATCGCTGGCCGAGCCGCTGTGGCGGGTGAGCGGCCTGATCGAATTGCGCCGCGGGCTCGACATCTTCGACGCCACCGACTGCGGCGAGACGGGCAGCGAGTGCCTCGGGCCGGGTGAAGTCCTGCCGAGCCGGACCGAGGCCGACGGCACCGCGACGGTCGTGCGCAGCAGCATCTACGGGGAATACCGCCCGGCGCGGCTGGTTACGCTGGCGCTCGGGGTGCGCGGGCAATGGGCCGACGACCCGCTGCTCAGCTTCGAGGAATTCTCCGCCGGCAACTACACCGTCGGGCGCGGCTACGACCCCGGCAGCCTGCTCGGCGACCGCGGCATCGGGTTCCAGGCCGAAGTGCGGCTGGGGAGCCTGGTGCCGACCGGTCCGCGCGTCCCCGCCTTCGAGGGATTTGTGTTTTTCGACCATGCGCGGATCAACAATCTCGACCGCCTGCTCGACAACAGCGATTTCGCCGATCGCCTGAGCTCGGTCGGTGGCGGGCTGCGCACGGTGTTCCGCGGGCTCAACCTCGACGCCACCTACGCCATCCCGCTCAAGCGGGTCGGGCCGCTCGACGAAAAGCCCGACCATCGCCTGCTCATCTCGCTCACCACCCGCCTGTGGCCATGGAGCTTCCAATGACAGCTCAGTCGTCTTGCGTCCCCCCGCTTCCCGCCCGCCGGCCGGCGCGCCGCGAGCGGCTCCTGCTGTCGTGCGCGGCGACCGCGCTGGCCACCGTCGCGCTGCCCGCGCAGCGCGCCGACGCCCAGGCTTTCCAGGGCAGCGAGACGGTCGTCAACGGCACGGCAATCCGCACCATCACCGGGGACTTCACCGAGACCATCACGGTCGGCACGTCGACCGCCACCATCAACTGGTCGCCGTATGACAACGAGGGCACCGGAACCATCGACTTCCTCCCCGCGGGCCACACCGCGACGTTCACCAACAACCCGGGGTCGACCGCCGACTTCACCGTGCTCAACCGGATCGTCCCGACCGATCCGAGCCGGGCGGTGGCGTTCAACGGCACCGTCATCAGCCAGCTCCAGGATTTGAGCCAGAACGTCACCCCGGGCGGCAGCGTGTGGTTCTACAGCCCGGGCGGGATGGTGGTCGGCGCGTCGGCCGTGTTCGACGTCGGCAGCCTGCTATTGACCACCAACGACGTGACCAGTTTCTCGACCGACGCCAACGGCTTCACCGGGCGCTTCGTTGCCACGCCGGGCAGCACCTCGGCGATCACCATCGCGCCCGGCGCACAGATCACCGCCACCCCCGACAACAGCTATGTCGCGCTGGTCGCGCCGCGCGTCGAGCAAGGTGGCGCGGTGCGCGTCAACGGCACCGCCGCCTACGCCGCCGGCGAAGACGTCACGATGACCATGAACCAGGGCCTGTTCGACATCCAGGTCACGGTCGGCACCGGCGACAGCAACGGCATCGTCCACACCGGCTCGACCGGCGGCCCGTCGAGCACCGGCACCGGCGACTATCACCGCGCTTACCTGGTCGCGGTGCCCAAGAACCAGGCGCTGACCATGCTGCTCGGCGGCAGCATCGGCTTCGACGCGGCGACCAGCGCGGCGATCGACAATGGCGACATCATCCTGCGCGCCGGGTGGAGCGTGACGGAAACGCCGAGCGGCCTGAGCGGAAACGCGTCCGGCACGCCCAACGCCGGCATCGACATCGGCCCGGGGACCTATTCGTCGGACGTCAATGCGATGTCCTGGGGCAACATCATCGCCGCCGCCGACAGCGGGTCGATCACGTTCGCCGGGGACGTCGCGCTCAACTCCTACGGCTCGCCCGGCAGCGGCAATGTGTGGCTCGGCGCGAGCAACGGCAACAGCGTCACCGTCGGCGGCCAAGCCGTGCTGTTCACCAGCCTGTCAGGATTTTCATCGTCGGCGCGAATCTATGCCGACACCGGGGGCAGCGTCGACATCGATGGCGGCGCGATCCTGTCGGCGATCAGCGCGTCGGGATCGGGCGGGACCGCCGCGATCATCGCTGACAATGCCACGATCGACATCGGCGGAGTCGCCAGCGTGGTGGCCAATGCCCAGAATTTCTCCGCGGCCACCGCGGGCAACAGCATCGACGCGTTCGGAGGATCGGCGTCGGTGGTGGCGACCAACAATGCGACGATCACCGCCGGCTCGCTGTCGGTCGGCGCGAGCTCGACGGGCCAAGCCAACGCCGGGACCGGCGACACCATCAGCGGCGACGGGCATGGCGGGTTCGCCGAAGTGCGCTCGGACAGCGGCAGCGAGATCACCGTCGCGGGCTATTTGACGGTGACCGCGCAAGGCTTTGGCGGCGGCATGCAGGCGGGGGCGACGCAGGGCGGCAACGGCTATGGCGGCTCGGCGGAAGTGACCACCACCGGCGGCACGATCACCGTCGGCGGCGACCTCAGTGCCTATGCCGAAGGCTTTGGCGGCGGCGTATTCACCAGCGCGCCGGGCCAATTGCTGGGCGGCGACGGGTTCGGCGGGACGGTCGTGCTGTCGGCCAGCGGCGGCCCCATCGCGGTCACCGGCGCGGGCCTGGTTTCGACCTACGCCATCGGCGGCGCCAACGCCGGCGGCGATGGCGGCGACGGCGAGGGCGGGTACAGTTATGTCGAGGCGACGAACGGCGGCAGCCTGGCGTTCGGCGCCGGTGGGCTGACCGTCAGCTCAAGCGGAGTCGGCGGGTCCGGCGGAGATCTCGGCGGGTTCGGTTATGGCGGCTCGACGCTGGTCAGCCTCGACGGCGGAGACCTGACCTCGGCGGGCGAACTGCAATTGTGGGCCAACGGCTTCGGCGGCGCCGGGGCGACCGGTGGCGACGGCACCGGCGGGTCGAGCGCAATCGACATCTTCAGCAGCGGCGGCACGCTGACGGCGGCCGGCGAAACGCGGATCGAGGGGGCCGGCCACGGCGGCGCCGGAATTGCCAACGCCAGCGGCACCGGCGGTGCCGGCGGCGACGGCATTGGCGGCGACGCGTCGATTTACATCTCCAGCGGAATCGAGACCGAGGGCTCGCCGGTGACGCTCGAGCTGGGCAACGTGTTCGTGACCGCCAACGGCACTGGCGGGATCGGCGGCAATGGCGCCACCGGCGGCGCCGGCGGCGACGCATTCGGCGGCAATGCCTATTTCTACCTCGGCTCCGCGGGGACGGCCGATTTCACCGAACTGCAGGTGTTCTCGACGTCGCGCGGCGGAGCGGGCGGGACAGGATCGTCGGGCGCTGGCGGCGCCGGCGGCCTGGCCGAGGGCGGGTTCGCCTGGATCGACGTCGCGGGCACAATGACCGCGGACATTTTCTCGGCTTACGCGCGGGCGTTCGGCGGCAATGGCGGGACAGGCACGACCGCGGCGGGGGCCGGCGGCGACGCGTTTGGAGGCAGCGCCTTTGTCGACGTGGATGCCGGTGGCAGTATTGCCGCCAGCGTGCTCGCCGACATCGCCACCACGGCGTTTGGCGGCAGCGGATCGACCGGCGGCCAAGCCGCCGGGGGCGACGGCCAATTCTCGGTCGATGGCGCGCTCACGGCGGCGAGCCTGCGGGTCGACGCGTCCGCCACCGGCGGCGTCGGCAGCGGCGGCGATGGCGGCCAGGCGGCGGGAGGTTCATCGGAAATCGACATCGTCGACGGGAACCTGACCGTCACCGGTGACACCGAGGTGCTTGCCAATGCCGTCGGCGGCAGCGGCACCGCCAATGGCGGTATCGCCACCGGCGGGGCGGCCTATCTTTACGCCGAAAGCAGCGGCGCCGGAACGCTGGCGAGCACTTTGCTCGAGGCGAGTGGCGAAGGCGGAGCCGGCGGCAGCGGCGGCACTGCCGGCACGGGCGCAGGCGGCATCGCATTCGTCCAACTTTTCGAGTCCGACCTCACCGCAAACCTCACGCTCACCGCCAATGGCGACACGACCGGCGGCATCGCCTTGCTTGAACTGCTCGGCTCGTCCCTGACCGCCAACAGCGTCGCAATGACCGTTAATGGCGGACAGTCCGGCGGCATTGCCTACACGCTGCTCGAAAGCGGAGACCTCGGGCAGACCTCGTCGCTGGACACCGATGCCTTCTCCGTCCAGGCCAATGGCGGCAACACCGGCGGCGTCGTTTACCTGTTCACCGAGGAGGGCAGCAGCGCCTACCTCGGCAATGCAACGCTTGCCGCGAACGGCCCCAGCGGGTCTGGCGGCATCTTCATCGGCTCCGGCGGCCTCGACGGGGAAGCGGCGCAACGGAGCGGCCCGATTTACGCGCCGGGGGATCCCGGGATCAGCGCAAACAGTTTCGCGGCCAACTCGAGCGGCTCGATTTTCATCGGCAGTGATCTCGACGCAACCCAGACATTGGCGCTGACGGCCGGCAGCGACATTAGCGTTGCCAACCTGTTCGCGGGCACCACGGTCACCGTGAGTGCCGGCGGCAACTTTACCGTCGCGGACGTCACCGCAGGCACTTCGGCGGCGTTCACCGCCGGTGGGGTCGCCGCTTTCCGCGGCACGGTGTCGGCGCCGGCAATCACCGTGACCTCGGCCGACCTCGACATCACCGGCGACCTCGGCGTGCAGGGCGTGACCGAGACGATCGTGCTCAACGCGGTCAGTGACGGCGAGCCGATCGTCATTGGCGGCGGGGAGGAGGTGGACGGTGCGACCGGTCAAGATGGCCTGCAGTGGCGGTTGACCCGGGACGAAAGCATCGAGTCCGACAGCGTCGTGATCAACGCCATCGGCGCCAACGAAGGGCAAGCGCCCGACGTGTTGCTGCTCGACGTCGAGATCGAGGGCAGCCAGACCGGCGAAGGCGGCGGCACCAGCCATGTCGAGCTCAACACCGACGGCTCGGTGCTGGTCGAAGGGCTGGTGCTGTTCCTCGACAGCGGCGCCGACGACGTGCTGGCGATCAACGCCGGCGGCTCGATCCAGATCAACACCTCGACCGGCGGAGGGATCGGCATGGTCGGGCCCAACGAGACACCGGCGGGCACACTGCTGTTGACCGCGGCCGACATCTGGTCGGGCGACCAGGCACTGCTCGACGCGCTCAACCTGGACCCGTCGTACGCCGGCCGCAACGATGCGCTGACGACCAACCCGGGCGCGGACGACCAGCGCGGGCGGATCGTCGCCGGCGGCATCGAGATCACTGTCGGCAACAGCCTGTTGGTCCAGAACACCGGAACCGCGGCATCGCCGGCCGGAATCAATGTCGGCGCGGGCGGCCTGGTGGTGCGCAGTTCCTCGCCAGACACGACGGTGTTCGCCTTTGGCCAAGGCGTCAACGGCGACGGCACGCCGCTCACCGGGGAGGCCTTCGTCGGCACGATCGACTTCGATTCGGACGAAGGCGGTTTCACTTCGGGATCGCGCTTCAACGGCTGCGCCCTCAGCGGTCCGTGCGTCGATCCGGGGCCGGGGCCGGGACCTGAGCCCGAGCCGGAGCCGGTGCCGCCCGCCGTGTCGGGCCCGGATAGTGTGCTCGGTCCGGTCGAAGTGGTCGCGTCCGGTGACGTCGAGACCGAGAGCGAAGGCGAGGGCAGCCTCAGCGTGACCCTCGCCAGCGCCTTGTTCGAAACCGGCGACGTCGTGCTCGACCAGCTGATCGACGAAGGCGTCACCAGCGGCGGCGACAGCAGCCTGTGGTTCGGCGGCGACGACGATGACGAGGAAGAGGACGAAGACGATGACGGCGAGGACAAGTGAGATGAGCCGGGTGGCGATCGCGTCCGCGGCTGCAGTCGCCGCGCTGATCCTCGACGGCAGCGCCGGCGCGCAGTCGCTGAGCGTGCGCGACACCTTCCGCATCGGCACCGGCGGGGGCGTGCTGTGCTCGGCGCAGCTGGCCACCAACGACAAGGCGCTCGGCGACATGTTCGACCGCGGCTATGCGGTGGTGTGCCGCGACGCCGCGGTGCCGGTCGGGCGGCTCCACGCCTTGCGCGTGCGCGGCGACGACCCCGCGGCGCGGCTCGCGGCGGCGCGCGCCGAGCGGGCGACGTGCGATGCGCCGACGGTGCAGACGATCGCCGGGCTGGGCAGCGTTCAGGTCAGCGAGTGCCGGCTCAAGGACGCCGACGTGCGCTATCGTGCGTACCAGGTCCGCAAGGGCAAGACGCTTTACTCGGCCGAGGGGCTGGCCGGCTATGACAGCGCGCTCCAGCTCGGCCTGCGCAACGTCATCGCCGACAAACCGGTCGCGGGCGAAGTATCGATCGCGACCACCGGCGCCGGCGACCCCGCGGCGTTCGCGCGGGTGCAGGCGGGCAGCCTCGATGCGAGCCGCGCGCTGGCCGAGGCTTACCGCCGCAACAATGCCGGCAACTATGCCGAAAGCGCCGAATTCTTCGCGTCGCTGTCGAGCAGCGAGGACGGCACCACGCCGCGCGCCGAGGCGCTGGTCAACGAGGCGCTGCAGAAATCCAACCTCGGCCGCTACGCCGAGGCCGACGTGCTGTTCCGCCGCGCGCGTGACCTGGTCGGCGACGATATCGTGGTCGCCCGCCAGCACCGCAATTACCGCGCGATGCATTTGCTCAACCAGGGCCAGGCCCAGGCCGCGCTGCGCGAGCTCGACAAGGCGCTGCCGCAGGCGAGCGCGCTGGCCAGCAAGTCGATCGCCGAGCTCATCATCGACCCGGCGACGGCGGCCCGGCTGAGCACGGAATCTTCGGCATCGCGCCAGCTCGGCGCGGCCAGCGCGGCCCTCCTGCCCGAGGAGAAAGCCCAGATTCTCGACGGCCAGGCCGAGCATTTGCGCGGCTCGGCGCTGCGCCTGCGCAACGACGATGCCGGCGCCGCCGCGGCGCTGGGCCGGGCCGACGCCAAGCTCAAGGCGGTGCGCGGCGGCCGCGTGTCGTCGACCGTGTGGATGCGCGCGCAGATCTTGAGCGAGCTCGCGGCGCTCGCCGAAAAGGGCGGCAATGCGGCCGAGGCCGACCGCCAGTACCGCGCCAGCATCGCGCTGCTCGAGAGCGATTATCCGGGGTCCTCGGCGTTGTTCAGCGCGCGCGGCCGGCTGGCTGCCTATCTCGCCCGCTCCGGCCAGGCGGAAGCCTCCGCCGCGCTCTACCGCGAAATCGTCCAGGCCTATGCCGCGATGACCAGCCCCCCGCCCGGCCTTGCCCGCGTGCTTGGGCCGTATGTCACGCTGCTGCTCGCCAAGGGCGACGACCCGCAGGCCACCGCCGACCTGTTCGAGGCGACCCAGGTGCTGCTGCGGCCCGGCGTCGCGCAGACCCAGGCGGTGCTGGCGCGCGAACTCAGCGGCGGCAGCGACGAGGCGTCCCGGCTGTTCCGCCAGTCGGTCACCTTGACCCGCCAGATCGAGCGCGGGCGGATCGAGCTCGCCCGGCTCGAGGCGCTCAAGCAGCCCGCAGCGGCCGAAACCGCGCGCATCGCGCTGCTCCGCACGACGCTCGAGGAAGCGCGAACCGAACAGGTCGCAACGCAGGCCAAGCTGGCCGATTATCCGCGCTTCCGCGCGGTTTCCAACGCGACCATCAACCTCAAGGAGTTGCAGGGCCAGCTGCGCGACGGCGAGGCCTATTACAAGATGACCGCGGTCGGCGACGACATGGTCGTGCTGTTCGCCACGGCGACCACCGCCAAGGCGTGGCGCGCCGCGGTCAACGCCAAGCAGCTGGAGGAACAGGTCAAGGCGTTGCGCGACAGCATCTCGGTAGTCGAGGGGGGGCAGCGCAAGACCTACCCGTTCGACGTCGCGCTGTCGCACCAGCTGTACGCCGGGCTGTTCCAGCCGATCGCGAGCGAGCTGGCGGGGGTGAAGCACCTGATTTTCGAGCCGGACGGGGCGATGCTGCGCTTGCCGCCGAACCTGCTGGCGATGGCCGGGCCTGGCCTCGAGGCCTATCGCAAGCGCGCCGCGGCAGGCGGCGACGGCGAGTTCGATTTCACCGGCGTCCAGTGGCTCGGGCGCGACCGCGACATCAGCACGTCGGTTTCGGCGCGCGCGTTCCGCGACGTGCGGATGGCGCCGCGCGCGACCGCCGCGCGCGAATATCTCGGGCTCGGGCAGAATACGCCGGTGGGGGCGACGCTGCAGACCGCGGCGGGCACCACGCGCAGCGTCGCCGACCTCGACTGCGTGCTGTCGCTGGCGCAGTGGAACCGGCCGATCTCGGCCGAGGAGCTGATGCTGGCCAGCTCGATCCTCTCGGCCGGGCAGGCCGGGCGCACCGAAGTGATCACCGGGGACGCCTTCACCGACACCGCGATCAAGAGTCGCCCGGACTTGAGCGAGTATCGCATCATCCACTTCGCGACCCACGGCATCGTCACCTCGCCGCGGCGCAAATGCCCGGCGCAACCGGCGCTGATGACCAGCTTCGGGGGCGACGGGTCGGACGGCCTGCTGACCTTCCGCGAGATCTTCGACCTCCGGCTCGACGCCGACCTGGTGATCCTGTCGGCGTGCGATACCGCCGGCGCGGCGAGCACGGCGGCGACCCGCGACGCCGGCCTGGCGACCGGCGGCGAGCTCGCGCTCGACGGGCTGGTGCGCGCGTTCGTCGGGGCCGGCGGGCGGCTGGTGGTCGCCAGCCATTGGCCGGTGCCGGACGACTATAACGCCACCCAGCGCCTGATCTCGGGGCTGTTCAGCGCGCCGGCGGGGACGTCGGTGGCGGGCGCGCTGCGCGCGGCGCAGACCGGGCTGATGGACGCGCCGGCCACCTCGCACCCGTTCTACTGGTCGGGCTTCGCGACGATCGGCGACGGGGCGGTGCCGGTGATCCGCAAGGCGGAGGTCGTCGCCAGCCGCTGAGCGGTTGCCGAAGGCGAGCCGAGCGCAGTCCCGGTCCGGGGCAATTCTCCCCCGATGGTTGCCGTCACGCTGCGAAAATGGTTGCGTAACATACGGAGACGCTTGAAGAAGTGCCGCCGCGTGACCGGATTCTTGCGTCGGGCGAACGAGAAAGGCGAGGATGACCACCGCACCGCGCGACCCGGCAGTCCGACCGTACAGACGCGTGCAGCGAGCGGCCATTGCCGGCGCGCTGGCCGCCGCGCTGCTGCCCGGCGCCACGACCGCGAGCGCGAAAACCCCGCTCGCAAGGACCGCCGCGGCAACCGCATCGCCCGTCGAGACATTCTATCGCGCGCGGGGCGGACGGCCGCTGTGGCTTGCCCCTGCGGCGGGTGACGCCGCCGAGCAGCTGATCAGGCTGCTGAGCTCGTCCGAGGTCGACGGCTTGGCCAAGGGCAGCTTCGAGGTTGGCGCGCTGCTCGTCGCCACGCGCGCGGCCGCCAGCGGCGACGCGCAGGCCGTGAAGCGCGCCGAAACGATGCTGAGCGAGGCGTTCGTGGCCTACGCCGCGGCGTTGCAAAGCGATCCGCGCGTCGGCGTGATCTATGTCGATCCGGAGCTCAAGCCGGCGCCGTCAAAGCCGCTCGAGGCGCTGCAACGCGCGGCACAGGCGCCGTCGCTTGCTGCGTACATCAGCGAGGTCGGCTGGATGAACCCGGTTTACGGGCAGCTTCGCCACGCACTGCATTCATCGCTCAGCGAGCAGGACCGTTATGTCCTCTCGCTCAACCTGCAGCGGGCGCGCGCGTTGCCGGCCGGAGCGCAGCGCTACGTGCTCGTGAACACCGCCAACCAGCGCTTGTACATGGTCGAAAACGGAAAAGTCGCCGACGAGATGAAGGTGGTAGTCGGGCGCCGCGACGCCCAGACGCCGCTGATGAACGCGTTCATCCGCCATGCCGTGATGAACCCCTATTGGAACGTGCCGACCGACATCACCGGGCGCCTGGCGCCCAATGTCCTCAAGCGCGGGACCGCTTACCTCAAGCAACAGGGGTATGAGGTCGTCTCCGATTTCGGCCCCGGCCTGCGCGTAATCGATGCCGCAACGATCGACTGGAAGGCGGTCGCGGCGGGCAAATTGCCGGTCCAGATGCGGCAGCTGCCGGGGCCGGCCAACTCGATGGGGCGCATCAAGTACATGTTCCCCAATTCGCAGGGCGTGTGGCTGCACGACACGCCGCAACGACAGCTGTTCGCGAAATCGGTCCGGGTCGAAAGCGCGGGCTGCGTCCGGCTCGAGGACGCGTGGCGGCTGGGATCGTGGCTGTTCGGGCGCGAGCTGTCGCTGACCACCGAGGAGCGCGAGCGAAGGATCGACCTGCCCGCGCCGGTCCCGGTGTTCATCACCTACCTCACCGCGGTCCCCGGGCAGCCGGCAGTCCGCTTCATCGGCGACGTCTACGGCCGCGATCCGCCCCGCTTGTGAGCGGCTCGACCGGCGTGGCAGCTGCGGTCGACCAGTCGCGGGCGATCGGCGCCGGCACGCCGTCGTAGAGGCGATCGAACAGCGCCAGGGCACCCGCTTCGGTGAAAATCCCGGCAACCACCTGGGGCCAGTAAGGCGCGTCTTCACGCCGGATCACGCTGGTCACGATTGACGGTATCGCCGCCGTTCCGAGCGCTCCCCCGAGCGCAAACCGGTGCTGGCCTTCCTCGACCAGCCAGCGGTTGCGGCCGGCCTTGCGCAAAGCGACAACCTTGGTCGGGAAATCGCGCGCAAAGGGTTTGAAACCGTCCCGCCGCACCGCCTCGAGGAGCGCGTGCAAGCGGGTCACCTGCAGCTCCACCCTGGCCGCCTGCACCGGGCCGAAGAAGGTATGGCCGGCGTCGTCGCCAGGACTGACCCCGTAGCGCATCCCAACATATTTCAATGACCGTTTGCGCCGCGCGATGATTTCGGCGACCCCGAGCTCGGACCACGGGTACAAATAGCCGATCGGCGGCACGTCGCGCAGGCCCGGCGCATCCGCCGCGCCGAGCCCGACGACGTCGCATGCGGACGTCGGCCGCACCGAGGCGTAATAACGCTCCAGGATTTCGGTAAACGCGCGCCGTCCGCGATCCGCGCTGGCGTCGCGCCGTGCAACGTCGAAGGCCTGGACGAACGGGTGGACGTGCGGCGCCAGCGGCAAGCCGATCGTGTGAAACGCGCGGCAGTCCTCGAGCGGGATTTCGAACACCGCATAGCCGCGTTTTGTCGGGCAATACTCGACCGTAACCGGGTCGCTGCCGGCGGGCTCGACCTCCAGCTTCGCCGGGTCCGCCACCCGCCGCACCTCATACCCCAACGACCGAATTGCCCGCAGTGCGAGAAACCGCAGTTTGATCACCTGTCGGCGCCCCGCCAGAGCCGATGCCCGGCGTCGGCGGCGGGCGCCGTGTGCCGCTTCGCGGCGTGTTGGCGGGAAGCCGGGACCGGGCGGGAAGTGTGCGGCGCCGGTGAAACTCCTTGGCCGTTCGCGGCCAGCTGCAACCCCGCCAGGCGGCGGCGCATCAAGTCATTCGCGACGACGCAGCCGAGGAAAGCACCGACGGCGATCCACTCGCCGAGGAACGGGTGGCCGGCATCGCCCGACAACCACACCCGGAACAGCGGCAGGATCGGCAGCGGCGCGATCCACTCGAACGCGATCGGGATGACCCAGCGGTCCGGCCGCGCCGCGACCGCTGCAATCAGCATCACCCAGCGCGCGATCAGCGCCACGTAAAACAGCACCACCAGGACAAACGCCCCGATGCCGGCATGGACCCACGCCGCCAGGAACAGATTGTGGATGACGTGGCCGTCGACCTCGAAATAACCGGTGCCGGTGACCGGCTCCTTTTCGATCTGGGCCAAAGCGAGCTGGAATTGCTCGACCCGCGACGCCGCCGAATAATCGTCAAAGGTGAACCGCGTGCTCAACGCGTCCGATGCACCTTCGGTCGGCAGGATCATCACGATGGTGATGAGGATCAGGAGCAGCGCACCGAACTTGAGGACGAACAGCGGGAAGTTATGCACCGGCCGGATCAGCGCGCCGATGCCGGTCGCCATCACCATGCTGAGACCCGCGACGATCAGCACCGATCGCGTGTTCAACATGATCAGCAACGCCATGGCGAAGCCGAGGAAGGCGATGCCCGCGATGTCGCGCGGCGGATTGGCGGAACCGCCGCGGAACAGCAGCGCGAGCACCAGTAGGGACACCGCCGTGGCGTTCTTGGTCGAGGCGCTGAGGGTTACGTCGCCAGTCGGATCGAGGGCGTTGAAGACGCCGCGGAAGAACGAGAACATGACGAAATTGAAGTCGCCGGCGAGGAAGCGCGAAACGGCGTCGGCCCAGCTCAGGCCGATCTTGCGCGCCAGCAATTCCATGGCGGCGACGAACACTGCCAGACCGACCACCGCGCCGATCCGGAATATGTGCGGCAGGCGGCGGCTGGTCGCGATGCAGCCCGCGAACGCGACCGTCCCGACCAGGAAGAAGATCTGGCGCGGCGCCATCCCCTCGACCGGCGATCCGCGCAACACGATGCTGGTCAGCGCCAGATACACCGCGAACGGAACCAGCCAGAGCGCGTTGTCGCGAACGAACTTGGCGCAGGCGGCGAGCTTACGCGGCCCCGATGCTGCGAACAGGATCACCAGGCCCAACGCCAGATAAGGCAGCTTGATCGCCAGCGGCCCGGACGAGCCGAAGGCGACCCAATGCACGCACAAGGTGGCGAGCAGGATCGTCGCCGGATTGAAAATGGCCGCAATCATTGAATTGCCTCGCTCAGCTGCGGCGCCGGGCCTCGCTGTTTCCGGTCGATCGCGCTGGTGTAGATTTCGATCAGGCGCGAGGTGTACTCGGCTTGCCCCGGCAAGCCTTGGCCACGCGTGAAAGCGCCTTCGCTGTAGGCTGCCGTCAGCTCATCCGACCGCAGACGGCTCAGTGCGGCGGCCCACGCCTGGACGTCGCCCGCCGGCACAAGCTCGCCACTGATGCCGTGCTCGAGCAGCGACGCCGCGACGCAGCTGCGCGATACGAGGACCGGCAGGCCGATGCGCAGCGCGTCCGCCACGACCAGGCCGTAGGTTTCATACCACAGGCTGGGGAACACGAGGCAGCGTGCCCGCTGCATCCACGCCGCGAGTTCGTCCTGGCCAAGCCAGCCGAGCATTTGCGCCTGTGGGTTGGCGCTGAGGACCGCGTCGCGTTCCTCGCCGTCCCCGCAAAACGCGATCGGCACGCCGGCGTCAGCCGCCGCCCGCGCCGCCACTACCGCGCCCTTTTCGGGCGAAAGCCGGCCGACGAACAAATAGGTTTGGTTGTGCTCGGCGGCCATGCGCTGGGCCGGCCGCGGCCCGGCCGGGTTGGGCAGGAAGTGCCAGTTCGCTTGGGGCGGCACGTACGGGCCCATGATGTCCAGTTGCTCGGGCGCCAAATAGATGATCTCGCGCAAGTCGCGGGGCATGCGCCCGGCGTTCCACAGCACCGCCTGGCGCGCTGCGCGCCACAATTTGTGATGGTAGCCGCGAGCGTCGCAATTGGTCGCGAGGCACTGCGCGCCAAGCGCGCGCAGCCGGCAGATCGCGCCGGTCTGGTAATTGTAGAAACCGCCATTGGGGCACGCCAGGAAATATTCGTGCAGCGTGTAGACGTGCGCCGCTTGCGAGCCCGTGACGACGGGACCGATGCTGGGCGACAGCGCCTTGGCCCAGCCGTGGACGTGGATCGCGGTGGTGGCGAGATCGAGCGACGCGAGGCAATCGCCGAGCGTGCGCGCGGCCGCGGCGTTCCAGATGCCGGTCACCGCGGCGCGGGACCGCGACGGGTCGGACAATATGTCGTGGCTCCCGGCCAGGTGGCAGGCAATGCCGGCGGCAACCAGGCGCTCGTCGAGCGGCCCCCGGCCGGCAACGAAATGGACGTCGAGCCCGCGCAGCTTGAGCTGCAGCGCCGACTCGATCGCCACTTGCGACTGGCCGCCGTTGACCCACCCGAAATCGTTGAGGATCACGACCGCGGACAGCGTGCCGCGCTGCGGTTCGAACTGGTCGGGGGAGGACAGGATATTCACGACGCCCCCGCCGCATCGAGCCCGGGTTGCAGCGCCTCGGCAGGCACGCGTCCGCGCGCCCGGAACAGGCTGGCCGCGGTCATCACCGCGAGACGGAACAGCGATGCGCCGACAATCGCGTAACCGGCGCCGAGCAGGCCAGCGCGGGGGACAAGTATGGCCAGCAGGAGCGCGCACACGATGACCGTCGCGAGTTCGCGCACGAGCAGGAAATTGAACCGGCGCTCGGCGTGCAGCTGGCTGTGCGGCACCATGCTGAACAGCTTCGCGCTAACCGCCACCATGACCAGCACCAGCAGCTCGTGCGCGGCGCCGAACGCGGCTCCGAAGAACGTCCGCAGGATCCATTCGCCAGCAAAGTACGCCAGGCCCAGGCCGGCGACCGAACATACCGCCGCAAGCGCGAAGATCGCCAATTTGCTGCTGCGCAGCTCGTGCTCGGCATTGGCATGACGGAGGCGGGCAAAGCGGTTGACCAGCATCTGCGAAATCGACCCGGCGAGCACGGTCCCGGCCTGCTGGAAGTAATTGACCACCGTCAGCAGGCCAACCGCGGACAGCCCAAGCGACCGCTCCACGGCCATCCGCGGCAAACTGACCAGCAGCGAGTTGAGCAGGTAGCTCGCGCCGAGCGGCGCGGTCTCCCGCGTCAGTCGCGCCAGCCGCACCACGCGCGCGCTCGGCATCACCACGCGGCCCGAAGCCATCCGGCTTGCCCGCGGATAATCGACCAGCAGCGCGACCATGCTCCACACCAGCAGCTGGGCGGTGAACGCGAGCCCCGTCGAGAAGCCGAGCAGCAGCATGCCGACGAACGCCGGCACCGTGACCGCGCCGCGGAACACCAGCGAGGCGGCGAGCCGGTCGACGCGGCCGAATTGCTGGTACGTCCCGTAAGCGAGATTGCTGACCGCCTCGAAAATCTTGGCAAGCGCGACGATCACCACGATCTGCAGCGCGCCGCCGCTGGCGAGCAGCAGGCCGGTCGCGATCGAGGCTGCCGCCGCGACCGTGGCGGAAAATGCCGTCAGCCCGGCGTATTCGGCGAATGAATAGCGTTGCGTGACATCGCTCGCCTGGCTGCTCTTCCCGGCCATGTTGGCGAACATGAAGAACGGCGTGGTGAGGGCCAGCGCCACCCCGAATTCGCCGACCGCTTCCGGCCCTCTCAGGCGGGCCAGCGCGGCGAGGATGATCATCTGCGTCAGCAAATAGCCGAACTGGCCGCCGACCGCGTAGAGGATCGACGAGCCGAGGCGCAATTTGTTGTGCGCGCGCGGGTCCCCGCCGGCGGCCGGGCTTGCCGGTTGCGACAGATGCTCGGCGGGCTGCGTCACCGGCCCACCGGCTGCGCCGCGGCAGCCCCCGCCTGGTCGAGTCCGGCGACCGCTGCCGGCGCCGCGACAGGCTGCCGTTCCGCCACTGCACCGGCCTGTCCGCGCGGTACGGGATGGCGCCACTTGGTCAGATCCAGCCCGAACTCCCGCTCGAGCTCGTCGATCATCGGCGCGAAGCGCGCGGCAAGCATTCGTTCGCACTCGACGTCGCGGTCCGCGCTGGCCGGACGGCGCGTGTTGATCGCCCGATAGGCCTTGCGCAGGAGCGGATAGATCCTGCCGCGCGGCAAATGCGCGCGGAGACGAATGTTGAGGCTCTGGAGCAGCGCGCTGCGCGCAACATAGGTCGAGTTTTCGATCGGAAACTCATACGAGTCATAGAAGCCCGGGTCGATGCCCATGCGCCCGGCCAGGCGCTGCATGACCCGGCGGCTGTCGTCGACGAGGTCCTCGAACAGGACGATCTCGAGGCGCTCGGCGCCCGCGGCCGCGGTCCAGCGGCGCAGGTGATCACTGTACCACGCGTTGGCGAGCGCGTTTTCGGCCAGCTCGTTGCCGCGAAATGCGGCGTGGCCGGCATCGACCGCCGCGATGAAGTCGCCAAACGGCATGTCGGCCGGAATCCAGCTCCAATTCTGCTGGAAATAGGCATGCAGCGATCGCAGCTGGGCAACGGGCTCGCGCAGCACGACGATGAAGGACGGCTTGCCCGGAAGCTTGGGCAGCTCTTGCAAGGCGGTATCCGAATAGATGTAGCTCGGCGTTGCCTCGAGGATGACGGCCGACGACGGGTCGCAATGAGCGAACAGCGCTTCGTACCCGGCAAGGCCGTGGTTGCGCACGTTGGAGTCGGAACTGAACATGTGGGTGCCCGGATCGACGAAATAATAGGTTTCCTTGTTCTCCGACCCCGCGGCGCGGGGATGGTCGGCGAGCCAGCGGAACAGCGAGCTGGTCGAGGCCTTGGGCACGCCGATGATGATCCAGTTGGGCAACATCGCTTACCCTTGCGCCCCCGGGGCGAGCGCACCGCGGTCGCCGATTGGTGCCGCGGCCGTCCGGC
The DNA here is from genome assembly GCF_031426035.1 of Sphingomonas sp. Taxonomy (GTDB): domain Bacteria; phylum Pseudomonadota; class Alphaproteobacteria; order Sphingomonadales; family Sphingomonadaceae; genus Sphingomicrobium. The sequence continues at coordinate 20,226 of NZ_JANPKO010000043.1, read as the reverse complement.
CACAGTGGGCTTGCGTGAGGACGTGGGCGTAGGTGTCTCCGATCAAGGCATTCATGCGATCCGCCATGAACTGCGTTTCCCACCGCTTGCGGGCGGCGGGGCCGAGGTCGGCGAGCTGCTGGCGGGTCAGGCTGCCCAGCAGCACGCCGAGCGCATCGGGGTCATCGAGCTTGAAGATGAAGCCGGTGGCGCCGTTCTCGACCACCTCGGGCAGCGCGCCGCGATCGCTGGCGATGACCGGCACGCCGGCCCTCATCGCTTCGATGGCGACCAGGCCGAACGCCTCCCAGCGCGACGGCATCACCACCGCGTCGACGTTGGCCAGCAGGGCGGTAATCTCGCTCCGCTTGAGCCAGCCGTGGCAGGTAATGTTGTCGCCCGCGACCGCCGAGCCGCGCCCGGCAGGCGCGAGGATGCGGTCTCCCACGATATCGAACTGGATATGGCTGAGGGGGAAGCGGCGAACGGCATCGAGCAGGATGTCGAGGCCCTTCTGACGGTCGTGCCGGCCGATGAACGCGATGCGCAAGGGACCGGAGCGAACCGGCCGTTGGAGCGGCGGTGCCGAGCCGATGCCGTTGGCGACGACCCGCATCTTGTCGAGCGGCAGGCCGAACTGGGCGCCGAGCTCGAATTCGGAGCGGCTGTTGACGAGGATCGTGTCGGTGGCGCGTGCCAGCCGGCGCTCGAGGAACGCGTAGCCCGCTTTCTTGGCCGGCGAAATGTCCATCCCGAAGGCCCAGCCGTGGGGGCAGTAGACGATGTGCGGCCGCGCCGACCGCATGGCGAGCAGGCTGCGCACGATTGCCCCGGCGAACGACGAATGGAGGTGGACGACATTGGGCTTAAAGCGCGCAATCGCGGCGTCCGCCTGCCGTGCGAAATCGACCAGCGCCGCCGGCCGCCGGGAGGCCGACTTGAAGCAGATCAGTTGCGCAGGGTCGAGCCGGGCGAAGCGCGGGGCGTGCGCCGGGACGACGAACGCGACATTGGACCGCCCGAACTGCTCCTTTTGGTAGTCGGCAAGTTCTTCCAGATAGGACGCAATGCCCCCGGCGAACGCCTGCGCCACGTGGAGCACGCGGGGGCGTTCCGCCGGGGTCGCACTGGCGCCCACCGAGTCACGCGGCTTGCGGAGCTGTCGAGCCCGGCCCGGCCTCGCCGTCTTTGAAATCGCCGTAGCCATAATAATCCAGCAGGTAGCTCGAGCCGAAGTCGGCCTTGGCGACGTCGAACTTGACGAGCACGGCACCGATGATGTGGCCGCGCGCCGCGTTGAGCCGGCGCACCGCGCCGTCGATCGCGCCGCGTTGCGACTTGTTGGCTTCGATCACCAGCAAGGTGCCGTCGACAATCGACGCCAGGCGCGGCGCATCGGCAAGGCCCAGAACCGGCGGGCTGTCGATGATGATCTGGTCGTATTGTTCGCCCAGATACCGCAGCAACGTGCGAATGCCGGCGCCCGACACGAGCTCGGCCGGACTGGGCGGCTTGGGTCCCGCGGGGATGAACGACAGGCCCGGCGTATCGGTCTCGTGAATGATCGATTCGACGAGGATCTGGCCGGTCAGGAAGCTGCTCAAGCCCGGGTCCTGGCGCAAGTTCAACAGCCGGTGCAGCGACGGGCGGCGCATGTCCGCGTCGATCAGCAGCACCTTGCGCCCGGCCTTCGCCGCGTCGCGCGCCATCACCAGCGCGGTGGTCGACTTGCCCTCGCCCGGCCGGCTGCTGGTCACCAGCATGGTCTTGGGGGTCCCGGCTTCGGTCGACAGCTCGACCGACGCTCGAATGCCCTGATAGGCCTCGGAGATGTGCGAGCCGGGGTCGGCCAGTTCGGCCGCCGTGACGGCCCCGCCGGTGACCCGCGGCACATGCCCGAGCAGCGGCACGCCGAACCGCTCTTCGACCTGGTCGGGTGCGCGGACGCCATCCTGGAACAGCTCGCGGATGAGTACCACCGCCGCCGCCGCGAACAGGCCGAGCAGCATGGCAATCGTCAGATTGACGAACGGCCGCGGGGAAATCGGCAGCAGTGGCGGCTCCGCGCGATCGATGATCGAAATGTTGTTCGAGGTGGCACCGGCTTCGGCGCTGACTTCCTTATAGCGCTGGAGCAGCCCGTTATAGAGCTCGCGGTTGGTATCCACCTCGCGCTTCAGGATATTGTAGCGGATGCCCAGCTGTTGCTCGGCCAGCGTCGCGCCCTTCAACTGGCTGACGGTTCCCGCCAGCTGCGCTTCCTGGTTGACGGTGATGTCGTACTGGTTGCGGATCGAATTGCGAATGCCCGAGGCGAGCGTCGAGATCTGCCGGTCGAGTTCGCGGATCGCCGCCGCGGCCTGCTTGACCGAGGGGTGGTCCGGCATGCGCCGCTGCAGCTCCTGCTCGTACAGCGACTGCAGTTCCGCGCGACGCTGGGTCATCTGCTGGATGGCCGAGTTGCCGAGCACTTCCGGCAAGTTCATGGTCGGGGTGGCCGACGCCGCGCGCCACCGGCCCTCGGCCTGGATGCGCGCCGCCCGAGTTGCCGCGAGCGACTGGTTGAGGTCGATCAAATTGGCGCTGGTGAGCGAGCGCGGCGCGCTGTTGTTGGGGTTGTTGGGGTCGCCGCCGCCGGCGCTGGGATCGACCAGCCCGACCGAGCGGGCATAGCCGAGCAAGGCGCGCTCGGAATCTTCCAGCCGCACCTTGGTCAGCTGGAGCTGCTTCTGAAGGAAATCCTTGGAGTAGGTCGAGGTGTCGAAATGCCGCTGGAGATTGCCCGAAATGAGGTTCTGGACGTAGCGGTTGGCAACCCTCGCGGCGAGCTTGGGATCGCTGCTGTCGAAGCTGACCGGAACCACCCGCGTGTTGCGCGGCAAGGAAACCACCAGATTGTCCTTGAGCGCGCCGATCACCTGTTCGCCCTTGATACCGGCCTTGGGCTCCACGCCCTGCGCCGCGAGGAAGGCGGTCCCCTTGTCCAGCGCGAGGTCGGCGGCGACCCGCTCCGCCAGCGCCCTGCTGCGCAGGATGTCGATCTGGGTCTGCAGCAACCGGTCGGTTTCCTGCGCCCCGCCGACGGCCTGGAAATCCTCCGTGCCGAGCACCTTGATCGGCTGGTTGTTGATCTCGACGCTGGCCGTCGCGCGGTAGGTCGGATCGGTGAGGAACAAGCTGAGCAGGCCAAGCACGACGCTGGCCGCCAGGATGAGCGCGATGAGCAGGCGGTTGCGCCACACCGCCGACCAGATTTTGCGCAGGTCGAACGAGTCGGCCGGCTCCGGGCCGTACATGAACTGCGGGGTGAGCGGGTTCGCGCTCTCCGCCAGAGCCGGCAACCGGTTGCCGGGCCCCTCGAGTGCATCTTGATGTGTCGCGTTCATGATCGAGCTCCTTGGGCGCTCAAATTACAATACGGGTCGGAAGACGTTGAGCAGCGGCGCGGCGGTCCGCACGTTGCGCCAGAAGCGCCCGGCGGCCGAATAGCCGACCACCACCAGGTCGTTGCCCTGGATCACCGGGTCATCGGATTCCCCGCGGCGAATGCTGGCAACGTCGAATACCGCGCCCATGCGCTGCCCGTTGACGTTGCGGAAAACGACGATCTGGTTGAGCGACGCCACTTCGGTTTCGCCCTTGGCCATCGAGATTACGTCGAGCAGCGTGGTCGGCCCGTTGAGCGGGTACACGCCGGGCTCGGCGACCTCGCCCTGGATCGACACTTTTTGGGACACCGAGGTCGAGACCGTCACGGTCACCTGCGGGTCCTTGAGATACTTCGCCGCGTACATCTGCTCCAGCTCGCGCGCGATCTGGGAGGCGGTCTTGCCTTTCGCCTCGACGCTGCCGACGAGCGGAAAAGCGACCCGTCCCGAGGCATCCACCTGCAGGCCCTTGGAGGACAGCTCGGGTTCCTGGAACACGGTGACGTCGAGCGCGTCGAGCGCGCCGATGCGGTAGTCGCTGGCGACCTGCCCCGCGGCCTCGCCCGCCGGAATGACTTTATAGGCATCCGACCCGGCCGAAAGATTGGGCCCGACCTGGCTGCCCGCGCCGCAACCGGCCAGGATCATCGCGACAATCGCCAGCACCGCATATTTCATCGGAAACCCCTCCGGATTCGACCGCTACTCAATCATAGCTGTAAACCGTTGGTATTCCAAAAATAACTATATTGGAGGTTAACCGCCGGTTGAAGCGAGCCTGATTGAGTCGATCCAAACATTGTCCACAGGCATGGCACCGGACGCCGTGAACGCCAGTCTCTGGATTGGACAGTCCCGTATTGGAACGGTGAATATAGCGCTGATTTGCTGCCAATTTCCGGTCGCAGCGACAGTCGCAGGGCGGCTCTGGCGGAGGCCCGAGCCGACGCACTGGAGTTCCCATTGCAGCACTGGCGAGGCGCCGCCGGGAGCGCGGGCCCGATAGGTAAACTCGTAACTGCCCGGCCGCAGGAGGAGCGTCTGCTGCACCACCAGCGGATGAGTCGGGGAGCGGACGTGGAGCGCCCGGCCGCCGGGCCCGGATCCGCCCTCGTCGACCGTCACCGCCGACCGGTTCCGGGCCGGGACATGCCAATAGGCCGGGAAGCCCGGCCCCCGGCGCGGGTCCGCGGCGTCGAAGCCGCCATTGGCGATAAGATTGCCGCCCGGGTGCAGCAGCGCCCATAGCCGCTGCGCCTGCTCGGTGTTGCCCTGGGCGAGGAGCGCTGCGAGCAACGGCTGCCCTTCGTCGATCGTGACCGGCGCCCGGCTCCTCCCGAGCAGCGCGACCAGCCGCAGCCAATTGTCGAACTGGGCCGGTGGCAGCTCGGCGCTGGCAGCGAACACCGTGGCCCGCCAGTCGGGCCGGCGCGCGAGCTGCTGCGCAAGCAGCGGCACGAACTGGGTGCCCGGCGGCGTGTCGAGCAGCAGGCTGGTGGCCGGCGCGACCAGGGCTTGCTGGCGGAACAAGGCCTCGGCCCGCTGGAGCGCCTTGGCCGGTTCGGCCGAACGCCTGGCGGCGTCGATCGCCCACAATTGCGTGTATGGGTCGCGCCAGCCGAGCACGACCGCCAATTGCATCACGCCATTGCCGGATCCCGCCGCGCCCTGGGAGAGGCGGGCGAGGCCGATCGAGCGAATGGCGGACGCGCTGATCGGCGACAGGCGAGCCGCCGCATAGCCGTGGGCGAGCGCGTCGCCGGGCTGGTTGCGAAGCAGGGCGCGCGTGGCCAGGCGTTCATGGGCTTCGGTCGACCACCCGGCCCACCTCAGGGCGGCCTGGGATTGCCCGGCGCGCAGGGCATGGCTCGACATTCCGGCCTGGACGACCACGACCAGCAAAGCGCCGACGATCGCCAGGCCGGCGACCCAGCCGTAGCGCCCGACCGTGGCTAGCCGCGGACGGTTTGCAGCGGCCGCCGCCGCGGGCGATCCGGCGCCTCGCGATGGCATCAGCAGCGCGCCGCACAAAGCGAACAGCGCCGACAGCGCGGGCATCCGCACCGGGTAATCGACGACCGAGGCCGCGAGCAGAATCACGAGTCCGGTCGCGGCGGCGATCGTCACCGGTTTTTGCGCGGGCCGCGCCTGGGCGCGAAGCGCGCCATAGGCCGCGATCGCCAGCAACCCGAGGACGGCGACGAGCAGGAGGATCGCCGGCACGCCCCCGTCGAGCATGATTTCGAGGTAATCGTTATGCGCGTGATTGGTGAGCTTGGGCACCACCGCGTCCAGGCTCTCGGCGGATTTGTACACCGGAATGAAGGTCCCGAACCCGGTTCCGGCCAGCCCGTAATAATCGAGCGCCCACTGGATGTCCGTCCAGTAATCGAGCCGCGGGTCGTCGAACCCGGCGAAGCGCGCTACGACCCGGTCGAAGCGGTCGCTGGCAACCAGCGGGATCGCCAGCGCCGCGATGCCGCCCGCCGCCGCCGTCACCAGGGTCCAGCGGGCGCGGCCGTAGAACAACAAGGCCAGCGACGCCGCGAGCGCCAGCGGCAAGAGCACGAACCCCATCCGCGACGTCGTGCCGAGGACGCCGGTCACCAGCACGACCACGGCGGCCGCACTGGCCGCGATCCACGGCGCCTGGGGCATGCCGCGGACGATCTGGCTGGCCGCCAGCGCCGCCGCGACGGGCATGGCAACGAGCAGCAAAGCGGCATTATGGTTGCGGTTGACGAACAGCCCCGTCGCGTGCCCGGTGTGCCCGGAGGGATAAGGCGTCAGCCACCCGCCGGTCGCCACCTGCACGATGCCCAGCAACGCGCTGGCCAGGGCCACGGCCACCACCACCCACAGCAACTGGGCGCGGTCGCTGCGGCGCAGGAACAACGACCCGGTGAACACCACCGCGGCGGGCAATAATGTGACGAACGACCTGACAGTCCGCTCGACGTCCAGGCTCAGCGGCCGCCACTGCGCGGCGCCGAGCAGCGCGTCGAGATCGGCCGGCACCGCGCGCCCCGACAGACTGGTCCAGATCGGTGGCGGTAACGGGATCAACTGCAGCAGCGGAAGCGCGAGGATCGCACCGACCAGCCCCAGCGCGACCCAGGTCAGTCGCGGGAAGCGCCACTCGCGCGGTGTAGATATCAGGTAGGCGGCAACCGCCAGGGCCGCGATCTGCAAGCACAGGTTCAGCCGCGGGAACGACAGCCCCGACCCCCCCAGCGCGAGCGACAGGGCAAGAAGGATTCCGATCGCCTTCAGGTCACGATTGATCGTCATGGCTTCCCCCCGCTACCGCAACTTTGCCGCCCCCGCCCCGGTCCTGGCCTGACGCCAGGCGGGGCTCACTCCCCGGGCACCGTGGCCGACTTAAAACTAACGGCTTGGTAACCTCTGTCACGCACAACCACCGCTTCACCAGGAGCGGTACCATGGGCACGTCCTTCGGCAAGATCGTAATCGCGGCGGTCGCCTTGGCGACCGTGCCATTGAGCTCGCCGGCCGCGGCAAAACCGGTCTCGATCCGGACCCTGGCCGCGCAGGAAGTCCGCCTGGCAGCGATTGCCTACCGCATCGCGGCGGCGAACAGCGATCTGTGCGGCGCAGGCGAGATGACCACCGGCATGGTCCTCCACGACCTGACGCGATACGATCGCTCGATCCGGCCTGCGGTGGCGCGGGCGTTTTCGGTCAACCGCGGCTTCGGCGTGCTCGCCATTGTCCCGGGGAGTGTCGCGGCGGAGGCCGGCCTGCGCGTCGACGACGAGATCCTGTCGGTCGGCCGGTTCAGCGTCGAGGATCCTGCCGCCCATCAACGCGCCAAGTCGTTCCAGCGCATGGACCAGTTCCACTCAATCGTGAACGCCGCGCTGAAGCGGGGCGACACATCGCTTGTCATTCGCCGCGCCGGCAGCCTGATCCGCCTGCCACTGCGCGCCCAACCAGGCTGCGGCGGCAAGCTCACCATCATGACATCGTCGGCCTTGAACGCCTGGGCCGACGGCCGGAATATCCTGGTCACGACCGGCATGGCGAAGTTCTCACGCAACGACGACGAAATGTCGTTCGTCATCGCGCACGAGATGGCCCACAACATTTTGGGCCATGCTCTTGGCGGTGCCGGCGCGAAGGGGATCCTGGGGTTCTCGAGCGTCAAGCGCGACGAGATCGAGGCGGACCGTTTCGCCGTTCGCCTGATGGCCAAGGCCGGCTTCGAGCCCGGCGGCAGCCAGTCGTTCCTGGAGCATGCGCGGCGCCGGATGTGGTGGAGCTTCTCGCTTGACCACCCGGGTTTCGGTCGGCGGATAGCGACGGTGCAGGCGGCCCGGCGGATGGCGCGACTCGATGCGGACCCCGGTCGCAGCGCCCCAGCAATTGCGGCGTTGTCCCCGATTGAACGGCCCCAACCTGCGGTCGCTTATGATGCCCCCGCGATCCGGACTGGCACGACGCGGGCGTTTGCCAGCGGCGGCCCGGGATGGACGCTGGAAACGATGTGACCGCTTAAGCGGGGCTCACCACATCGTCGTCGTCGTCATCGTCGTCATCGTCGCCGATCAGGGCCCCGACGCCGCCGGCGGCGAGCAGCGGGAGAAGCAGCGGCAGTCCGAACAAGCTGCGGCGAGCCGCGGCGGGCACGACAGACTCCGCGACGACATCCAACGGGGCTACAGCGGCCACGTCATCCATGATGGGCAGCACTGGTACGCAATCGGTCGGCCTGACCTGCGCGGCCGCGGGCGCGCTGATAAGGGAGATGCCGGCAATCGCTGAGACTATCTTTTTCATTAACCTGCACTCCGTAGACTCGGAATTAACGCGTAACTTACTCATTTCAGTAACGTTGTCTACAAGCTTCTGTTCCTGTCCCGTTATGAACCAGTTTTCTGGACGATTCCTGTGCCCGGCAGCCCTCTAGCTCCCTTTTTGGAGGGATGGCCCGGGCCGCAGCGGCACTTCTCCACCCGGCGGTCTGAGTTCCTCGAGGCTGTGCATCAGGCCCCGGAAGGCCATCTCCCGCAAGCTGATCAAGCGCGATTCGCCGGCCCTGCCATAGTCTGACATTGCTTCGCGATGGCGGTTGTCGAACACGCCATCGGCAAAATAGGCGGGCAAGGCCGGCGATCCCGGGACTTTTTGCCAGTACAGGAAGGCGACATCGAACAGGACGCAGGCATCGGCGAGCCCGGGTTGGGGCTGCCGGGCGGAGAGTGCGAAGCAGCGCCGGCTGAACTGCTCCGCGCGGTCGGCCGGCAGTGTCCGGGCAAGCTCGGCCATGCGCTTCGTCGTTGAGGGACTTGGCAGCGCTGTCCTCGGCTGCCTTGCCGATAAGCCCGGCCCGGACGTGATCCAGCCGCCGGCCCGCGCGGCCAAGGCCTGGGTATCCTGCTTAAAGGTTGGATTGAGGAACAGCGCAAAGACGCTGAGGCCGACCAGGCTGGCCAGCAGCACCGCTTCCGTTGCCCGCCGCGAACTGCGCGGGAGCGGCTGGTCGCGCATCGCCAGGACCGCCGTCGGGGAGTGGCCTTGCAGTGCGCGGTCGTACTCGGTCCGGGTCGCCGGGTTCCTGAGTATCGCGTAACAGCCATTGAGGACCGAGACGAAATCCGCGGCACGGCGTGCGCGGGGCGCGGTGTCCGGATGATAGCGCTTCATCAGCGCCAAATACGCCGCCCGGATTTCGTGCGCGGTCGCGGTGCGGCTGACACCCAGGATTTCGTAATGGTCCGGCGGTTTGTCGGTCACGCCGGGCTTACCGCCAAGCCGTCGTCGGCACCGTGCCGAAGCTTGCGCGACGGCTTGCGATCAGGCGCGCGGGTGCGGGAGACAGGGGGTCGGTGGCTAGCGCTGCAACCGCGACCCTCGCCTGGTCCCGGATTAGAACGCCCGCGGATGGACGAGCACAAGAAACGTCCCCGCCATGATCTTGAGATCGCGCCAAATCGTCCAGCCGATGACGTATTCGAGGTCGCATTGCAGCCGGTTGGTGAGGTCGTCCCGGTGGTCCGTGGCACCCCGGAAACCGCGCACCTGGGCGAGGCCGGTGATGCCCGGCTTGATCGCATGCCGCTGGAAATAGCGGCGGTCGATCTGCCAGAACAGGGCGTCCTCGGCGGTCGATCCGATCGCGTGCGGACGCGGGCCGACGATGCTCATCTCGCCCGACAGCACATTGAACAACTGCGGCAACTCGTCGAGGCTGGTGCGCCGGATGAACCGGCCCACCACGGTCACCCGCTCATCGTTGCGGGCCGTCGAGAGCGACCCGCCATGATCGGCGAACTCGGCACGCATGCTGCGGAATTTGAGCAGATTGAACATGCGGTTGTTCTGCCCGACGCGCGGTTGCCGGAAGAATATCGGGCCGGGCGATTCCAGTTTGAGCGCGACGGCGACGATCACCATGACCGGGGCGAGCAACACCAGTGCAGTTGTCGCGACGACGATGTCCACGGCCCGCTTCAACGCGCGGTCGCCAAGCAGCATGGGGCGGCTGCTGATCACCAGTGTCGGTTCGCCGTGCAGCATTCTCAGCTCGACAGCGCCGAGCCGCGACAGTTCGGGCATCAGCACTTCGACGTCGACCGCGCAGCCCTGAAGCGAGTACGACCATTGGCGCCTGCGCTCGGGCGGACAGGCCAGGACGACGCTGTCGAAGCGCTCGAGCATTTCGCCGAGGCGATGGCGGATCAGGGGGTCGTCCTCGCCCGGCGTGATGCCGAGCTGGTCGGCAAACACGATGCAGTCGCCGCGGTTGGGCGTGACCGAAACGCTGTCGGCGATCACCAGCCTGGTGCGAAACGTCCAATGGTGCTTATGTCCCAGATACTGGCCGATGTTCCAGCGCACCAGCGCAAGCGTGCCGAGCGAGGTCAGCATTCCCAAGCCAAAGATCACACGCGAAAACTGGTTGCTCCACTTGAGCGAGAAGAGCAGCGCGATCGCGACCGCGCAGGCATACAGCAGCGCCCGCATCGAGCGGCGAATGCCGAGCGACGGCCGTTCGAGCGACTCGAGCGAATAGGCGCCGTTGTGGCTTGCCAGCACGACGAACATCGGCAGCACCACCGCCAGCGTGCGCAGGCCCTGCTCCTCGATCGGCGAGCCGAACCGGATGGCACCCGCCGCGGTGAACCCGAACAGGATGCACAGGCAGTCGATGGCGAAGATCAGTGCCAGGAAGCTGACCCGATTGTGTTCCGCCGACCGGGCAAACGGCATGGTGCCAGCGAGCAGCCGAACGCCGGCGTCATCGTTGCCGGCGAAGAGCGCCTTTGAACGCGCCCTAGCCCCTGTCGCCGAAAGCTTGTTCATCCGAGCATTAACCTATGATTGTCGCATCGTTGTAATACGCTGGGTTAACGATGTGCAACCCATTGTGGGTAACTGCGTGTGTTTGTCCCAGAACGGGACTGCCCTTCCAAGATCCCGCTTAAGCCCACTTCGAGGTTGACTCCGGGAACATGACAGCGGAGTAGTTTGTTTAATTATCGTTAACCAGGTAACCTAATCGGAAGGGAATGCTGGCATGGTTTTCAGGTTAGCAGCGGCGCTGGTCCCGCTCATGATTGCATCGGCCGCCTCGGCGCAGTGGGTTCCGGGCAGCGAGATCACCGGCCAACAGGTCCAGGTGCAAACCAACGGTGTCACCAACATCATCACGTTCGAGCCCAACGGGGTGGCGCGGATCAGCTCGCCATCGGGCGCCAAGGTGGTTCCGGCGACATGGACCGCGGCCAACGGCGAGCTTTGCCTGACCACGGCGGGGACCTTCGACTGTTATGCCTACACCGCCCCGTTCCAGGCCGGCCAGCCGGTCGACCTGTTGAGCAGGTGCGCGGTGCGGTCGCGTTGGCTGCCCTCGGCCGTGACCTTGCCGCCGGGCGAACGCGGCTAGGCTCGCGCCGACCGGCGGACGCAATTCCAGCGCACGACGGTTAAGTTATGCGCTGCTCTCGCCTGACGTTTAGAGAATTAGCGCGGCGGCCCCTGCCCACAGCAGCGCCGAAGCGGCAATCGCCACGCCCACGCCGCTCATCCGCGCCGGCCGTGCCGCGCTTGCCACTGCCGCGGCTTCCCCCTGCGGGTCGAAGTGAAGGCGCGGCGGCAACCCCTCGGCCGCCGTCGCCGGGCGTGACTTCAGCAGTGTTGCGCTGAGCGCGGGACTGGACAGCGGACGCTCGAACTCGCAGCCGGAATGAGCCCTGCAATTCCAGATTAGCCGTGCCGCGACCGGATCATTGAGGAGGCGCAGGTGAATGCGCGTGCCGATTGCCGGCGACCCCGCCGCCTCCATTACAAACCCGGACCGGGAGAGGTTGTGGATGATCACGTCCGTCCAGCATCCCGGAGATATCTCCGCCTGGACCTCGAGGCAGAGCCGGCGGCGCGGTGACGCGCGGCGCTCGCGCAGGGCCGACTTCGAAGTACGTGCTGCAATGACCGGCATAACCACCTCAAATCGAGGCTTGCCGGATGGATGTTAAAGGATTGTTAAATCGGGTCGGCGGCGGAGTCGCGCCGCCTTACACGCAAACGATCGAGCGGACTTTTTCGGCGATGCTCTCGGGTGCGATCCCCATCCGCGCGGTGGGCTTTTTGTAGTTCATCACGATCTTGCCGCGCGCGCCATATTCCGCCCGGGAGCGCTCGACGAACGTGCGGCTGGCGCAATCGAACGACCACAGGATGCGCGCCTCTTTGGATTGCGAGCCCGCGGCCTTCGAGTAATCGCCCTTGATCCGCACCTGCGTCGAGTCCCCCGAGCGCCGCACGGAATCGCGGTCGTAGGAATAAGCGCGAACCTGGTCGCTTTCTCCGCAATTGGCGACGAATACCCAATTGGCCGCAAGCGAAGCCGACGGCACGGTCAGCGCGATCAGGAATGTAATGGTGCGACGCATAGGGCCCCCTCGCGCCAAGCTATCACGAGCACCGCCCGGTGCAATCGAAAACTGTTGCCCCGGCATCACCGGCTACCTGCGGGCAGCCATCTCCACCGCCGGGCGGACCGCCACTCCGTGGACGTTCCCGGCCGGCCAATAGCGACAGACGAGATAATGATTGCGGGCGTTGGTGGCCAATGCGCAGCCGACCCGCTGCGTGCCCGGCCACACCATCTGGGTGTAATGCCCGACGTCGTGCCAGTTGCCGGTCCGGCTGACCGCCGGGAAGGTGCCGGCGCGAAAGGCGCTTCGTTCCGCCGTCCAACCGCCGATCATGGCATCGACCGAGAAGGCGCCGCGCGTGCCCATCCACAGATTTTCTCCGGCCGCTCCGCGGCTGCGGGCACTGCTGTGCCGAAACGAATTGGTCATCGCCAGCTGCACCGCGTAGCGCGCCGCCGCGATCCCGAGCTGGTTATCCCATTGCAGCCTTGGCATGCCGGCCTGCGCCCGCGCCGCATTGTGGGCGGCGAGCACGCGGGCCGGGAAGAGCGCGCCGTCATCGACCACGCGCGCCAAGGCCGGCGCTGGCGCCGCCATCACGATTGCCGCCAGCACGCCGGCGGCCGCCACAGATCCCAACCTTGATTTCGGCATTGTCCCCCCGGCACCAATCGACCTTGCCCGGCGCGCCAACGCAAGGCCCCGGGCGTGGCCCGCAATGCCGGTGATCGCAATTCGGACTCGACTCGCCGTAAACCGCGGCAGCGAAATCCTAGTTTCCAATTTCTAGCGGTTCCGGCCACGCGGACGGTTGTCCGGTTTGAGGACGGCCGCAACCGGCCTGCTGGTTTACGGCGGTAGTTGCGCATAAGGATGCGGGAGAGGCGCGGTCATGCAGGAAGAACCCATTGGCATTCCATCACAAACGCTCGGCCGCGGCGGCCATCCGCGCGATCGCCAACCCGGCCAATTATTCAGGCGTGCTCAAAGTCCTGCGCAACTGCTCGCGGCCGCTCGACTTCCTCAACCGCTATGTGCGTAGCGCCGGCAGCTACCCGGCCACCTTTCGGATCCGGACCCCGACCCGGCCGGTCTCCATCACCGCGCACGTCCCGGACGACCTGCTGACCATCAACGAGATCTTTTTCCGCGGCGATTACGGCGACGACCGACGGGCGAAGGTGGTGGTCGATTTTGGCTCCAACATCGGGATTTCGGCCCTCTACTTCCTGTCGCGCAACGCGGACGCCTTTGTGTACTGCCACGAGCCACTGGCGCAGAATGTCGCTCGCCTGAAGGCGCAGCTGGCCGATTATGCCGAGCGTTACGAAATCCGCGAGGTCGCCGTTGCCGAGCAGGACGGCCCGGTGGAATTCGGATGGGAGCCGACCGGGCGCTACGGGGGCATTGGCCATTCCGAGCTCACCACGATCACCGTCGAGGGTCGCGACTCCAACGCGGTGCTCGCCGAGATCGTTGAACGTCACGGCCGGATCGACCTTTTGAAAATCGATATCGAGGGGCTCGAATACCGCTTGACCGCGCGAATTCCCGAGAGCCTCGCGCGGCAAATCGGCGTCATCGCGGTCGAGCAGCGCTTTCCCGACAATCCGTTGGCCGCCACGCACGCCATGTCCTACGCGCGGCCGATCACGACCTTGCGCCGTCACTCCGACTGACGTCGCAACCAACCGAAATCGGCGTCAGCGCGCCGCCTGCCCGTCGGCCATGATCGCCTGGACCGCCTGGATCCGGGTGAGATAGGCGCTGCGGACGCAGGATTCGCTGCGGCAGCCATCGCGGTAGGCGAGGAAACGCCGGTCGCCCTGGATCAGCTGGTTTCGCCGCGACGCCGGCGCCCGGGCGATCGAGTCGCCGTAGAGCGAGGCCAAACCCCGGTCGAGCACTGCCAGGCTGGCGCTGGTGCAGACGGTGTTCGCAGCCCAACTCTTCGCCGACCGGCAGCTGAAGCTGGTCCGTTGGTGCGTGGCGCGCAGCGGTTGCTCGGCACGCGCCGGCAGCACGCTCGCGGGCATCGGCTTCGGTGCCGACGCTTCCACCAGCAGCGGGCGCGGCGTGGCCACCGGCGGCAGGGGCGCCGCCGCCGCGAGCACCGGTGGCGGCGGCGGTTCAACCGCGGCGACCTGCCGGGACGGCGCCTGGGCGATCGTCGCAAGAAGCTCCACGACGTGCGCGGAAACGAATGTCAGCTCGCGCGCCTGCTCGCCCGGCTTACCGCGGGATGGATAGCCGACATTCCCCTCCAAATTGCGCCGCTCGCCCCATGCCTCGACGCCCGGCGGCAGCGCGAGGAAGATTTTCACGTTGCAGCTGGTCCGCGACCCCTGGCCGGTGGCAAGCGGCTGGCCGACGCGCAGGAAAGAATGCGCGGCGAGGTTGGCGAACGCGGCCTGGTCGCTGCCGCGAATCTGCGCGGCGCGGCGAAACAGTTCGCGCTTGATCAGAGCGGACGGCGCGGACGAAGAGCATGGGGGGTCCGGCGTCGCGCTGGCCAAGGTTGGAGCCAGGCTGCGCGCTGCCGCTGCGGGAGTGTTTTCATGGGCCCGCTCGGGCACTTGCGTGACGATCGGATAGGTTGGAACCATCACCCACACGAGCATGGCGAAGAACGCCGCTCCAGCAGGCGCCCAAAAATATGGCGCGCGCCGGCCGATCGCCGGGTGCTTCTTCAATTGTCGAAGGTATCGCGCGTGCCAATGCCGGGTGCGGCGGATCGGCTCGGGCCACCGTGGCAGCACGCGCCCGCGCGTCCGCTCGAGGTCGTAGCGCGCGCGCCGCGCCGCGACGCTCAGCACCGAGTACGCGGCCGTAATCGCGCGAACTTTCGCCGCAGCCTGGGGGGAGGGGTTCCGATCGGGATGGTAGAGGCGCATGAGTCCGACATACGCCGCGCGAATGGTCGCCCGGTCCGCTTGTGGGGAAACCCCCAGAATATCGTAGTGGTCTGTAGCCACGATCTCCCCGCGCGCCCGCACATTAGCCTTTTGCTGCACCACGGCATAGCCTGATGCCGCGACCCGCACTCCAGTAATGGGAATCGACGCGAACTATTGCGGCAGCTACGCCTTTACCGGAGCATGTCCTGCGGCTCAAGTTACGGCAATGGAAGGGATCGAGTTGCGTCGAGGTCGAGCCTGGTGGTGCACGTGAAGCAAGCGATGATTGCGGCGGCGCGCAGCGTCCTTGGCTGGTTGAACGCGGTCTTCCCGAAACAGCGCGGAAAGGTCGTCCTGGCCGGCTTCCCGGATGGCGAGGACAGCATATTGGAATTGACGCGGTGCCTGTCGGGACTGGACGGGATCGAGACCGTGCTGCTCCTCGACCAGGAAGGGCAAAACGCAAGCAGGTTCGGCGGCAATGTGACTATCTGCCGAAGGAGAAGCGTGCGGGGATTGTGGCACTTCCTGACAGCCCGCTACGTGTTTTTCACCCACGGGCTTTACCTCAGCCCGCATCCCCCGAAATCGCAGACGTGCGTCAATGTCTGGCACGGGATGCCGTTCAAGCGGATCGGCCACATGATCGGGCGTGTGCCGCCCAATTCGTCGCGCGTGATTGCGACGTCCCCGTTTTTCGCGCGGCTGGTCGCGCAGGCGTTCGACAAACCGGAGGGCGAGGTGTTGATCACCGGCATGCCGCGCAACGATGTGATGGTCCGCGCCGCGGCCAAGTCCGCCGAAATCAAGCGCGCGATGGGCATTAGCATGAGCGGCGGCGGACTGCCCCGATTGCTGCTGTGGCTGCCGACCTTCCGCCAGGGCGTTCGCGGAATCATCCGCACCGACGGCGTGTCGCACGACAGCATTTTCGGGATGGACGATATGGATGTCGCGGCCTTCGCGGCCCTGCTCGAGCAGCACAATTGCGTGTGCATTGCGAAGCCCCACCCGATGGCCGCCGAGTATGGCGATCGCCTGGAAGGCGAGCGGATCAGGATCTGGCGCGACGCGGATTTGTCCGCGCGCGGCCTGTCCTTGTACGACGTGGTGGGGGCCACCGACGTCCTGATCACCGACGCATCATCGGTCTACGTCGACTATCTGATCCTCGACCGGCCGGTGATCATCGCGTTCCCCGACATCGATGAATATAAGGCCACCAGGGGGTTTTCGGTGGATCCGGTCGAAGATTTTCTGGCGGGCCCGATCGTGCGGACCTTCGACCAGCTGTGCGAGTCGGTCACCGAGAGCCTGGACCGGGACTCCTACGCCCCGCGCCGCGAGCAAATCGGCAGCCTGTTCCACGCCGACCGCGACGGCGGCGCGACCGACCGGCTGATCGCGGCCGTCATCCCCGCTTGCAGGCCGGCCCCCTCTCGCGCAGGGTGAGCGACGACAGTAGCGATTGATGATTGGGGGCAATGCATGAGCGGCGAGGGCAAGGCGGTATTTGTATCCGGAGTGTTCGACCTGTTCCACCGCGGGCATGTGGAATTGTTCAAGCGCGCAGCGGCGCTCGGCGACCGGCTGTATGTCGGCGTCAACAGCGACGAGATGGTCGCCAAGTACAAACGGCGCCCGGTGTTTTGCGAAGAGGACCGGCTGGCCATCGTCAAGGCGATCCGCTGCGTGACCGACGCGGTGATCTACGATGCATTCGACCTCAAGCCGATGGTCGAGCGCTTCAAGCCGTCGTTCATGGTGCACGGCGACGACTGGCCGCGCGAGTCCTACCTCAAGCAGATCTGCATGACCGAGGATGATTTGGTCAAATACGGCGTCGAGCTGGTGTTCCTGCCCTACTGGCGCGGCACCAGCACGACATCGATCATGGACGATGTCGGCGGCCGCAAAACCTGATTGCTAGGGCGGCTGGGAACTCGGCCACCGGCTGCGGTCAGGGCGTGATTTTTACCACTGTGACATGATCGCCCACCGCGACCGTCACGCTGCGCACGGCGGCGTGGACGCTTTGGGCCACCGGGCTAAACGTGGGCGTATACACCTCGACCCGGCGCGCCGTCCGGGCGAGGCCGAGCTCGACCGGGATCGCGCCGACCGCGACGTCCCGGCCGGCGCGCAAATCGTAGCTGTCGACATCCTGGTAAATCGCCAACAGCGTGGTGCCATCGCGCTGCGCGAAGATCCACTGCTTGATCGCCATCGCGTCGTTGCCGACGGTAAGTGCGATCGGCGCCGCTGAAGGTCGCGATCCGGATTCGGCGAACACAGTGACCAGGTTGTGGAGCGCATCGAACGAGGTACGCGCGTTGAGCGTGCCGTCGAGCAGGCCGTGATAGCGGCGCGGCGATTGCCGGGCGTTGTCGAGCAGCGCGTAGATGAAGATCTTTTCGACCCCTTCGCCGAACAGGTCGAACAGGCCCCTGACCAAATATTTCGCCGCGGCCGCCTCGCTGATGTTGCCCTGCCCGTCCGCCCCAGGGCCGCGTACGGCATAGCCGAATTCGGTCGCCCACAACGGCCTGGTCGGAGCCACCACGCGGGCGTCGGCGACCGATCGGCGCAACGACCGCTCGATCCCGCGCCCGCCGGCCATCCCGCGGCTGGGCACCGCGGTCCACGTCGGGCGCCGGCCGCCGGTGTAATAATGCAGGCAGCCGCGATCGACCGCCGGCTCGAGATTGCCGAGCGCGAGATAGTCCTGGGGCAGCCGGCGCCAGATCGACGGGCCGATCAGGGGAATGCCGTCGAACGCCGGGTTGGCCCGCACGGTGCGGTGCAGCCAGTGCTGGAAGCCGCGCAATTGCGGCGCCCAATCGGGCGGCCGGCCACGATCGTTGAACTCGTTCGCGCTCTCGATGCCGCACAGGTTTTGCGCGCCCACTTCATTCGCGAGGAAATCCAGCGCGGCCTTGGTCGCTGGCAAATCGAACCGGCCCGCGACCACCTCGGGGACGGTCACGCAAATCTTGACGCCGCGGGCGAACAATTTGCGCAGGTCCTTCAACGCCGCCCGCGCAGCCGGTCCGGAACCGATTTTACCGCGCGTGAACTTGACCCCGGTATGGAGGAAGGCGGCCTCCCAATCGCTGTTGCCCCAGGCGGTGTCGCGCCAGTTGGGATGGGTGCAGATGCCCAGTGCATCGACGAACCGGCGCGCCTCGACGACGCGACCACCGTTTGCCGCATTGCCCATTGAGCAGGCGCCCAACCCGGCCAGCCCAACCCCTCCGGCGACAAAGCTGCGGCGTGTAACACCGATCATCCTGGGGTCCCCCCGGCCTGGCCCTCGACACGGCGGGCACCGGTATCCTCGGTCATGCGCGAAACGCGGACTCCGGCGGGGGGTGAGCCTGGCATAGGCCGACATTGCTAGCCCGCCCTCTGGACCGAGGGAAGTCGCCGCGAGCCACACAGTCCGCGACCCCCTCGCGAAGGCTTGGTGCTGATCTGGATCTGCGCTAAGAACAGCTCATTAACATTCTGTTAAATACGCTGTTGCCGGAAAGCGAAGGAGGTTCCGATGGCCCTTATCAATGGAACTGGCTCGGACGATGTCCTTGTGGGCACCCCGTCTATCGACGAGATCAATGGGTTGGGGGGCAATGACACGATCGACGGCGGCGACGGTGTCGACACCATCGATGGCGGCTCCGGCAACGACACGATCGATGGCGGCGACGGCGACGACTCAATTTTGGGCGGCACCGGGCTGGACATTATTGCCGGTGGAGAGGGCAACGACACGATCGATGGCGGCGAAGACGATGACATCATCACCGGCTACGATGGGGCCGACATCCTCACCGGCGGTCTGGGTCATGACGACATCGACGCCGGTGCGGGCAACGATAGCGTTGACGCAGGCGCGGGTGTCGACACGGTCAATGGCGGCTCGGGCAGCGACAACCTCGACGGCGGAGCCGACAACGACACCATTCACGGCGGCACCGGCGCCGACGAGGTAATTGGCGGCACCGGCAATGACCTGCTGTTCGGAGACGATGGCGCTGACAACCTTACGGGAGGGGATGGCGACGATCAGCTGTTCGGCGGCATCGGTAACGACAATTTCAACGCCGGCGACGGGAACGATGTCATGGACGGCGGCGAGGGCGACGACTTCGTCGGCTCTGACGGCGACGGCGACGACATTACCCGCGGCGGCGCGGGCAATGATTCTATCAACAGTTTCAACGGCAACGACACAATCTACGGGGGTGTCGGTGACGACACGATCGCCAGCAATGCCGGCAATGACATCGTCTATGGCGATGACCCTAACCTGCCCGGTCAAGGCGGCAATGACGTAATCCTCGGAGCGGGCGTCGGCAACGACTATTACGACGGCGGCGTCGGGGATGATTCGATTAGCGAATTGGGCGCCGGCGACGACATTCTTCGGGGTGGCGAGGGCAACGATACGCTCAGCGAAACCAATGGCACCAACCAGCTCTTCGGGGATGCCGGCGACGACAGCCTCAGTGGCGGCAGCGGGAGCGACACGTTGTCCGGCGGCACCGGCAACGACACGCTGGACGGCAACGGCGGCATCGACATCGCGGATTACACGTCCGCGCTGGCCGGCGTGACAGTCGATCTCGCTGTGCTCATAGGCCAGAACACCTTTGGCGCGGGAATCGACACGCTATCCGAAATCGAGGCCGTGCGCGGCTCCAATTTCGCCGACACGCTGTCCGGCGATGCGGGCAACAACACGTTCAACGGGGTCAACGGCAACGACATCCTGCGCGGCGCCGACGGCAACGACAATTTGATCGGCGGGGAGGGCGCCGACGCGCTCGACGGCGGGCTCGGCAACGACCTGCTCAACGGCGGCAACGGCATCGACGTTGCGACCTATTCGGCGGCAAGCGCGGCGGTCACCGTCAACCTGGCGCTGGCCACATCGCAGAACACGCTCGGCGCCGGGTTCGACACGCTTACGGCAGTCGAGAATCTGATCGGCTCGGCGTTCGCCGACACGCTGACCGGCAA
>NZ_JANPKO010000042.1:0-9544 GCF_031426035.1 Sphingomonas sp. | reverse complement strand
GATGGTTCGATCCACCGCTTCCGCGCCCAGGCGGTGGTGCTCGCCACCGGCGGCTACGGGCGGATCTATTACACCGCGACCTCGGCCCATACCTGCACCGGCGACGGCAACGCCATGGTGCTGCGCGCCGGGCTGCCGCTGCAGGACATGGAGTTCGTCCAGTTCCACCCGACCGGCATCTACGGCGCCGGGGTGCTGATCACCGAGGGCGCGCGCGGCGAGGGCGGCTACCTCACCAACTCGGAAGGCGAGCGCTTCATGGAGCGCTACGCCCCCTCGGCCAAGGACCTCGCCAGCCGCGACGTGGTGTCGCGCTCGATGGCAATGGAAATCCGTGAGGGCAGGGGTGTCGGCGCGGAGAAGGATCACATCTTCCTCCACCTCGACCACATCGACCCCAAGATACTCGCCGAACGGCTGCCTGGGATCACCGAGACTGCGATGACCTTTTCCGGCGTCGATTTGACCCGCCAGCCGATCCCGGTCAGCCCGACGGTTCACTACAATATGGGCGGAATCCCGACCAATTATCACGGCGAGGTCGTCACCCTGAAAGACGGCAACCCCGACTCAGTGGTGCCCGGGCTGTTCGCGGTGGGCGAGGCGGCGTGCGTCTCGGTCCACGGCGCCAACCGCCTCGGCTCCAACAGCCTGATCGACCTCGTCGTGTTCGGCCGCGCCGCCGGGCACCGCCTCGGTGAAACGATCAAGCCCGGCGCCGCGCACAAGGCCGCGCCGAAAGACGCCACCGACGCCATCCTCGCCCGCCTCGACCGCTTCCGCCACGCCGACGGCGCGCGCCCGACGGCCGAGATCCGGCTCGAGATGCAGCGCGTGATGCAGGCTGATTGCGCGGTGTTCCGCACCACCCGCACGCTCGCCGAGGGCCAGGCCAATATCGACAAGACCTATGCCGGAATGCGCGACATCAAGGTCACCGACCGCTCGCTGATCTGGAACAGCGACCTGGTCGAGACGCTTGAGCTCGACAACATGATTTCGCAGGCGGTGGTGACGATGCACTGTGCCGCCAACCGCAAGGAAAGCCGCGGCGCGCACATGCACGAGGATTTCCCCAATCGCGACGACGCCAATTGGATGAAGCACACGGTGGCGTGGTTCGAAGGCTGGGGCGGCACCGGCGGCACCGTCGGCATCGACTACCGCCCGGTCCACGAATTCACGCTGACCAGCGAAGCGAAGTACATCAAGCCCAAGGCGCGGGTGTACTGATCGGCCGTTGGTCGCCGCCCGCAACGCGGCTGCCGAATACCCGCTTCCCCTGGCAACATCCGTGTTCCAGCCGTTTGCCGTTCGGAACGGGGGACACGCATGAAGCTGTTCGCATTCGCTGTAGTGCTGGCCGCGGCAAGCTGCGCAACGGCCAATCCGCCAGCCTACCACCTCATCCCCGGCTCAATCCCGCCCGACAAAGGCCCCGACGGCAACACCGTCGTCCTCGACGCGCCGGACGGGCTGATCGTGATCGACACCGGCCGCCACCCCGCGCACTCGGCGGCGATCCTCGCTTACGCCAGGGAGCGCGGCCGGCCGATCGCGGCCATCGTCAACACCCACTGGCACCTCGATCACACCACCGGCAATCACGACTTGCGCCAGCTTTTCCCACGCGCCGAGGTCTACGCCACCAACGCCGTCGACGGCGCGCTGGCGACCTTCCTCAGGCGCAGCCGCGCGCAAAGCGGGGAGGCGCTGGACGACCCTAAAACATCGCCCGCGGCCAAAGCGGAAATGGTCCGCGGCCATTCGGTGATCGACAACCCCGAGCGCATCAGGCCGACCCGCCCCGTGACCCAATCCGGGCCGCTGAAGATCGCTGGGCGCCAGATCGACGTCCGCGTCGCGCACCTGGCCGCGACCGAGGACGACCTGTGGCTATACGACCCCAAAACGAAAGTCGCGATCGTCGGCGACCTGGTGGTCGGCACCGTGCCGTTCATGGATACCGCCTGCCCCGACGGCTGGGCGAAAGCGCTCGACGCGATCGCCGCGACCCCGTTCACCACGCTGATCCCCGGCCACGGCGACCCCATGACGCGCACCGATTTCCTCCAGTGGCGGACGGCCTACACCAACCTCCTCGCCTGCGCGCGATCCGACGCGGACAAGACAACATGCATCGCCGGGTGGCAGCGCGACGCCGCCAAATCGATCCACGACCAGGCCTACGCCGCCGCCGCGCTCGACTATTACATCGACAGCCGATTGCGCTCGTCACCCGAGGAGCAACAACGCTATTGCAAGCCGCTAAAATGAAAGACTTGACGACGAACCGTGCATTTTTGTAGACGAACCGAGTTTTAGGCGGTCAGGAGAGCGTGATGCGGCGAGTCGATGGTGAGCGCACCCCGGGCTCCAAGCTGCTCCTCGCCATCCTCATCGGCGTTGCCCTCGCCATCCCATTATTCTCTGTCTGGCTGCTGGTGTACGACCGCCAGAGCCAGTCCGAGCAGGCCGCCGCCTCGATCACCGAAGGGTGGGGCGGGCCGCAGGCGCTGGCCGGGCCGCTGCTCGTCATCCCCTATCGCGCCACCGCCTCGGAAACGGTGATCGAGAACGGCCGCAGCGTCACCCGCAGCCGCGATGTCATGCGCGAATTGAGCTTGGCGCCCGAGGTCATCGACCTCACCACCGACGTCCGCCCCGAGCGCCGCAAGCGCTCGATCTACGAGGCCGTGGTCTACGACGCCAAGGTCACCGGCAAGGCGCGCTTCGCCTTCCCGCCCGACCTGGCTCGCCACGGCGTCGCGATGGCCGACATGGACCTCGCCCGCGCCGAACTGCGCTTTGCCCTGAGCGACCCGCGCGGCCTCGGCGCCAACCCGACCGTCGCCGCCGACGGCCGGCCGCTGCGCCTCCAGCCCGGCGGCGGCAGCAACGGCGGGCGCGGCTTCTTCGCGTGGATCGACGCGGCGCCGCTCAACGCGCGGCCGCTGACGGTCGATTTCGCCTTCGATTTCCGCGGCAATGCCTCATTGAGCCTGGCCCCGCAGGCCGGCGACACCCGCTGGGCAGTGCGCTCGGCATGGCCGCACCCCAGCTTCGCCGGCGATTTCCTCCCCACCCAGCGCCGCGTCGACGACCGGGGGTTTGCCGCCAGCTACCGCGTCGGCAATCTCGCGCTCGGCCGCTCTTTGGTCTCGACCGCCGACGCCGGCGCGCCCGGCACGCTCGACCGCATGGCGCCCCCGTCGCGCACCGACTACGCCGCCCCGGCCCCCGCCCGCGACGGCAACGCGATCCAGACCGCGCACATCAGCCTGATCCAGCCGGTCGACCTCTATTCGCAGGTCAACCGCGCGACCAAATACGGCTTCCTGTTCATCGGATTTACTTTCCTTGCCCTGCTGATGTTCGACATCATCGCGGGCGTCCGCATCACGCCGGTCGAATATCTGCTGATGGGCGCCGCTTTGGTGCTGTTCTTCGTGCTCCTGCTCGCCTTCGCCGAGGTGATCGGCTTCACTCCCGCCTACATCCTCGCCTCGGCAGCGATCGCCGGGCTCAATACCGCTTACTCGGCCGCGGTGCTCAAGAGCTGGCGCCGCGCGTGGCTGATCGGCGGGCTGCTCGTGGCGCTCTATGCGGTGCTCTACATCCTCCTCAGCCTCGAGGCTTTCTCCCTCCTGATCGGCTCGCTGCTGCTGTTCGCGGCGCTCGCGGGGGTGATGTACGGCACGCGGCGGATCGACTGGAGCGCGCGGCGCGGGGAGGTCGACGCCGCTTAGGCTTGCGGCTAGATGCGGGCGGGATGACCGACGCCGTCCCCCCCAGGCGCATTTTCCCCACCTCGCGGGTCGATGCGCGCGCCGCCGAGCATGTCCCGTCGATCCCGCAGACCGAGAGCGCCGCCTACAAATTGGCGTTCCAGGACACCGACTTCCTGCTCCGCGAGGATCTCCGTCCGGTCCGCTTCCAGCTCGAATTGTTGAAACCCGAGCTGCTGCTCGACGAGATGAAGGTGCGCTCGACCTTCGTCTTCTACGGCTCGGCGCGGATTCCCGACCCGGCCGAGGCCGACGCCTTGATCGCCGCCGCAACCGACGACCAGCAGCGCGCGATCGCCGAGCGGCTGAAAGCCAAGTCCAAATATTACGACATCGCGCGCGCGCTCGCCCGCCTCGCCAGCAGCGCGCCCGCCGAGGGCGACGGCTGGCGCAATTTCGTGGTGTGCTCGGGCGGCGGGCCGTCGATCATGGAGGCCGCCAACCGCGGCGCGCACGATGTCGGCGAGGAGACCATCGGGCTCAACATCGTGCTCGCCCACGAGCAGCTCCCCAACCCTTACGTCACGCCGGACCTGAGCTTCCAGTTCCACTATTTCGCGCTCAGGAAGATGCACTTCCTGCTCCGCGCCCGCGCGGTCGCGGTGTTCCCCGGCGGCTTCGGCACCTTCGACGAATTGTTCGAGCTGTTGACCCTGATCCAGACCGGCAAGGTGCGCCCGCTGCCGCTGCTGCTGTTCGGCGCCGAGTTCTGGCGCAAGGTGGTCGACTTCCAGGCGCTCGCCGACGAGGGCGTGATCGCGCTGAGCGACCTCGACCTGATCCACTGGTGCGAGGACCCGGCCGAGGCGTGGGCCTTCGTCCAGGCCTATTACGAAGACTAACGGGCGCGCGCCGCGCTGTAGAGCGCGATAAATTCCTCCGGGGTCGTCGACGCGATCTCGTCCCGAATCGCGGCGAGGTCGAGGTCGGCGGCGCGGCGGAAGCGCAGGCAGCTCTTGCCCATGTCGAGCTTGTGCCCCGACGCGGCGAACGCCTCGCGCAGCCGCTCATTCCGCTCGGCCGAGACATAGGCGCAATTGAGGTAGAGCGAGTTGCTGTTCTTCTGCGCGGCCAGCGCGGCGTAAACCAGCGGCTGGCCGTTATAGGTCGGCCCGCTGAGCTCGATCGGCACCTCCCAGCTGATCATTCCCCACGCCATCCGCTCGGCGTAGCCCGTGGGCAGCGCGGCGTTGACCGCATCGCGCACCGCGGCGATCTCCGCCGCGCGGTCCGGCTCGAGCCCGGCAATATAATCGTCTGGGGTCGCGGCGCTGCTGTGGACCACCGCGCCGGCGCCTATTGGGTCTTCTTGGCGTCCCGCGAGCCGGTCAGCTTGGCGGCGCCCTCACCCCCGACATTCTTGGGGTTGGCGCCGGTCTGCTGCTCGGTCAGCACCGGCTCGTTCTCGGCCTTTTGCGCGCCGTCGCCCTGGCCCGATCCGGCCTTGGCCGCGGCGTCGTCGGTCGGCTCGGCGGCGGCCGGCGCGGCGGGCACCGGCAGCGGCGACGCATCGCGCGAGTTGAGGAACGCCATCAAATTGGCGCGCTCCTCGGGGTTGCCGAGCCCGGCGAAGGTCATTTTGGTGCCGGGCGCGAATTTCTTGGGGTTGCTGAGCCAGGCATTCATCTGCGCCCAGTCCCACTGCCCGCCCTTTTCCTTGAGCGCGGCGGAGAAGGCGAAGCCGGGATGGCCGGCGACCGGGTTACCCATCACCCCGTACAGCGCGGGGCCGAGCGCGTTGGCGCCGCCCGGCTCGGCGTTGTGGCAAGCCGCGCATTTCTTGAACACCTGCTCGCCCTTGGCCGCATCGGCGCTGGCGAGGAAGGTTTCGATCGGCTGCTCGGCAGCGCCGTCTTCGCCCTCGGCGACCACGCCCTCGATCGGATAACCCATCTTTTCGGGCCGCTCGTTGTGAAAGATTTCGCCGGCGAGGACCGACGAACCGAGCGCGACGATCCCGGCGCCCAGCACCCAGCCGGCAATGGTATTGAAGCGGTCGTCCATGCGTGATCCCTGCCCGGCGGATGCCGTCCAAAAAATGCTGTTGGCCGCCTTTACGGGGGACTTTTGCCTACTTCAAGCGGCGGCCCGCAGCGGGCTTGCCAACGCGCACTCGGCGGCGCGGCGGTACAACGTCGGCAGCCCCGCCTCGGCCAGCATGCCGAGCGGCTGCCACCAGCCATCGCCGCGCGGCTCGCCCCCGCCAACCACGGTCAAATCGAGCGCGAAATGGGTGAACACGTGGCGCACCGTGCCGAGCGCAGCGACCGCCTCGCCCGGCGCATCGGCCCATTCGCTCCCGGGCAGCGCCGCCATCCCGCCGAGCAGGCCCGTGGGCGGCCGCCGCACCAGCCAAACCCGCCCATCGCGCTCGATCCAGTTGGCCACGCCATGCCGCAGCGGACGTACCTTCTTGGCCGTGGGCGCGGGAAAGCGCTCGGGCTCGCCACTCGCGAACGCCAAACAGTCGCCGTTCAGCGGGCACGCCCCGCACGCCGGCGCGCGCGGGGTGCAGGTGGTCGCGCCGAGGTCCATCATCGCCTGCGCGAAGTCGCCGCTCGCGGCGGGGGTCAGCGCGCGAATCTGGCCTGGCGCCGGCGCTTCGATCGCGTGGAGCCGCGCGATTACCCGCGCGACATTGGTGTCGACCACCACCGCCTCGCGGCCGAACGCGATTCCGGCGATCGCCGCGGCGGTATAGTCGCCGATCCCGGGCAGCGTGCGCAGCTCGGCCTCGCTGTCGGGGAAGCCGCCGCGCGCCGCGACCAGCCGCGCGCAGGCGATCAGATTGCGCGCCCGGGCGTAATAGCCGAGCCCCGCCCATTCGCTGAGGATGTCCTCGTCGGGCGCGGAGGCGAGCGCCTCCACCGTCGGCCAGCGCGCGACGAATCGCGCGAACCGCGGGGTCACCGCGGCGACCGTCGTTTGCTGCAGCATGACCTCGCTCAGCCACACCCGATAGGGGTCGGGCGGCGCCTCGCCGGGCGGCGCCCGCCACGGCAAGGCGCGGGCGGTGGCAACATAATGTCGAATCAGGCGATTTGCGGCATTGGCGCGCATGACGCGGCTATGGCATGGTCGCCCGATATGGCGAAACCCCGCACCCCCGCGACTGATCGCGACGCGCCGCGCGCAGGCCGCGCGCGCCAGGCCGGCGATCTCGTCGGGACCATCGGCGGCCTCGCGTTCAAGCGTTTCGGCTTCGTCCAGGGCGCGATCGTCAGCCGTTGGGGCGAGATCGTCGGCGAGCGCTATGCCAAGGTCTCGTCACCCGAATCGATCCGCTTCCCCGCCGGCAAGAAGTCGGGCGGGGTGCTCACTTTGCTGGTGGTTGGCGCCCACGCGCCCCTTGTCCAGCATCTCGGCCCGCTGATCATCGAGCGCGTCAACCGCTTCTTCGGTTATGCCGCGGTCGACCGGCTGGTGTTCCGCCAGGGCGCCCCGCTGCCCGCCGCCGCACGGCCCCAGCGCCCCGTCCCGCAGCCGGTGCCGAAGGAGATCGGCGAGGGCCTGCGCCAGATCGCCGACCCCGAATTGCGTGCCTGCCTCGAATCGCTGGCCGCGCGGATTTCCGCCACCACTGGCGCGCCGCGCGTTGACAGTGCACAGGAAAACCCGATTCCCGTCCCCATCCGGAGCGAATGAACCCGATGAAACCTGCCTATCTGTTGGTCGCCGCCGCGGCGATCGTCGCAAGCGCCGCCTGCAACGCCGAAAAAGGGACTGGCGAGGCGGCTGCCTCGTCCGGGCCGGCCAAGGCGGTCGCCCCGCCCAAGGGCGGCGACTGGAGCAAGATGGTCACCACCACGCCGGCCGGCGGGTTCCTCATGGGCAACCCCGCCGCGCCGGTGAAGCTGGTCGAATATGGCTCGATGACCTGCCCGCATTGCGCCGAGTTCGAGGAAGCCGGGACCAAGCCGCTGATCGAGCAATATGTGAAAACCGGCAAGGTCAGCTTCGAATTTCGCAATTTCGTGCGCGACGCCGCCGATCTCGCCGCGTCGCTGGTTGCGCGCTGCGGCGGTACCAACAGCTTTTTCCCGCTGACCCGCGCGCTCTACGCCGACCAGCGCGGCTGGTTCGAGCGCATCCAGTCCGCCACGCCGGAGCAGCAGCAGGCGCTGCAGGGCATCCCGCCGACGCAGCAGTTCGGCGCCATCGCCAAGCTCGCCGGCTTCCCGCAATGGGCGGCGCAGCGCGGGCTGCCGTCGGCCAAGAGCGCTCAGTGCCTCGCCAACGAGGCGGAGATCAACCGCCTGGTCCAGATGAACAGCGACGCCACCACGCAATATCCCAGTTTCCCGGGCACGCCGTCGTTCACCATCAACGGCAAATTGCTCGAGAAGACCGCCAATTGGCAGACGCTCGAACCGCAGCTCAAGGCCGCGGTGGGCGGCTGACGCCAATCGCCACGGAGACGCCATTTTGAAGATCCGGCGGCTCAAGCTCAGCGGCTTCAAAAGCTTCGTCGAGCCGTCCGACCTGCGCATCGAGCCGGGGCTGACCGGGGTCGTCGGCCCCAACGGCTGCGGCAAGTCCAACCTGCTCGAGGCGATCCGCTGGGCGATGGGCGAGGGCAGCCCCAAGTCGTTGCGCGGCGGCGGCATGGACGACGTCATCTTCGCCGGCACCGCGACCCGCCCGGCGCGCGATTTCGCCGAGGTCACCATCCTCATCGAGCGCGAGGACGGCGACAGCGAAGTGACTCGGCGGATCGAGCGCGGCGCCGGCTCGGCCTATCGCATCGACGGCCGCGACGTCCGCGCCAAGGACGTCGCTCTGCTGTTCGCCGACGCCGCCACCGGCGCCCATTCCCCGGCACTGGTCAGCCAGGGCCGAATCGGCGCGGTGATCGCGGCCAAGCCGACCGAGCGCCGCGCCATGCTCGAGGAAGCCGCCGGAATCGCGGGCCTCCACGCCCGCCGCAAGGACGCCGAGCAGAAATTGCGCGCGACCGAGGCCAACCTCGTCCGCCTCGGCGAATTGCTGGGCGAGCAGGAAGCGCGCGCCGCGGCGCTGCGCCGGCAAGCCCGCGCGGCGGAGAAATACCGCCAGCTCAGTGAAAAAATCCGCTCGGTCGAGGCGCGCCTGGTCCATGCCCGCTGGGCCGCCGCCGATCGCGCCGCCGAAGCCGCCACCGCCGAGGCGCGATCTGCCGAAGAAGAAGTCGCCCAACTCCAGCACAGCATCGCCGAGGCGCAATCGGCGCAGCAGGCGGCCGCCGCCGAACTCGCCGAAAAGCGCCGCGCGCTGGCCGACGCGCGCGATGCCGGGGTCGACCTCGCGCATCGCCTCGCCACCGCCCGCGCGCGCCGCGACACCGTCGCCCGCCGCCTCGACGAGCTTGGCCGTCTCGACGCCTCGCTCGCCGCCGAGACCGCGCGCGAGGAAGCGCTCAAGACCGACGCCGCGCGCGCCATCGCCGGCCTCGAGCAGGAGCGCGCGCGGATCGCTTTGTCGCTGGTCGACGCCGAGGCGCAGTCGGCGCGCATCGCCGCCGAGCTGACCAAGGCCGAGGGCGCGTCGCGCGGCGCCGAGGCGGCGCTCGCCGACCTCCTCGCCGGCCAGGCCGCGATGCGCGCCGAGCGCCGCGTCGCCGAGGCGGCGCTTGACGCCGCGCGGGCGCAGGCCGAGCGCACCGCGGCCGAACAGCACAAGCTCAGGGACCAGCTCGACGCGCTCGGTGACGGTGCCGATCACCGCGCCGCGCGCGACGACGCCGAACGCCGCGGCAAGCTTGCCGCGTCGCAACTGGC
>NZ_JANPKO010000041.1:0-2216 GCF_031426035.1 Sphingomonas sp. | reverse complement strand
GACCAGCCCGCCGGCGCCGAAGCTCGCCCAGACTTCGTCGACGGTGACCCCCGACATCCGCTCGGCCAGCTCGACCGCCTCGCGCACCGCGAACTCGCTCGCCGCCATGTCGGTGATGTAGCCGCGCTTGACCCCGCGGCTTTCGCGCTGGCCGGTGCCGAGCACGCGCAGGCGCCCGTCGGCGTCGCTGGTCACGATCAGCGCGCTCACCTTGGACGAACCGATGTCGAGCGCGGCAATCAGCGGCTGGTCGGACTGGCTGCTCACCTGGCTTCAGCCCTCCGCCGCGGCGGCGGCGGGGTCGATCGCCTCGCCCGGCGCGCGCGGCAGCCGCACGATCATTTTGCCCGGCACGCGGAGGTCGAACCGCACCAGCCCGCGCCCGAGCAACCCAGACGAGCGGTCGGCCTTGGCGAATTTCATCAACGCATTCTTCGCCGCCACCTCGCCTTCCGGCAGCGCAACGGTCTCGCCCGACTGAAAGCTCAAATCCCACCGCCGCCGCCCGACCCAGCTCGCCGAGGCCAGCTGCGGCTTCAATGTCGGCACTGCGGCCAGCATCCGCGCCAGCTCCTGCGAGCGCGCATTGGCGCCGGGGCCGATCAGCAAGGGCAAATCGGGCATGTCGTCGACCGCCACCTTGTCCAGCACCACGCCCTCGGCGTCGATCAGCGTCAGCCGCTGCTTGTCCTGCCACAACGCGGTCGGGGTGCGCTCGACGATGTCGATCACCAGCGTGTCGGGCAGCCGCCGCGACACCCGCGCATCCTTGACCCAGCCGAAGCGTAGCAATTTGCGGCGGATCGCGTGGACGTCGACCAGCGGCATCGCCATCGAGCGCTGGTCGAGCGCGATTTCATAGACCGGCGCCGAATCCATCTGGCGGATGCCCTGGACGTCGATGCGCTTGACGGTGAACCCGGCGCGGCCGACCGCCTCGCCCGCCGCGGTGACCGCCTTGGCCGGCCAGTCGAGCGCGATCGAGGCAACCACCGCGATCGCCAGCAAAAAGAATGCGAACGCCACCCCCGCCAGCCGGTTGGCGCGCGCCTGGTCGACCGGCAGCCGCTTGGCGATCTTGCGCGGCACCGCCACCGCCGGCTTGCGCGGGCGGCGCTGGCCCCCGCCGCCGCGGCGGACTTTTGCGGCGCTCATCCGGTCCCCGCGCCGGCCAGCGCCTCGGCGATCAGCCGCTCGACCAATTCGCCATAGGATATGCCGCGATATTTGGCCTGCTCGGGGACCAAGCTCAATGGGGTCATCCCGGGCTGGGTGTTGACCTCGAGCAGATAGATGCCGGCCTCGCCCTGTTCGTCATCCCAGCGGAAATCGGAGCGCGACGCGCCCTTGCAGCCGAGCGCGCGGTGCGCCTTGGCCGCCATGTCGAGCATCGCCTGGGCGATCTCGTCGGGCACGTCGGCGGGGCATACGTGGACCGTGCGACCATCGGTATATTTATGCTCGTAATCGTAGAAACCATTGTCGATTTTGAGCTCGGTCACCGCCAGCGCCTCGTCATTGAGTACCGCCACGGTCAGCTCGCGGCCCTTGATGAACGGCTCCGCGAGCAATGCGTCGAATTGCTGCCAAGGCCCCGGTACGTCGCGGCCGATCGGCGATCCGTAATTGCCTTCGTCGGTAACGATCGCGACCCCGACCGACGAGCCTTCGTTGACCGGTTTGAGAACGTAGGGCCGCGCGATCGGGTCGCGCTCATACAGCGTTTCGGTGTCGACCATCGTGCCCTTGGGCATGCGGATGCCGTGGGGCACCAGCACCGCCTTGGTCAGCTCCTTGTCGATCGCGATCGCCGAGGTGGTCAGGCCGCTGTGGGTGTAGGGAATCTGCATCAGGTCGAGCAGCCCCTGCACCGTGCCGTCCTCGCCCGGCGTACCGTGCAGCGCGTTGAACACTACGGCGGGCTTCAGCTCGGCGAGCCGGGCGGCAACGTCGTGCTGCATGTCGAGCTCGGTGACGTTGGACCAGCCGCGTTCGCGCAGCGCGGCGGCAACGCCGGCACCGCTCGACAGCGACACCTCGCGCTCGGCCGACCACCCGCCCATCAGCACCACGACATGCAAATTTTTGTTCATTCCGTGCCGATCCGCTGGATTTCCCACTCGAGGGCGATGTTGGTCCTGGCCTTGACCCGGCGCAGGACTTCCTCGCCCAGCGCCGCGATCTCGGCGCTGGTCGCGCTACCGAGGTTGAGCAGG
>NZ_JANPKO010000040.1:0-26221 GCF_031426035.1 Sphingomonas sp. | reverse complement strand
CTTCCCCTCTCCCTCAACGGGAGAGGGGCTCAGCACCCTCCTCGCCCCCCTGCCCGTTGCAGCTTTGCGCCTTCCTGCGACCGCGACGCGGACGCTCGAACGGCTCGGGCTCAAGACCATCGGCGCGCTGGCGGGGGTGCCGCGGCGGAGCCTGGCGCGGCGCTTTCGCGAAGCGGACAATCCGATCGACGCGCTCGACCGCGCGCTGGGGCGCCTGCCCGAGCCGCTGACCGCGACGCGCGCCGAGCCGCCGCCGCGCGCTGCGTTGCGGCTGGCCGAGCCGGTGGCCGATCCAGCGATCCTCAGGAGCGCGCTGGCGCGATTGGCCGACCCGCTGGCGCGCGAGCTGGCGCGGCGCCGGCTGGGCGCGCGGCGGATCGTGTTCCACGCCTTTCGCGTCGACGGCGAGGTCGGCGAGGCGGCGACGGAAACCGCACGCCCGACGCGCGATGCGGCGCATGTCGTGCGGTTGCTGAGTGAAAAGCTCGAGCGGCTCGACCCGGGGTTCGGGTTCGACGGCTTCGCGCTGACCGCGGCGTGGTGCGAGCCGCTCGGGTCCGAGCAGGATGCGCTGCTCGGCGAGCCGCCGCGCGAGCTCGAGCTGGCGCGGCTGATCGACCGGCTGGTGGCGCGGCTCGGCGCCGAACGGGTGCGTCGGCCGACTACGCGCGGAAGCCATTTGCCCGAGCTGGCGAGCGGATGGGGGGGCGCGTTGCGAGACAGGCCCTCCCCCCAACCCCCTCCCGCAATGCGGGAGGGGGAGCAGAAGCGCCCCCAGCGCCTGCTTGATGCGCCCGAGGCGATTGCGGTGATTTACGCGACTCCGGAGGGGTTGCCGCGGCGGTTCGTGTGGCGGCGCGGGGTGCATGACATCGCGCGGGTCGAGGGGCCCGAGCGGATCGCGCCCGAGTGGTGGCGACAACCGGCGGGGACGCGGCTGCGCGATTATTACCGGGTCGAGGATGCGGCCGGGCGGCGGTTCTGGATTTATCGCGAAGGGCTGTTCGGCGACGGGCGCGGCGGGGCGCCCGAGTGGTTTCTGCACGGGCTGTTTGGCTGATGCCCGAGTATACCGGATTCGGGCGCAAGAAACTGGTGCGCGACGGGCCGCTCGAAGCGATTCCGCGCGCAGATTATGTCGAGCTGGGGGTGGCGACGCCGTTCTCGTTCTTGCGCGGGGCATCGGACGCGATCGAGCTGGTGCTGACCGCGCTCGAGCTGGGGATGGACGCGATCGGGGTCGCCGACCGTAACACGCTGGCCGGGGTGGTGCGACTGCACAGCGCGGCAAAAGGCGCGGGGTTGCGGCCGCTGATCGGGTGCCGGCTGGATCTTGCCCCCCTCCCGCTTGCGGGAGGGGATGGGGGGAGGGCCTGTGAGGCTTCGGACAGGCCCTCCCCTTCGCTGCTTCGCAGCTCTTCCCCTCCCGCTGGCGGGAGGGGGGAAGTGAGCCTGCTCGCTTACCCACGCGACCGCGACGGTTACGGGCGGCTGTCGCGGCTGCTGAGCTTGGGGAAGATGCGCGCGGTGAAGGGCGAATGCGAGCTCACCCTGGCCGATGTCGCGGAGCATCGAGAGGGCATCGCTTTCATCGCCTGGCCGGAGGACATTGACGCGTTCGAAGATGGGCTTCCGCGCCTCCGCGAAGCGCTGCCGGCGCTGCATCATGTCGCGGCGGCGCATCTCTATCGCGGTGACGACCTCGCGCGGATCGAGCGGCTCGACCGCATCGCGCGCGCCAATCGCTGCAATATCCTCGCCACCAACGACGTTCATTATCATGAACCCGAGCGGCGGCCGCTGCAGGACGTGATGAGCTGCATCCGCGAGAAAGTGACGCTGGCCACGGCGGGCTATCTGCTCAACCCCAATGCCGAGCGCTATTTGAAATCGCCGGCCGAAATGGCGCGGCTGTTCGAGCGCTGGCCGCATGCGATTGCGGCGACGCGCAGCTTTGCCGACGCGCTCGATTTCAGCCTCGACGAACTGCGCTACGAATATCCGCGCGAGAGTGTGCCCGAGGGCCGCTCGCCGCAGCAGTATGTCGAGCTTTTGACGTGGGAAGGTGCCAGGACCCGCTGGCCCGACGGCGTTTCGGGCAAGGTCGACAAGCAGCTCCGCCACGAGCTTGCGCTGATCGAGCGGCTCGACTTCGCGCGCTATTTTTTGACCGTCCACGACATCGTCGCCTTTGCGCGGTCGCTCGATCCTCCGATCCTGTGCCAGGGGCGCGGCAGCGCGGCCAACAGCGCGGTGTGTTTCTGCCTCGGCATCACCGCGGTCGACCCGGCGACCAGCGATTTGCTGTTCGAGCGCTTCATCAGCGAAGAGCGCAAGGAGCCGCCCGACATCGACGTCGATTTCGAACATGAGCGACGCGAGGAAGTGATCCAGCACATCTATCAAAAATACGGCCGCGAGCGGGCCGGCATCGCGGCGACCGTGATCCACTACCGCCCGCGCTCGGCGATCACGAGGTGGGCAAGGTGATGGGCCTCTCCGAAGACGTCACCGCGGCGATCGCCTCGACCCATTGGGGCAGCATGGAAGGCGAGATCGCCGACGAGCGCGTGGCAGAAGCCGGGCTCGACGCCTCCGACCCGCACTTGCGCCGAACGCTCAAGCTCGCCGCGCAGATGATCGGCATGCCGCGCCATTTGTCGCAGCATGTCGGCGGGTTCATTCTGACCGAGCGGCCGCTGACCGAGACGGTGCCGGTCGGCAACGGCGCGATGGACGACCGCACCTTCATCGAATGGGACAAGGACGACATCGAGGAACTCGGCATCCTCAAGATCGACGTGCTCGCGCTCGGCATGCTGACCTGCATCCGCAAATGCTTCGATTTGATCGCGGCGCATCATGGCGAGCGATGGGATTTGGCGACGGTGCCGCAGGAGGTGCCCGAGGTCTACGACATGCTGTGTCGCGGCGATTCGCTGGGCGTGTTCCAGGTCGAAAGCCGGGCGCAGATGAACATGCTGCCGCGGCTGCGCCCGCGCTGCTTTTACGACCTGGTGATCGAAGTCGCGATCGTCCGGCCGGGGCCGATCCAGGGCGACATGGTGCACCCGTATTTGAAGCGCCGCCAGGGCAAGGATGCGGTGACCTTTCCGTGCCCCGACCCAACGCACGGGCCGGGCGACGAATTGCAGCAGATTTTGGGGCGCACCTTGGGGGTGCCGATTTTCCAGGAGCAGGCGATGAAGATCGCGCTCGACGCGGCGAAATTCTCGCCCGCCGAGGCCAACCAGCTGCGCAAGGCGATGGCGACCTTCCGCAGCCGCGGGACGATCGAATTGCTGCAGGACAAGATGGTCGGGCGGATGGTGCGCCGAGGCTACGATCCCGGTTTCGCGCAGCGCTGCTTCGACCAGATCAAGGGTTTTGGGGAGTATGGCTTTCCGGAAAGCCACGCGGCGAGTTTTGCGCACCTCGTGTACGTGTCGAGCTGGCTCAAGTGGAAATATCCGGCGGCGTTTGCGGCGGCGCTTTTGAACTCGCAGCCGATGGGGTTTTACGCTCCGGCGCAGATCGTCCGCGATGCGCGCGAGCATGGGGTCGAAGTGCGCGGCGTGGATGTGAATTTGAGCGATTGGGATTGTTCGCTTGAGGCTCCCCTCCCGCTTGCGGGAGGGGTCGGGGGCGGGCCTGCTTTTCCGTCTCACAGCCCCACCCCCCAACCCCCTCCCGCCAGCGGGAGGGGGAGCAAAGTTTTGCGTCTTGGCCTCCGCCAGGTCGAAGGACTGCGCAGCCTTGATGCCGCTCAGATCACCCCTTTCCGCCCCTATGCCACGGTCGAGGATTTGCGCACCCGCGCGCACGTGCCCGTCCACGCCATCCAGCGGCTCGCCGAGGCCGACGCATTTCGCTCCCTCGGGCTCGACCGCCGCGCCGCGCTGTGGGATTCCAAGGCGCTCAAGGCGGCGCCCGAATTGCCGCTGTTCGCCGCCGCGGACGCGCGCGACGAGGGGTCCGAAGCGGAGATCGCGCAGCTCCCGCAAATGCCACTCAGCGAGCATGTCGTCAGCGATTACCAGACCGTGCGCCTGAGCCTGAAAGCACATCCCATGCAGTTTTTGCGCGAGCATTATGCAAGCCGCGGGTTCGTCACCGCGGACGCGCTGAAATCGATCCGCGACGGCAAGCGCGTGTCGCTCGCCGGGCTGGTGCTGATCCGTCAGCGGCCGGGCAGTGCAAAGGGCGTGTGCTTCATCACGCTGGAGGACGAAAGCGGGATCGCCAATCTGGTCATCTGGCCCGATGTGTTCGAGGCCCAGCGGCGGATCGTGATGGGCGCGCGGCTGATCGCGGTGCACGGCATCGTCCAAAAGGACGACGCGGTGATCCATGTCGTCGCGCGCAAGCTGGAGGACGACACGGCGATGCTGCGGCATTTGAGCGACGATGCGCTGCCGTCGACGCTCAACCAGGGGGACGGCGGCGGCAGTTGGCGGCCGCCCGCCGCCATGCACCCGCGCAATGTCGACTGCATCCCCAAGAGCCGCGATTTTCACTGAGATCGCTTGCCGTAGCCAATTAATTCAGGTTAATTCCAGGGCGCTGATCCTTTCACCCGTGGCGTTCCCGTGCACCGACCAGCCGACCGGCCAAGCGACCGGGCGAACCGGCTGCGGCCGACACATTGGGGAACCATCACGATGCATATCAAACTTGCCCTCGCGGCTGCCGCCGCGCTTGCCTTGGCGTTGCCGACAGGCGCCGCCGCGCAATCGGCCGGAAGCGGGATCGTGTCGATTTATCACGCCGCGCCGGGGCACCAGGTGGCGCTATTGAAGTGGCTCGCCGAGCAGGAGCGGATCGCGCGCGAAGCGGGCCAGCCGACCGCGCAAATCTATGTCCACACCGACGGCGCCGCATGGGACTATCTGATGATTGCGCCGGTCACCACGCCCGAGCAGGACGCGGCGTTCGAGGCGGCGGCAAAAAAGCTCGGACTTACCTATGGGCCGCGCGCGGGAATCGAGCTGCGCAAGCATATCTCTAGCCACACCGACACCTTCGTGCGCGGTCCAATGACGGCCAGCCAGATCCTCGCCAACCTCGGCGAGAAATAGCGGCGCAGGGAGGGGCATCGGCAGCAACCGGGTCCCTCCCAACCCTCGCTCGAGACACACGCTTGACTCATTGGTAAGTGGTGACTTACTAATGGGCACATGAGTGATTTGGCCTTCGCTGCTTTAGCCGACCCGACCCGACGCGCGGTGTTCGAGCGGCTCGCCGGCGGCCCATGCGCGGTGGCGGCGATCGCGGCCGGATTGCCGGTCAGCCGGCCGGCGGTGTCGCAGCATCTCAAAGTCTTGAAGGACGCCGGGCTGGTCGTCGCCGAGGCCCGCGGGACCAGCCGCATCTATCGCATCGACCCTGCCGGGCTGGGTCCGATGCGGCGCTGGCTCGACCAGCAATGGGACCGCAGCCTGGCCAATTTCAAAACGCTCGCCGAACAGGAGGACAGGCCATGAACCACCCCGCGCAGCAACGCATCGCGCCCGCCGCAATCCGCAAGACCATCGAGGTCAGGGCGCCGATCCAGCGCGCGTTCGAGGTGTTCGCGGGCCGCATGGGGGAGTGGTGGCACAAGGAACACAGCGTCGCTGCGCACACCATACAGATCGATGTCGTGATCGAGCCGCGGGGCGGGGGGCGGTGGTATGAAAAAGGGGCCGACGGGTCCGAACATATGTGGGGGCGGGTGCTGGCGTGGGAGCCGCCGAGCCGGCTGGTGCTGGCGTGGCAATTGAACCGCGAGTTCGATTACGATCCCGATTTCGCGACCACGGTCGAGGTCAATTTCGAGGCGCGCGGCGAGGTCACCATCGTCCACTTCGAGCACCGCGACCTCGAGCGCATGGGCGAGGGGGCGGCGCAAGAATTCGAGAGCATGGACGGCGGCTGGGGAATGCTGCTCGGGCTGTTCAAGTCGAAGGTCGAAGCAGCCTAGCCAAGCAGGTCGCTATCGCCGAACTCGCCGGCGAGCACCGCGCCCTGAAGCGCGGCCATGTCGGTCGCCCAATAGCGGTCGGCGGTCATGTGCGGCGACATCGCGCGGACCTTGGCGTGGATCGCCTGGAGCCGGGCCGACGTCTTGAGCGGGGCGTGGCAGTCGACGCCTTGCGCGGCGGCGATCAGCTCGATCGCGATCACCCCGGCGTTGTTGCGCGCGATGGTGGACGCCTTGCGCGCGGCGATCGGCGCCATCGAGACATGATCCTCCTGCCCGGCCGAGGTGGGGATCGAATCGACCGAGGCGGGGAAGGCCAGGCTCTTGTTCTCGCTGACCAGAGCGGCGGCGGTGACCTGGGGGATCATCAGCCCCGAATTGACCCCCGAATCCTCGACCAGGAAGGCGGGCAGCCCGCTCATCTTGGGATCGACCAGCACCGAGGTGCGGCGCTCAGAGATCGAGCCGACCTCGCACAAGGCGATCGCGATGGTGTCGGCGGCGAAGGCGACCGGCTGGGCGTGGAAATTGCCGCCCGAAATGGCTTCATCGGTATCGGGGAAGACGATCGGATTGTCGGTCACCGCCGCGGCCTCAATGACCAGGGTACGCGCGGCGTTGGCGAGCAAGTCGAGCGCGGCGCCCATTACCTGCGGCTGGCAGCGGAAGCTGTAGGGGTCCTGGACCCGGCCGCAGCGGCCGTGGCTGGCCATGATCGCGCTGCCCTCGAGGTAGGAGGCGATGGCGGCGGCGACGCGGATTTGGCCGGGCTGGCCGCGCAGCGCGGACAGGCGCGGGTCGAACGGTTTTGCACTGCCCTTGAGCGCATCGACCGACAGCGCGCCGGCGGCGAGCGCGGCGGCAAACACGCGCTCACCGGCGAACAAGGCGTCGAGGGCGATGGCGGTCGAGGCCTGGGTGCCATTGATCAGCGCGAGTCCTTCCTTAGGCCCAAGCGCGAGCGGCTCGCGGCCGAGCTTTTGCAGCGCCGCGGCGGCGGGCATCGTTTCGCCGGCGAGGTCAATGCTGCCGTGGCCCATCAGCGCGGCGATGAGGTGCGCGAGCGGGGCGAGGTCGCCCGAGGCGCCGACGCTGCCTTGGCTGGGGATGACCGGCATGGCGCCGGAATCGAGCAAAGCCTGGAGCGCAGCGATGACCTCGACCCGCACCCCGGAAAAGCCGCGGCCGAGGCCAAGCAATTTGAGGACGATCATCAGGCGGGTGACGTGGCGCGGCAGCGGATCGCCGAGGCCGGCGCTGTGGCTGAGGATGAGGTTAGTCTGGAGCTCGGCGAGGCGATCATGGGGGATGCGGGTGTTGGCGAGCAGGCCGAAGCCGGTGTTGACCCCATAGACGGTGTCGCCCGACGCGACGATGCGATCGACCGTGGCGGCGGCGGCGGCGACGCGGGTCAGTGCCGAGTCATCGAGCGACGCGGACGCGCCCGCCCACAAAGCGCGCAATTGCCCGAGCGAAATCTGTTCCGGGTTCAGCTTCAATGAAATTCCTGACCGTATTGCTGTATGTCGCCGTGGTGCTCGATGCCTTTTTCTTGTGCGCGAGGGAAGTAGGCGGATCCCGGCTCAGGCCTGTCCTGAGCGAAGTCGACGGGCACCCGGATGACGGATAGCCATGCGCCGGACGCTAGCCGCCGATCGTCATGCCCGGTCGCCGGGGCTCGGCTCGAACTTGGCCTTGAGCCGAGCGTAATCCTCGCGCTCCATTTCCTCGATTTCCTCGTCGGTGAACGGCGATTCGTGATGCTCGCGATCCGACCGGTAGCGCTTGATCGGCGGATCGGGCTGATCGGTTTCGACGAGGTTGATGACCACCCGGCTGCCGACCGTGAGATCGACCTTTTCCCAGCGCGAGTGAAAGGACGCGCCGTCCGCGCCGGTTTCCGACAAGCCGCCGGCCGCGATGTCGAGCCGGCCCGCGTCATCGGGATCCTGTTCGCGGCGGCGAACCCCCGACAGGATGACCGACATCACCGCCCAATCTTCCATGCCGGCGACGCAAATCCGGCGGTCGTCGACGAACAGCTCAAACGCCAGCATTCTGACCCCCGGTTCCGCCAATCATGGGCAAGTCCAGCCCCTGTTCCTGGGCGCAGTCGACCGCGATCTCGTAGCCGGCGTCGGCATGGCGCATGACGCCCGTCGCGGGGTCGTTCCACAGGACTCGCTCGAGGCGGCGGGCGGCGTCGTCGCTGCCGTCGGCGACGATGACCATGCCGGCGTGCTGCGAATAGCCCATGCCGACCCCGCCGCCGTGGTGGAGCGAGACCCAGGTCGCGCCCGACGCGGTGTTGAGCAAGGCGTTGAGCAGTGGCCAGTCGCTGACCGCGTCGCTGCCGTCCTGCATTGATTCGGTTTCGCGGTTGGGGGAGGCGACCGAGCCTGAGTCGAGATGGTCGCGGCCGATGACGATCGGGGCGGAGACTTCGCCGTTCCTGACCATCTCGTTGAAGGCGAGGCCCAGGCGGTGGCGCTGGCCGAGGCCGACCCAGCAGATCCGCGCGGGGAGGCCCTGAAAGGCGATCCGCTCGCGCGCCATGTCGAGCCAGCGGTGGAGGTGCGGATCGTCGGGGATCATTTCTTTTACGCGCTGGTCGGTCTTGTAGATGTCCTCGGGATCGCCGCTC
This sequence comes from Sphingomonas sp., assembly GCF_031426035.1. Lineage (GTDB taxonomy): Bacteria > Pseudomonadota > Alphaproteobacteria > Sphingomonadales > Sphingomonadaceae > Sphingomicrobium. Next base: position 17,615 of record NZ_JANPKO010000040.1, on the reverse strand, counting down.
AGCGCGACCCAGCGGAACGGGCCGATGCCGCGGCAGAACAAGGGCCGGACGTAGGCCGGGACGAACCCCGGAAAGTCGAAGGCATGGGTGACGCCTTCATCCTTGGCCTCTTGGCGAATGTTGTTGCCGTAGTCGAAGGTCGGGATGCCCATTGCCTGGAAGGCGAGCATGGCCTCGACATGTTTGGCCATCGAGGCGCGCGCGGCGGCGGCGACCGCGGCGGGATCGGTTTCGCGTTTGGCGATCCATTCGGCGACGGTCCAGCCGATCGGAAGGTATCCGTTGGCGGGATCGTGGGCGCTGGTCTGGTCGGTCACCGCGTCGGGGCGGATTCCGCGCGCGACCATTTCGGGAAGGATTTCGGCGGCGTTGCCGAGCAGGCCGACGCTGGTCGGCTCGGTTGCGGCGGCGATGATCTCGAGCGCCTGGTCGATGCTGGTCGCGCGATGATCGAGGTAGCGGGTGGCGAGGCGCTTTTCGATCGATGATTCCTGGCATTCGACGGCGATGCAATGCGCGCCGGCCATCACCGCGGCGAGCGGCTGCGCGCCGCCCATCCCGCCGAGGCCGGCGGTGAGGATCCATTTGCCCTTGAGATCGCCGCCATAATGCTGGCGGCCCATTTCGGCGAAGGTCTCGAAGGTGCCTTGGACGATGCCCTGGGTGCCGATGTAGATCCACGAGCCGGCGGTCATCTGGCCGTACATCGTCAGCCCGAGGCGATCCAATTCGTTGAATTTCTCCCACGTCGCCCATTTGGGGACGAGGTTGGAGTTGGCGATCAGCACGCGCGGGGCGTCGCGGTGGGTGCGGAACACGCCGACCGGTTTGCCGGACTGGACCAGCAGGGTTTCCTCGTCGCCGAGCCGCTCGAGGGTGGCGACGATGGAGTCGAAGCACGCCCAGTTGCGCGCGGCGCGGCCGATCCCGCCATAAACCACCAGGCTCTGCGGGTCCTCGGCGACTTCCTCGTCGAGGTTGTTCATCAGCATGCGGACGGCAGCTTCGGTCGCCCATGATTGGGCGACGATCTCGGGGCCGCGGCGGGCGCGAATGTGGCGGCTGTTATCGCGGCGGTCGGAGCTCAACAATCCAGTCCTCCGAAAATCCGCCGCTCTGGCCCGGGCAGCCCGATCCAGTAGGCGAGCTCGATTGGGCTTTCGCGCCACACCGCGAGGTCGGCGGCCTTGCCCGGGGCGAGGGTGCCGACCTCCGCTTCGAGCCCGAGCGCGCGGGCGGCGTTGACGGTCATCCCGGCCAGCGCCTCCTCCGGGGTCAGGCCGAACAGGGTGCACGCCATGTTGATCGCCAGAGTCGGCGACAGCAAGGGCGAGGTGCCGGGGTTGCAGTCGGTCGCGACCGCCATCGGCACGCCATAGGCGCGCAGCAGGTCGACCGGCGGCTTGCGGGTTTCCTGCAACGCATAGAAAGCGCCGGGCAGAAGCACCGCGACCATGCCCGCCTCGGCCATCGCGGCGACCCCGGCCTCGTCAATATGCTCGAGGTGGTCGGCCGACAGCGCCTCGTAGCGCGCGGCCATTTTGGCGCCGCCGCGGTTGCTCAATTGCTCGGCGTGAAGTTTTACGCGCAGGCCGTGCGCGGTGGCGGCGGCGAACAGGCGCTCGGTCTCGGCGAGGGTGAAGCCGATGGATTCGCAGAAGGCGTCGACGCTGGTGGCGAGGCCGGCCGCGGCGACCGCCGGGATCATCTGCTCGACCGCTTCGTCGACGAACTCGGCGCGATCGCGTCCGGGGGGGAGCGCATGGAGCGCGAGCAGGGTGGCGACGACGCGCACCGGCTCGCTTCGCCCAAGGGCCTTGGCGGTGTTGAGCAGGCGCATTTCGGCGGCGGTGTCGAGGCCGTAGCCGGACTTGATTTCGACCGTGGTGCAGCCGCCGCGCATCAGTGCGTGGAGGCGGCGGCGGGCGCCGTCGATCAGCTCGGTGGCGGAGGCGGCGCGAGTGTGGGCGACGGTCGAGGCGATGCCGCCGCCGGCGTTGGCGATGTCCTCATAGGAGGCGCCGGCACGGCGCATGGCATGCTCGTCGGCGCGGTTGCCGCCGAACACCAGGTGGGTGTGGCAGTCGATCAGCCCAGGGGTGACCCAGGCGCCGCCGAGTGGGACGACTTCGGAAGCGCGCGTGCCGGCCATTTCGGTGCGCGGGCCGACGCGGACGATCTTGCCGTCGAGGATGCCGATCGCGCCGTTGCGGACCACCCCCAGCGGGTCGCCGGCGCGCGGCACCATCGTCGCGACGTGGCAGTCGATGAGCAGGCGGTCCCACATGGAATCGCCTTAGGGCACCTCCGGTGATACCGTCAAAGCATGGGGAGTTGGCCCAACCTTGCCGAGCTGCTGGTGGCGCGCGACGCGGCGGCGCCGGTCGGGCTGCTCGGCGTGCCGCTCGCGGCTGGGTCGGTGACGGCGGGGGCGTGCGACAAGGCTCCGGGGCTGTTACGCGCGACCCTGCCGCGGATCGGGCGCTACGATGTCGAGACCGGGCGCGAGCTGGCGACCTTGGTTGCCGACCGCGGCGACGTGGCCGTGGCGGGAATGAGCATCGAGGACGCCACGGGGCCGATCCGCGACGCGGTGGCGGACAGCGCCGAGGCGCATGCGCTGACACTGCTGGTCGGCGGCAATAATGCGGTGACGCGGCCGGCTTTGCTCGGGCTCGGTGGGTCGCTCGACGAGATCGGGTTGATCACCCTCGACGCCCATTTCGACATGCGCGACACCGACCAGGGACTGAGCAACGGCAACCCGGTGCGGGCCTTGCTCGAGGACGGGCTGCCCGGCGCCAATATCGCGCAGGTCGGGCTGGCCAGCTTTGCCAACAGCGCCGCAATGCACCGCGACGCGGTGGCGGCGGGCAACCTCGTCATCACCCTGGGCGACGTGCGGGCGCACGGCATCGACCACGCCATCGCCCACGCGCTCGACCATGTCGCGCATTGCGACGCGCTGGTGATCGATTGCGACATCGACGTCCTCGACCGCGCGCAGTTGCCCGGAGCGCCGGGCGCACGGCCGGGGGGGATGGCCGCGGCGGATTTCTTTGCTGCGGTACGCCGGCTGGCGTCGGACCCGCGGGTGCGCGTGATCGATTTGACCGAGTGGGACCCGGCGCTCGACCCGAGCGACTTGAGCGCGCTGACCGCGGCGCGGTGGGTGGCGGAGTGCCTCGCCGGCTACGAGCTGCGCTGAGGCTCAGCCGAACAGTTGCGCCAGCTCGGACGGGCGCAACTCGGGGGCGAGCTGGTCGAAGGTGCATTGCGCGGGCGCCTTGTCGGGACGCCAGCGCAGCAGGCCGGTGCCGTGGCGGAAACGGCGGCCGGTGACCTGATCGTAGCGCACTTCGACCACCAGGCTGGGCTTGAGCGGGTGCCACTCGGCCGAGCGCGCGGTGGCCCAGCGGCTTGGGCCCCCAGGCGCGTTGCCGGTGAAGCCGGGCGATGAGATTAGTTTTTCTAACTTGGCAGTTAGTTTTGCGCGGTCCTCGGCCTTGAGCGCCGAGGTGAAGCCGACATGGTGGAGCAGGCCGGCGTCGTCGTAGAGGCCGAGCAGCAGCGAGCCGACCTCCTTTTTCTTCTCCGCATAGCGGAAGCCGCCAACCACGCAGTCGGCCGTGCGCTGCTGCTTGACCTTGACCATCGCGCGCTCGCCGAAACGATATGGCTGGTCGGCGCGCTTGGCGATGACGCCATCGAGTGCGCCGCCACTGCGGTCGAGCCAAGCCTGGGCCTCGGCGCAGCTGGCGGTGACGGGAGACAACAGCAGGCCGGGGATGCGCTGGGCGGCGTGAAAGCGTTCGAGCGCGGCGCGGCGGTCGCTAAGCGGCTTCTCGGCAAGGGATTTGCCGCCGACCGCGAGGAGGTCGAACAGCATATATTCGGCGGGGGTTTCGCAGCTCAGCCGGCGAATGCGGCTTTCGGCGGGGTGGAGGCGCATCTGGAGCGCTTCGAACGATAGCGCATCGCCGACCGGCAGGATCAGTTCGCCGTCGAGCAGAAATTGTTTTTCCTCGAGGCCGTTCAGCATCGCGACCACCTCCGGAAAATAACGCCCGAGCGGCTTGCCCGACTTGGAGATCAGCGAGACCTCGCCGCCGTCGCGCGAGGCGAGGCAGCGGAAGCCGTCCCATTTGGGCTCGTAGTGCCAGCCTGCGCCATCGGGCAGCTCGGCGGCGAGCAAAGCCTCCATCGGCGCGGGGGGATCGGAGCGGGCCATGCGAGGTGAACGATTCACATGGCCGCGCGGTGCCTTGGCGCTTTAGCGTGGGCGTTGGCGCAACCGGGGGTGACATGAACGAGGGACTGACGATCGACAGCGGCGACACGGCGTGGATGCTGGTGTCGACCGCGCTGGTGCTGATGATGCTGCTGCCCGGGCTGGCCTTGTTCTACGGCGGGTTGGTGCGGGCCAAGAATTTGCTGTCGGTGATGAGCCAGGTGCTCGGGATTACTGCGGTGGCGGTGCTGTGCTGGATCGGGTGGGGCTACAGCCTCGCGTTCGGCGAAGGCAATGCGCTGTTCGGCTATCTCGGCAAGGCCGGGCTGGCGGGGATCGGCGGCGACGCGGCGTGGCCGCTGGCGACCGCGGGCGAGGCGATTCCCGAGCTGGTGTTCGTGGCGTTCCAGATGAGCTTCGCGGCGATCACCGCGGCATTGGTCATCGGGGCGCTGGTCGAGCGCGTGCGGTTCGCCGCGATGATGCTGTTCGCCTTGCTGTGGCTGACCATCGTCTACGCCCCCCTGGCGCACATGGTGTGGGCGGCGGAGGGCCTGCTGTTCGCGATGGGCGCGATCGATTTCGCCGGGGGCACGGTGGTCCACATCAACGCCGGGGTGGCGGGGTTGGTGGGGGTCGCGTTCGCGGGGCCGCGGCTGGGCCATTTGCGCGAGGCGATGCCGCCGCACTCGCTGGCGTTGACGCTGGTCGGCGCGGGTCTGCTGTGGGTCGGCTGGTTCGGATTCAACGGGGGCTCGGCGCTCGAGGCCAACGGGCTCGCCGCGGTGGCGATGGTCAATACGTTCGCCGCGCCCGCCGCGGGGGTGTTGGCGTGGATGGGGATCGAACGGTTTGTGTCGGGCAAGCCGTCAATGCTCGGCGGCGCGTCGGGCGCGATCGCCGGGCTGGTCGCGGTAACCCCGGCGGCGGGCATCGCGGGGCCGATCGGCGCGATGCTGCTCGGCGCGACGGCAAGCCTGGCCTGCTACGGGTTCGTCAGCTCGCTCAAGAATCGGCTGCGGATCGACGACAGCCTCGATGTGTTCGGGATCCACGGGCTGGGCGGGATCGTCGGCTCGATCGGCACCGCGTTCGTCGCGCTGCCCGCTCTCGGCGGGCATGGCGCGGAAGGCTATGCGCTGGGCGCGCAGTTGGTGGCGCAACTGGCCGCGGTGGGGGTGGCGATCGCCTGGTCGGCGGCGGGATCGGCGTTGTGCTTCGCGGCGGTTCGCCAAGTCACCGCGCTGCGCCACGGCGAGGAGCAGGAGCGCGAAGGGCTCGACCTCAGCGACCATGGCGAGCGCGCGTATTACGGGTGAGTGACGCCGGGAAGCTGGCGGCGGAAAGAGGTGGCGGCGGGTTCGCCCAGCTCGCGCGCGTAGCGATGGCCGGCGTAGACCGCGTGGACGATCGCGCCGGGGGCTTCGGCGTCGCCGATGCAGCGCAGCGATTGCAGGGTGCCCCACTCGGCTTCGCGTGCGGCGAGGTCGTGGAACAGGCTGTCCTTGGGCAGGCGGGCGGTAACGCTCAGCACGGAGGCGCAAGCATGCTCGGTCGTGCGGCCCGACCACACGTCCTGGAGTGTGGCGCGCGCGCCATCGAACGCGACCAGCCGTTGCGAGGCGAGCATCGTCACGTCGAGCTCGCGCAGGCGCGCCTGGATGTGGGGGAATTCGAGCGTGTTGAGGGTCCACGGCGCGGGCGCGGCGGCGGGGGTCACGAACAGCACTTCAACGCCCGCCGCGCGCAAAAATTCGGCCATCACGCTGCCGTGGTAATAGCCGTCGTCGTCCCACAGCAGCACCGGGCCGGGAGGAATTTTTCCGTCCATCACATCGTCGGGGGTGAACACCGGAAAGCGGTCGAAGCCGGGGATCGGCGCGGCGGTGCTGCGGCCGAGGCCGTCGCGGCGCCAGTGGCAGCCGGTGGCGATGACGACATGGTCGGCGCCGAACGCGAGCACATCGTCGGCGCTCAACGCGCTTTCGCGATAGACCGAAACGTTGGGCAGACGCTCGATCTGGCCGACCCGCCAGTCGCGCACGCGGGTCCATTCGGCGAGGCCGGGCAGGCGCGCTTCGCGGATGACGCGCCCGCCCAATTCGCGCGAGGCCTCGGCGAGGTGGACCTCATAGCCGCGCTGGCCGAGCGCGCGGGCGACTTCGAGTCCGGCGGGCCCGGCGCCGACCACCAGCACTTTTTCGGCGGCGTGATTCGGAGCGATCGTCTCGGGGTGCCAGCCCTTGCGCCATTCCTCGCCCATGGTCGGGTTCTGGGTGCAGCGGATGGGCACGTGGGTGAGATCGCCGCTGATGCAGATGTTGCAGCCGATGCATTCGCGGATGTCGTCGATCCGCCCTTCCTCGATCTTGCGCGGCAGGAACGGGTCGGCGATCGACGGGCGCGCGGCGCCGATCATGTCGATGATGCCGCGGCGGAGCTGGCTCGCCATGGTGTCGGGCGAGGTGAAGCGGCCGACCCCGACGACGGGCTTGCTCGTGGCCTGCTTGACCCAGTCGATGAACGGCTCCTGCGCGCTTTCCGCGGCGAAGCGCGACGACGCGCTGTCGTGGTGCCACGCCGAGACGTTGACGTCCCACACATCGGGCAGCTCGGCGAGCATGGCGACAACCTCGCGCGCTTCGCCGTCGGCGCGGATGCCGTCGTCGCCGAGGAACTCCTCGGTGGCGAAGCGCAGCGCGACGGCGCAGCGGTCGCCGACGGCGTCCCTGGTGTCCTCGATCAGCTCGCGCAGCAGGCGCACGCGATTTTCGAGGCTGCCGCCATATTCGTCGGTGCGCTGGTTGCGGCGGGCTTGCAGGAAATGCATCGGCAGCGCGAGGTCGTGCGCGGCGTATACGTAGACGATATCGAACCCGGCGTTTCTGGCACGCAGCGCGGCGGCGCGGTGCCAGCCGCGGAAATCGGCGATGTCGCGCTTGCTCATCATCCGCGCCTGTTGCGGGTGGCCGCCGAGCTGGGGCGAATGCGACGGCGCGAGCAGCACGTCGCGTGAGTAGAGGTTGGACGCGGCGGCGCCGTTGTGGGCGAGCTCGATCGCCGCCAGCGCGCCGTGGGCGTGGACCTGGTCGCACATCAGCGCCAGCGCGGGGATATCGGCATCGTCCCACAGCCGCGCCTCGATGTAGGGCGAGAGGTCGCCGCTCGGGTGGATCTCGCATTCCTCGGTGCTGACCACGGCCCAGCCGCCCTCGGCCTTGACCTCGCGCATGGCGGCGTGGGCGAGCGGCATGGCGTGGCCCATGCCGTTGCAGTGGGGGACCTGGAAGAAGCGGTTGCGCGCGACGACCGGGCCGAGCTGGATCGGCTCGAACAAGATGTCGTAGCGCGGGTCGCGTGTCATTCAGGCTGGGCGGTCGGCAATCGCGCGCGGTGGCGGCGCATCAGCAGATAGACCAGCATGCCGATCGCGGCGAGCGCGAGCGCCCACAGGAAGGGCTCGCCGCCGACGCCGATGAAGGCGAAGACGGCATAAGCGGTGCCGAGCAAGCCGAGCGCGAGGAGGCCCGGAGAACGGCCGCCGCGACGCCACAGGATGATCACCGCCAGCGCGGCGAACAAATACAGCGGAAGGTTGGCGGCGGTGACCATCGTGCTGAGGAAGGCGAAGCCGTCGACCAAAGATTCGCTGTAGTTCATCAGGATCATGATGCTGGCGAGGACGCTCGTCATTAGCAGCGCCAATACCGGCGCGCCGCGGCTGTTGTTGCGGGTGAACAGTGCGGGCATCACCTGATTGGCGGCCATGGTGCGGGTCAATTCGCCGACCAGCAAGGTCCAGCCGTTGAGCGCGCCCAAGCCGCTGATGACGACGAACAAGGCGAGCCAGCGGCCGCTGCCGGCGCCGAGCTCGCGGCTCAGCAAATCGGCGAACGGGGCGCTCGACTTGGCCAGCTCGGCCTGCGGGATGAGCAGCATCGGGATCGCCGAAATGGCGATGTAGATGGCGGCGGTGACGAGCGTGCCGACGAGCGTCGCGCGGGGGATGGTGCGGCCCGGGTCATCGACCCGGCTGGCGGGAACGGTCGCCGATTCGAAGCCGAGCATGGCGAACAAAGCGATGGTCGAGGCGGCCATCACCAGCGGCAAGCTGATCGGCGTCGGCGGCAGGTCGCGGGTGAATGCGGCGGGCTCGGCGACCAGCATCCACAGCCCGAAGAAAATCACCGCCGCCATCGGCAGCAGCTTGAGGACGGTCATGACGATCTGCACCGGGCCGCTGGTGCGCACCCCGAACAGATTGATACCGAGGAACAGCCACAGCAAGCCGAGCGCGATCAGCGGCAGCGGGACGATGCCGGCGAGCCCGGGGAAGATCGCCTCGAGATAGCCGACGACGCCGATGGCGAGCGCGGCATTGGTGATCCACACCGATACCCAATAGCACCAGATGGCGAGGAAGGCGGGCGTCTCGCCGAGGGTGGCGCGGACGTAGCCGTAGGGGCCGTCGGCGCCGGGATATTCGCGCGCCAGGCGGGCGAACACCCGCGCCAGCACGATGCAGCCGAGCACCGTCACACCCCAGCCGAGCAAAGCGTTGAAGCCGAACGGCGCGAGCACCGCGGGCAGAACGAAGATGCCGATGCCGATGGTGTTGCCGATGACCAGCGCGGTGCAGGTCCAGAAGCCAAGCAGGCGTGCCGGCGGTGCTTCAATCGCGGTGTCGGTCATCGGGCGGTCCTTCCGGCCATGCGGCGGTAGCGGTCGCGCGCGGTGCGCAGATAGTCGAGCGTCGCGCTGCGTTCGCGCGGATTATTGTAGTCGCTGCGGGCGGCCGCCTCGGCGAGCACGCGGTCGACCCAGGCGGCGAAGTAAGCGGCGTCCTCGCGCGCGGTGGCGGGGCCGCCGGGGAGGTCGAGATAGACCGGGCTGGTAGTGGCGTAGGGATAGAGATCGAGCACCTGCGGGTCGGCGCCGTCGTTCCACGCGCGCAGGATGAGCCAGCCGCCGGCATCGATCGGGAGATCGCCCGCGGCATCGAAGCTGCGGCGATCGCCGGTGAGGGCGAAGGATTTTATCACTTTGCCGTTATGGACGAGCTCGAGGTGATCGACCGCGACCGGGGAGCGCAGCGCGATGCGGTAGGGGAGCGTCCCCGCGCTACGCCGCGCGACGGTGCCGCCGGGGCGCTGGCCGGCGATATCGAGCCCGAGCAACGGCCCGTTGCTGGCGAAGCTGCGGCCGGCCTTGAGCGCGGCCTTCATCGCCGCCGGAGTGGCGTCGCCGGCGGTGTCGAGGAACAGGCGGTTCATGCCGACCGGGCCGCGCAAACTGGCGTAATTGGCCATTGCGTCGGTGCCGGCGCCGGCGGGGAGGCGGAAGCCAAGGTTTAGCAGGCGGTACCAGATTTTCGCGGTCGCCTTATGATCCGCGAAGGAGACGATCTCGAGATAATCGACCTTGCCGTGGGCGACGTCGGCGGGGAGCGCGTTGGTCAGCGATTCCTCCTTCGCCGGGTCGATGTCCCAATCGAACGGGTGGACGTAGCCGACCAGCGCGCCCTGGGCGTGAGCGAGATTGGCAATCACGCCATTGTGCGGGTACGGGCTGGTCAAAGCAGTTTGGCGGTAGGCCGAGAAATCGGGGGTCAGGATGTGGCTGGTGAGGCCGAGCAGTCCGAGGTGGCCCCACAGGCTGGTGTGATATTCCTGGGCGTGGAGGACGGTCGCACCGGCGCCGCCCGCGGGGTCCGGATCGGGGCTGAAATAGCCGATGTCGGGGACTCGTTCTTCCTTGTTGACGATGAGGTTGTGGACGAGGTCAAGGTCTTCGGCGCGGGCTTGCGCCGCGAGGTTGGCCGGAGTGTTGCGATAGGCGCCGCCGTAATTCATGTGGACATGGAGATCGGCGCTGCGGAAGGTGCCGAACGCCGCAGGCAAGTCGTTGCGCTGGAGGTTGACGGCGAGGGTTCGGGTGCCAGCGAGAGTGACGGCTTGGCGCCAGGGCAGATAGCGAAAACCGCGCTGAACCCAGATCGCGGCGGGCCCGCCGGGGGCGTCGAGCGTGCACGGCGAGGCGCAGTGAAAATAAGCGGTTTCGGCCTTTTGCGCCGAGCGGTCGAAGCCGTCGTCGGCGTGGAGCCAGGCGGACGCGGGGGCGTGCGCGCGGCCGTCGCTGGCGAGGATTGCGACGCGGGCGGGCACGCTGCGCCCGGCTTCGTCGCGGATGTCGAGGGTGAGGCGCGCGTGGGGAGTCTTGTAGCGACGGGTGGCGGCAATGATTTTTGTCTCGGCGCCGCCGACGGTATCGCGGACGACCAAGCTGGTGTTGCCGCTCTGGTTGGTGATGAACGCGATCCGCTCACCGTCGGGCGACCAGCGCGCGGTGCCGCGGTCGAACTCGCCGAAGGCAAGCGGGAGCGGGGCGGCGCCGGACGGGGTGGTCAGCCATAATTGGCGCCACTGGCGGCCGTGGTAGCTGGAGAACAGGATGCGGCCGCCGTCGGGCGAGGTTTCGGGGCGCGCGCTCCACGAGGTTTCCTCGCTGAGGATGCGGCGGCGGTCGGCGGGGTCGGCGACTGCGACCGACCAGATGTCGCCGCTGCCCCACGCCACCTCGGGATTGCCGAGGTAGAGGATGCGCTTGCCGTCGGGGGTCCAGGCCGGGTTGATGGCGTGGTCGTGGGGGGAATAATAGTAGCGCGCGATCGTGCTTTGGCGCGGCGCGACCAGCGGGCGGGGATTGGTCAGGCCGGCAGACGTGACGTTCGCGATGAACAGGTTGAAGTGGCTGGTGCCTTGCGTCGAGACCCAGGCGATTTGCCTACCGTCGGGGGACAGGCGCGGCTCGAGGTTGACCGCGCCGCCGCGGGTCAATTGCTGCTCGCGGCCGGTGCGCAAATCGCGGCGCCACAGCTCGAACGCGTCATTGGCGTAGCGGGTGAAGACGACGCTGCGGCCGTCGGGGGCGATGTCGGGTTGGTAGTCGTAGGCGGCGCGGGCGTGGGTCAGCTCGACCGCTTCGCTGGAGCCGATCGTCTGACGCCACAGCGAGCCGCCCATCGAGTAGATCAGTGCGCGGCCGTCGGGGGTGAAAGCGGCGCTCGAGGGGCCGGTGGTGAGCTGGGGGACGTACAGCTCGCGCCAGTAATAGCTGTGCGGCAGGTCGACCTGCTTGAGCACCGGCTCGCGCTTGGCCGCTACCGGAGCGGCGAGCAGAGCGGCGGCGATCAGCAGCGCGGTGCGCATCAGGCGAGGGCTTCGTCGAGCGCGGCGCGGAGGAGGGCGAGGGCCTCGTCGATTTCGTCTTTGGTGGTGCTCAGCGGGGGCATGAAGCGGACGGTGCTGGCGCCGCACGAGAGCAAGAGCAGGCCGTTGTGGAAGGCGCGGGTGATCACCGTATCGCACAGTGCCTTGGCCGGCGCGCCGTCGGCTTCGACCAGCTCCATGCCGATCATCAGGCCGCGGCCGCGGACGTCGCCGATGCATGGATAGTCGGCCATCAGGTCGCGCAGGCGGGACATGAAGTGAGCGCCAACCTCAGCGGCATTGGCGGCGTAGTCGCTCTCGACCAGATCGAGCGTCGCGATCGCCGCGGCGCAGGCGATCGGGTTGCCGCCGTAGGTGTTGCCGTGCGCGCCGCGCGCCCATTGCTGCATGTGCTTGCGGCGGGCGACGACCGCGCCGATCGGCAGGCCCGAGCCGAGACCTTTCGCAACGCACATGATGTCGGGGGCGACGCCGTCATGCTCGCACGCGAACATCCGCCCGGTGCGGCCGACGCCCGACTGCACTTCGTCGAAGATGAGCAGCATGCCGTGGGCGTCGCACAAAGCGCGCAGGCCGGCGAGGAAGCCCGGCGGCGGGACGATGTAGCCGCCCTCGCCCTGGATCGGCTCGATCAGGATCGCGGCGACATCGGCGGCGGGGACGCTGCGCTCGAACAGCATGGCGATGTAGTCGAGCACCGCGGCGCCCTGGTCGTCACCGGCGAACAGCGGGCGATAGGGATCGGGGAACGGCACGTGAGTGACGCCCGGCATGGTTTGGCCGAAGCCCTTCTGCTGGGTGTATTTGCTCGAGGTGAACGACAACGAGCCCATGCTGCGGCCGTGGAAGCCGCCGAGGAAGCCGATGAAGCGCGGGCGGCCGGTGACGTAGCGGGCGAGTTTTATCGCGCCTTCGACCGCTTCGGTGCCCGACTGGCAGAGGAAGCTCATCGCTGGCTCGCCGAGCGGGGCGAGGCGGGCAAGGCGCTCGGCCAGCGCGATCATCCGCTCGTGCCAGTAATCGGACGAGATGTGGAGGAATTCGCCGGCCGCTTGCTGGACCGCGGCGACGACCTGCGGGTGGGCGTGGCCGGTGGCGCACACCGCGATGCCGGCGGCGAAATCGAGGAAGCGGTTGCCGTCGACGTCCCACACCTCGGTGCCGCGGCCGCGGGCCATGACGAACGGATAATCGCGCGGGTAGGACGGCGAGATTACTTCGGCGTCGCGCGCGATCATGGCGCGGGCGTTGGGCCCGGGAAGCTCGGTGATGATGTGGGGCGATTGCACGGCGGCTCCTCGTGACAGATTGCGGGTCATGCCGGAAGCTCGACCGGACGGCGATGGGCCTCCGCCGTGCGGGCATGGAGCGCGCGCAGGACCGCGAGTTCGTCCGCGGTGGGCGGGGCGATCGGATCGAGTTGGTCGGCGATGGCCAGTGGCCAGCCGACCGCAGCGCGGGCCGTTTCAACTGTCGCACCAGGGAACAAAGCGGTGAGGGTCAGCTCGTTGCTGCCAGCGGCTGGGGTAAGGATTCCGAAATCGGTGATCACTTGTTGCGGCCCGGCTCCGCGTGCGCCGCTGCGGGCGCGGGCATCGCCGCCGTCGAGGAAACCGGCGGTGGTGCGGAAGTCTAATTTCTCGACGAAGCTGCGTGGGGTCGCCTTCATGACGACGAAGGTCTGCCTGGCGTGGGCGGCGATCTCGGGCGCGCCGCCGGCTCCCGGGAGGCGGGTGGCGGGGGCATCGTAGGGGCCGATCACGGTGCTGTTGAGGTTGGCGAAGCGGTCGATCTGCGCGGCGCCGAGAAAGCCGACGTCGACCCGCCCGGCCTGGAGGAAATAGGCAAAAATTTCGGGCAGGGGGACAACGCACGCCGCGGTCTCGGCGAGCTCACCGTCGCCGATCGACAGCGGCAGCACGGTCGGTCGCGTGCCGATAGTGCCCGATTCGTAGATCAGCACGATGTCGGGGGCGTGGGTCAGCCGCGCCAAATTGCACGCCGCGCTGGGCAAGCCGATCCCCACGAAGCACACGCAGCCGTCCCACAGCACGCGCGCCGCGGCGACGGTCATCATCTCGTCGGGGGTCCAGTCGGTCATGCCGCCTTGCTCATGACATTGCGGTCCATCCACTCCGAAAAGGTCGCGCGGTCGCGGGCGATGGCGTCCCAATCCTTGTAGAAAGCATTGTCGCGGGCGTAGCAGCCGTGGGCGTAGGACGGGGCGGCGCCGCCGGGGCAGTGGACGACCGAGCTGACCACCCAGTGCGGCAGCAGCACAGCGTTCATCGCCGGGGGCAATTCGTCGACGATCTCCTCGACCGTCACCACCAGCGCCTTGGCCGCGAGCGCTGCTTCGCGCTGGGCGCCGATGATGCCGTGGATGGCGACATTGCCGGCGCAGTCGGCTCGCTGGGCGTGGAGGATGGTGACGTCCGGGTTGATCGCGGGGACGGTTGCCAAAGCTTCGTCGGTGTAGGGGCAGCGGACGCTGCGGATCGCGGGATTGACCGCCGCCAGATCGGTATCGGCATAGCCGCGCAGCATGCCGAACGGCAGCCGGACGGCGCCGGCGCAATAGGCCGCGGCCATCCCGGCGTGGCTGTGCTCGTCGAGCTCGAGCGGGCGCGGCCAACCATTCTCGACCGCATCGCGCAGGCGGTGGAGCGAGCCGACCCCGGGGTTGCCGCCCCACGAAAAGGTCAGTTTCGCCGCGCAGCCCACGCCGATCATCTGATCGTAGATGAGGTCGGGGGTCATGCGGATGAGGTGGAGGTCGCGGCGCGCCTGGCGGATGATTTCGTGGCCCGCGGCGAACGGGATGAGGTGGGTGAACCCCTCGAGCGCGACGCTCGCGCCGTCGGGCACGAAGCGGTCGATCGCGTCGTGGAGGGAGAGCAGCTCCATCCCTATTCGACCACCGTGCGCGACTGCTCGCGCATGTATTGGGCGAGGTAATAGAACGACGCGATCGCCTTGCCGGTCGAGCCCGAGCCCTTCCACCCGCCGAACGGCTGATAGCCGGGCCAGGCGCCGGTGGTCGCGCCTTGCGCGCGGTTGGAGTAAGTCACGCCGGCCTCGATCTGGTCGTGGAACCAGGCGATATCGTCGTCCGAACCGTAGAGACCGGCGGTGAGGCCGAGGTCCGAATCGTTGGCGAGGCGCATCGCCTCGTCGCGGTTCGACGTGCGGTGGACCATCAGGATCGGCAGGAACATTTCCTGTTGCCACAAGGGGTGGTCGAGCGTGGCTTCGGCGAGGATCGGCTCGACATAGAAGCCGCGCGCGAGGTCGCCCTCGGTGCGCTGGCGGCCGCCGGTGAGGATCGTGGCGGAGGCGGCGAGTTGCGCGGAATAATCGGCGTATTTGCCGTAGGCGGTGCGGTTGACGACGGGGCCGAGCCAGTTCTCGCGCAACGTGGGATCGCCGATGCGGATCGCGGCGATCTGCGCGAGGAGCTTTTCGACCAAGGCGTCGGCGACCGAGGCATCGACATAGAGCCGCGACAGCGCCGAGCATTTCTGCCCGCCCATGCCGAACGCCGAGCGGACGATGCCGGCGGCGGCGCGCTCGAGGTCGGCGCTCGCGGTGACGATGCACGGGTTCTTGCCGCCCATCTCGGCGATGCACGGGCGCGGATATTTGCCGCCGGCCATGGTGCGGACGAGATCCATGCCGACCGCGGCCGAGCCGGTGAAGGTCGCCCCTGCAGTCAGCGGATGCGCGACCATCGCCGCGCCGACCTCGGCGCCCGAGCCGGAAAGGAAATTGAACACGCCCGGCGGAAGGCCGGCGTCGCGCACACAATCGGCGAGCAGACGCACCGCCCACGGCGTGTCGCTGGCGCCCTTGCACACCACGGTGTTGCCGGTGACCAGCGCGGCGGCGACCGGGCCGCCGGCGAGCGCAAGCGGAAAGTTGAACGGCGCGATCACCGCCCACACGCCGTACGGGCGCATCGTGCTGCGGTTGTGCGAGGCGACGCCGTCGAGGGGATCGTCGGGAAGCGGCCGGTCGAAGCCGTCGGCGGCGGCGAATTCGTCGGCATAATGATGGAAGAAGTCGACCGTTTCCTGCGCTTCGCCGAGCGCCTCCATGCGGTTCTTGCCGACCTCGAGGGTGAGCGCGGCGGCGATGTCGTAGACGCGCTCCTCCATTAGGTCGCCGACACGGCGGACCAGGCGTGCGCGTTCGGTGGCGGGCGTGGCGCGCCAGGCGGGAAACGCCGCGCTGGCTGCCGCGTAGGCGGCGTCGACATCGGCATGATTAGCGAGGGCGAATTCGCCGAGGTGAAAGTCGTGGTCGATCGGGCTGACGCGTTCGGCGTAGTCCGAGGCATCGCGGTCGGCGCCATCGATGAACAGGCCGTGCCGCCGGCCGAGGTTGGCGCGGACATTGGCGAGCGCCGCCTCGAACCGCTCGTGCATCGATTCGGGCGGGTTGAACATCGTTGCGTAGGTCAGGCGGAAGGTCATGGCGGTCACTCGGGATTCGGAAAAAAGCGGGCGAGCAGGCGGTCGAGCAAAGCGAGAGCGTCGGCGAGGTCGCGCTCAGAAATGACCAGCGGCGGCGCGATGATGATGAGGTTGCCGCGGGTCGCGAGCGAGACGCCCTCGGCGAGCGCGGCGGCGGCGAGCGCTTTCAGCGCCGGCGGCTGCTCGGGCCACGGCGCGAGCGGGGCGCGAGTAGCGCAGTCGGCGACCAATTCGACCACGGCGAACAGGCCGCGACCGCCGCGTACGTCGCCGATTACCGCGTGGCGCTGCTGCAGGCGCTGCAGCTCGGCGAACAGGGTTGCGCCGAGGTCGCGCGAGCGCGCGATCAGATCGTCTTCCTCGTAGGCGGCGATGGCGGCTAGGCCGGCGGCGCAGGCCAGCGGGTGGCCGCAATAGGTCAGGCCGGAGTTGAATTGCTCGTGATCGAGGCGAGCGGCGAGCGCGTTGGACAAAATCACCGCCCCGAGTGGGACGGCGGCGCCGGTCAGGCCTTTCGCCAAAGTCATCAGGTCGGGGCGACCGTCGTCGCCATAGCGCTGCCAGGCAAACCATTCGCCGCAGCGGCCGAACGCGCTCATCACCTCGTCGGCGATGAGCAAGACGCCGCGCTCGGCGGTGTGGCGGCGCAGCGCGGGCCAGTAGCTGTCGGGCGCGACGATGCCGTTGGTGCCGGCGTCAGGCTCCATCATTACCGCCGCGACCGCTTCAGCGCCCTCGGCGTCGATGCACTCGGCTACTGCGGCGGCGGCGGCCACCCCGCAATCGCCACCGCCGCTGCTGCCGAACGGGCAGCGGTAGGCATAAGGCGGCGGGACGTGGCGCACGCCGAGCGCCGCGGGGTCAACTTGAGATTGGGTGCGGGCGTCGCCCGACAGCGCCATGCCGAGCTGGCTGGCGCCGTGATAGGAGCGGTCGCGGGTGACGATCAGGCCGTTGGGCTTGGCCGATGCCTGGCGCGCGATGCGCACCGCGGCTTCGTTGGCGTCGGCGCCGCCGAGGGTGAAGTAAACACGGCCGCCGGCGAACCCCGACAGGTCAAGCAGGCGCGCGGCGAGCTCGGCGCGGGGGGCGGCGCCCCAGGCGTTGGCGATGAAGCACAATCGCTCGGCCTGGTCGCGGATCGCGGCGACCACGCGGGTATGCTGGTGGCCAAGGTTGCAGCATTCGGCCTGGCTCGACAGGTCGAGGATCGCGCGGCCGTCTTCGAGGAAGAAATGCGCGCCGGCGCCGCCGACCACGGTCGGCGCGTCCCACTCGGCCTGGACGCACCAGCTGTGCAGCACATCGCGTCGCTCGGACAAGACCAGCCCCGCCTCCCCTGCCGCGCGATCGGGCGGCACGGTGACGTTGAATACTAGCCGGCGGGTTTGCGCAATCAGAGGGCAGGGAACGATGCCCAGCGATGCGGTCAGGCAGGCACAAAAAAAGCCGCCCGAAGGCGGCTTGTTTCAGGGTGGGCCCCGGATCAAGTCCGGGGCAACGCTTTTCCTAAGTTCGCTGCGCTCACTAACGAAAAGCGTTGGTTGCGGGGGCAGGATTTGAACCTGCGACCTTCAGGTTATGAGCCTGACGAGCTACCGGGCTGCTCCACCCCGCGACGCTAATATTTGCCTCAGGCGCCGGCGCCGGCATCCGCCGACTTGGCTATCCTCCCCCGGA
>NZ_JANPKO010000039.1:0-8024 GCF_031426035.1 Sphingomonas sp. | reverse complement strand
CGCCGCTGCCGCCGGCGAAGGTCGTCTTGGCGGTCTCCTTGGCGTTGGTCGCCGCCTCGCGGCCGTGGAGCAAAGCGGTCGCCTCGGTCGCCAGCACGATCTTGGCGTCGTTGATCGCGGCGCCGCCGAGCGCTTCCAGCTTGGCGATCTGCTCGAGCGGCAGGTCGGTGAACAGCTTGAGGAACTTGCCGACATCGGCGTCGGCGGTGTTGCGCCAGAATTGCCAGTAATCGTACGGGCTCAACTGGTCGGCATTGAGCCACACCGCGCCTGCCGCGGTCTTGCCCATCTTGGCCCCGTCGGCGGTGGTGATCAGCGGCGTCGTGACGCCTAACAGCTCGGCGCCGTCGATGCGCCGCCCGAGTTCGATGCCGTTGACGATATTGCCCCACTGGTCGGAGCCGCCCATCTGCAGCCGGCACCCGGCGCGGCGCGACAGCTCGAGGAAGTCGTAGGCCTGCAAGATCATGTAGTTGAATTCGAGGAAGGTCAGCGGCTGCTCGCGATCGAGCCGCAGCTTGACCGAATCGAAGGTCAGCATGCGGTTGATCGTGAAATGCTTGCCGACCTCGCGCAGGAACGGGACGTATTCGAGGGTGTCGAGCCATTCGCTATTGTCGAGCAGGATGGCGCCGGTCGGGCCGTCGTCGAAGTCGAGCAACGCGTCGAACACGCGCCGGATCGAGGCGATGTTGGCGGCGATGTCGTCGCCGGTCAGCAGCTTGCGCGATTCGTCCTTGCCCGAGGGGTCGCCGACCTTGGTCGTGCCGCCGCCCATCAGCACTACTGGCCGGTGCCCCGCTTGCTGCAGGCGGCGCAGCATCATGATCTGGACCAGGCTGCCGACGTGGAGAGACGGCGCGGTGGCGTCGAACCCGACGTAGGCGGTGACGATTTCCTTGTCCGCCAGCGCGTCGAGCGCCGCGGCGTCGGTCGCCTGGTGGATGTAGCCGCGCTCGTGGAGCAGCTGGAGGAGGGAGGATTTGTACGCGGTCATGCGACGCGGCTTAGCCAACTCGTCACCCTCGCGAAAGCGGGGGTCCAGCTTCTTTTCCTGAGCGAAGGCGTTGAGCGGGATTCCCGCTTGCGCGGGAATGACGGTAGGGGAGGGCGATGCAATTCACGCTTGTGCCGCACCCGTCCACGCCGCCGGCGACCGCCGCGCTCAAGCTGTGGGTCAATATCGACCATGCGGCCAAGCTTGGGCCGGTGGCTACGACCAATATCTGGTTCGGGGTCGGGGCGCCCGCCGAGCGGTTCGTCATCCCTAAGTTAACCGAGCCGTGGCGCGCCGATGAATTGTGGCGGACGACCTGCTTCGAGGCGTTTCTGCGGCCGGTGGGGGAGGACGCCTATCGCGAGTGGAATTTCGCGCCGTCGGGCAATTGGGCGGCGTATGATTTTTCGAGCCATCGCGAGGGCATGGCGCGGGCGGAGGTGGGGGCGCCGCCGTACGTCCGGATGGAGGATAATTTCACCTGGTGGGCGGTCGGCGCGACGATCGCCACCGATGCGGAGCAGCCGTGGCAGCTCGGCCTGTCGGCGGTGCTCGAGGAGCAGGATGGCGGCGAAAGCTATTGGGCGCTCGCCCATCCGCCCGGGGATACGCCCGATTTTCATCACCCGGATTGCTTCACGGCGCGGCTTGCCTAAGCAGCACGCATGACCTTGTTCGGAATCGACCGCCTGCTTGCCGAGCCCGAGTTGCGCAAGCCGCTCGACGGCCAGCGCGTCGCGCTGCTCGCCCATCCCGCGTCGGTGACGCGAGACCTCGTCCACACCCTCGACGCGCTGGCCCGGGTCGGGGTCAATTTGACCGCCGCGTTCGGCCCGCAGCACGGGCTGCGCGGCGACAAGCAGGACAATATGGTCGAGAGCGACGACTTCACCGACCCCGTCCACAACATCCCGGTATTCTCGCTGTACGGCCAGTCGCGGCGCCCGACCGGCCAGTCGCTCGGCACCTTCGATGTCATCCTGATCGACCTCCAGGATCTCGGCTGCCGCATCTACACCTTCATCACGACCTTGCTCTACGTGCTCGAGGCCGCGGCGGAGACGGGGAAGAGCGTGTGGGTGCTCGACCGGCCAAACCCGGCGGGGCGCCCGATCGAGGGGCTGACGCTGCTGCCGGGGTGGGAGAGCTTTGTCGGTGCCGGGCCGATCCCGATGCGCCACGGGCTGACGCTGGGCGAGCTTGGGGCGTGGTTCGTCGACCACTTCAAGCTCGACGTCGATTACCGCGTGATCGCGATGGACGGGTGGCGGTCCGACGCCGCGCCGGGGTACGGCTGGCCCGAGGACCGGGTGTGGATCAACCCCAGCCCCAACTCCGCCAACCTCAACATGGCGCGCGCTTATGCCGGGACCGTGATGCTCGAGGGGACGACGCTCAGCGAGGGGCGGGGGACGACCCGCCCGCTCGAGCTGTTCGGCGCGCCCGACATCGACGCGCGAAGCGTGATCGCAGAGATGAAAAAGACCGCGCCGCAATGGCTTGCCGGCTGTGCTTTGCGCGACGTGTCATTCGAGCCGACGTTCCACAAGCATGTCGGCCAGCTGTGCCACGGGGTGATGATCCACGCCGAGGGCGGGTTTTACGACCACGCCGCGTTCAAGCCGTGGCGGCTGCAGGCGCTGGCGTTCCGCGCGATCCGCACGCTCTATCCCGACTATCCGCTGTGGCGCGATTTTCCGTATGAATATGAGTTCGGCAAGCTCGCCATCGACGTCATCAATGGCGGGCCGGGGTTGCGCGAGTGGGTCGACGGCCATGGCGCGCCCGACGAACTCGACGCCCTGACCGCGCCCGACGAGGCCGACTGGGCGGCGCAATCGGCTGGGTTCAAGCTCTATTAGGCTTCGAACAGGCGGTTTTGCGGCACGTCGAACGCCCCGAATGCGGCGAGCCGGCGGAACAGTGGACGGTGCTCGGCGGGGATCGAAGCGAGGTCGGCGGCGGCGAGGTTGATGCGGCGGTTGTTGCCGTAGTTGATGATGTCGATGAACCATGGCCGGGCGTAGACGAGATAGATGATCGGGCGCTCGGCAGCGCTGAGATTGTCGGTGCCGCGGTGCCACAGGCGGTAGTCCATCA
This sequence comes from Sphingomonas sp., assembly GCF_031426035.1. GTDB lineage: Bacteria > Pseudomonadota > Alphaproteobacteria > Sphingomonadales > Sphingomonadaceae > Sphingomicrobium. Next base: position 4,927 of record NZ_JANPKO010000039.1, on the reverse strand, counting down.
CATAGCAGCCGCCGCGCGGGTCGTAGGGCAGGTCGACAGCGTCCTCGTCGAGCTTGCCGCGGTGGCTGCCGAGGAACAATTTGGTGGTGCCGGTCGCCGGCGTCAGGTCGACCAGCGGGATCGCCACGGTGATCGCATACGGCCCGACCAGCGAGCGTGCGAGGGGGACCTCGAGGAACAGGTCGTCATGGTCCTTGTGGAGGTGCTGCGGCGCGGCGCCAGGCAAGGCGGTGACGACGGCGATGCTGTCGATCAGGACATCCTCGCCAAGCGCCGCCGTTGCCAGGGCGAGCAGCGCCGGGTTGGCATAGACCTCGGGCGACAGGAACGGCCCCGTGAGCTGGACCGCCAGTTGGAGCCGCCGCTCGCCGACCTTCATCCCGTCCGCAGCGAGGTCTGGGTACTGGCGCTGATACTCGCTGCGCAGCGCGTCGATCAGGGCCGGGTCGAAGATCTGCTCGAGGCGGACGCAGCCTTGCTTGACCAACGCCTCGGCGGCGTCGCTGCTGGCGGCCGCGGTCACCGTCGCCGGCTCAGCGCGCGCATCGCCTGGTCGAGGCCGTCGAGGGTCAGCCCGTACATCCGCCCGCCCATCAGCGCCTTGATCATCGCGGTCGAGGCCGAATAGCCCCAATATTGCTCGGGCACCGGGTTGAGCCAGGCGGCCGCCTGATAGGTGTCGGTCAAGCGCTTGAGCCACACCGCGCCGGCTTCCTCATTGTAATGCTCGATCGCGCCGCCGGCGTGGCTGACCTCGTACGGGCTCATCGCGGCGTCGCCGACGATCACCAATTTATGGTCGGCGCCGAACTTGTGGAGCACGTCCATGGTCGGAATCTGCTCGGTGTGGCGGCGGCGGTTGTCCTTCCACACGCCCTCGTAGATGCAATTGTGGAAGTAGAAATGCTCGAGGTGCTTGAACTCGCTGCGGGCCGCCGAGAACAGTTCCTCGCAGGTCAGCACATGGCTGTCCATCGAGCCGCCGATGTCGAGGAACAGCAGCAGTTTGACCGCATTGTGCCGCTCGGGGCGGAACTGCACGTCGAGCCAGCCCTGGCGCGCGGTGCCGTCGATCGTGCCGTCGAGGTCGAGCTCGTCGGCGGCGCCCTCGCGGGCGAAGCGGCGCAGGCGGCGCAGCGCGACCTTGATATTGCGCGTGCCGAGCTCGCGAGTGCCGTCGAGGTCGCGATATTCGCGCTTGTCCCACACCTTGATTGCGCGGCCCTGGCGGCCACTGTCCTGGCCGATCCGCACGCCCTCGGGGTTGAAGCCGTAGGCGCCGAACGGCGAGGTGCCGGCGGTGCCGATCCATTTCGAGCCGCCCTGGTGGCGGCCCTCCTGCTCGGCGAGGCGTTGCTTGAGCGCGGCCATGATCTCGTCCCACGAGCCGAGCGCCTCGATCTCGGCCATCTGCTCGGGGGTGAGGTAAAGTTCGGCGACCTTGCGCAGCCATTCCTCGGGAATCGCCGCGGCGGGATCCTCGACGCCGCCGACCGCGCCGCGGAAGACCTTGGCGAACACTTGGTCGAAGCGGTCGATCATGCTCTCGTCGTGGACGAACACCGAGCGCGCGAGATAGTAAAATTCGGTCGGGTCGTCGGAGATGACGCCGGCATCGAGCGCCTCGAGCAGCAGCAGATGCTCCTTGAGGCTGGCGGGCACCCCGGCGCGGCGCAATTCCTCGACGAACGAAATGAACATGGGCGCGGCCTAGCCCAAGAGGAGTGGTTAACGAAAGAGTAGTAGGTTGCGCCTATCCCCGCTGCCAAGCACAGGTTGGGGAGCATTGCGGCACATGGCCACGCACGGCATCGAGCAAGTCACCGAAAATGCCATCCGCGCGGTGGCGCGCGACTGCGGCTCGCTGTCGATGGAGTGCAGCGACGTCGCCGGCTACGTCCAGGGCGTGGCCGAGCGCATCGGCGACCATATGAAGATGCTCGACAGCCTGGAGGACGTCACCACCCGGCTGCTCGCCGACCAGGCGCGGGTGTCGGATTCGACCGATGAGGCGCGGCTCTTGTCCGAGCAGGCCAAGGCCAAGCTCGAGGCCGGGCGCGAGGCGATCGAAGGCACCATCGGCGGCTTCAAGGGGCTGACCGAGCTGGTCGTTCAATTGGGCGAGCGGATGGCCGGCTTCGCCGCGGCGATGAACCAGGTGCAGATGGTGTCGTCGACGATCGAGACGATCGCGCGCAAGACCAACATGCTGGCGTTGAACGCGACGATCGAAGCGGCGCGCGCCGGGGATGCCGGGCGCAGTTTCGCGGTCGTCGCCGCCGAGGTGAAAAAGCTCGCCCACGACACCCGCGCCGCAACCAGCCAGATCGCCTCGACCATCGGCGAACTGACCCGCGAAGCCGGCGCCGTGACCAGCGAGATCAAGACCGGGGTCGAGCGCAGCCGCGCCGCGCAGCTCGGCTTCGGCGCGATCAGCGACACCGTGCGCGAGGTCAACGAGATCGTCGGCATGGTCGATCGCCAGACCGAAGGCATCGCCCATTCGACCAGCCTGATCCAGTCCAGCGTCGACCGCGTGAAGGCGGGCCTGACCGATTTCGCCAGCGATGCGCGCGAAAATGGCGGCGCGCTGGTCAAGGCGCACCAGCGCCTGAGCCACCTTGAGATGCTGTCGGCGACGATGCTCGATACGCTGGCCAATTCCGGGGCGGAGATCGACGACACGCCGATGATCGTGATGGCGCAGGATGCGATGCGCGCGATCACCGAGGTGGTCGAGCGCGGGCTGACCCGCGGCGACATCACCATGGAGGCGGTGTTCGACCGCGATTACGTCCCCATCGCTGGCACCAACCCGGTGCAATATGAAAACCGCTTCTGCGATTTCGCCGACGCCCACGTCCGCCCTATCCTCGACCGCTTCCGCCACAAGGAGCCGCGGGTGATCGGCTCGGCCATCACCAATTGCGACGGCTTTCTGCCGACCCACCTCAGTGAGCGCTGCCTGAATCCCGGCGAGGACCCGGTGTGGAACGACGCCAACTGCCGCAACCGCCGCATCTTCATGGACGAGCAGACCCGCGCCGCGATCGTCAGCGAGAAGCCGGCAATGCTGATGACCTACCGCATGGAGCTCGGCGACGAGACCATCCCGGTCAAGAACGTCTACGTGCCGCTCCATTTCAACGGTCGCCGCTGGGGAAATTTCGAGCTGGCTTACCGCGACGATTGAGCGGTAGCGGTCAGCCCTTCCGCCGCGCCATGAATGCGAGGCGTTCCAACAGCATCACGTCCTGCTCGTTCTTGATCAAGGCGCCGTGGAGCGGGGGGATCGCCTTGGTCGGGTCGCGCTGCTGCAGCACTTCCAAGGGCATGTCCTCGTGGAGGAGCAGCTTGAGCCAGTCGAGCAGCTCGCTGGTCGACGGCTTCTTCTTCAGACCGGGCACTTCGCGCAGCTCGTAGAACAGGTCGAGCGCCCGGCCGACCAGGATCTTCTGGATATCCGGAAAATGGACGTCGATGATCCGCGTCATGGTGTCGCGGTCGGGGAAGGCAATGTAGTGGAAGAAGCAGCGGCGCAGGAAGGCGTCGGGCAGCTCCTTCTCGTTGTTCGAGGTGATGATCACCACCGGCCGCTCGGCAGCCCTGACCGTCTCGCCGGTCTCGTAGACATGGAATTCCATCCGATCGAGCTCCTGCAGGAGGTCGTTGGGGAATTCGATGTCGGCCTTGTCGATCTCGTCGATCAGCAGCACCGGCAGGGTGGGCGAGGTGAACGCGTCCCACAATTTGCCGCGCTTGATGTAGTTGGCGATGTCGTGGACGCGCTCGTCGCCGAGTTGCCCGTCGCGCAGCCGCGCCACCGCGTCATATTCGTACAAGCCCTGGTGGGCCCGGGTGGTGGACTTGACGTGCCACTCGATCAGCGGCGCGCCCAATGCCTCGGCGATCTCCTGCGCCAGCACGGTCTTGCCGGTGCCGGGCTCGCCCTTGACCAGCAGCGGGCGGCGCAGGGTGACCGCGGCGTTGACCGCGACCTTTAGGTCGTCGGTGGCGACATAGGTGGAGGTGCCGTCGAAGCGCATGCGGCCGCCCTAGGGGAGGCGACGCGCCGCGGGCAAGGAGTTAGTTGTCGCCGCGGGCGGCGGCGCGGGCCTCGAGCAGGTCGAGCAGGCCGCGGTGCTGGAGCAGCAATTGCTCGGAGCCGAACGCCAGAGCGCGGGCGGCAGCGGGGGTGTCGGCGGCAGCATTGAGCACCGCGACGACCGAGGCTTCGTCGGGCAGCGAGGGCGGCGGGACGGTCACGCCGAGGCGCGCCGCGGCATGGTCGAGCAGGCGGCGGAGCGGCCACCAGTCGCCGACCAAGGCGGTCGCCGCGCCGAGCGCGCAGCCGCAACGCTCCGATCCGGCGAGAATCTCGAGCGCATGGCGCTGGGCGGTGAGGGTCGCTTCGGTCTCGGCGGCGCCGGGGGTCGAGGGCATCGGCCCGACCGCGGCGGTGAGGCGGAGGACGTAAGCGCGCTCGCGCTCGAAGGCGTCGGCGGCACGATTGAGCCACTCGCCGGCGGGTCCCTTGGGGCATTGCGCCAAAGCGATCTGGATGAGGCCGGGATAGCGGCCGTGGATGCTGCACAGCAGGTGCACCGCGTCGGCGATGTCGCGGCCGGCATGGCGGCCGGTGGCCTCGACCAGGGCGGCGAGATGCGGATGGCGCGCCGAGCCGTCTGCGGCGACGCGGTCGAGCTGGGCTTCGGCAACGCTGACCGTCGCGCGGTCGACGAACCGATTGGACGCCATGCTTGTATTCCCCTCGTCCCGAGCCGCCTGAGTGAGGCTTAGGCGAGGGGGTGTAACCCAAGGCCGTAAAGACGAGGTTTATGCCGCCTTAGGCTTTCCTTGACAGAGGTTAAGGACGGATCAGGCGGCGAGGCGGCGCGGTTCGGACTCCACGGAGGCGGTTTCGGCC
>NZ_JANPKO010000038.1:0-2182 GCF_031426035.1 Sphingomonas sp. | reverse complement strand
TGGCGCCCCTCGAGCAGGCCCGAGGCGCGCCCTTCGAGCAATTTACGCGCGGCGTACATCGTCTCGGCCTCGAGCAGGTCGCCGGCGATCGCGGCCACGCTCGGGCCGGCCTTGGTGAGCCGCGCGGCGAACACATCGAGCGCCTCGCGCCAGCCCGCCTCGCGCAATTTGCCGCTTTTGTCGCGCAGCCACGGGCGGTCGAGCCGGCCGCGCACCAGCGCGTCGACATGGTGCCGCGTCTTGTCCGCGATCCACTCCTCGTTGACGTCCTCGTTGATGCGCGGGAGCACCCGCATCACCTGGCGCTGGCGGACGTCGAGGCGGATGTTGGAGCCGACCGCGTCCATCACGTCGATCGCGGGCACGCGGCGCAATTCCCACGGGCGGCTTTCGAAAATCTGCGGTTTTTGCAGCAGCGCACCGACCGGGCAGATGTCGGCGAGGTTCCCGGATAGCTCGCTCTCCACCGCGCGCTCGAGATAGGAGGTCACCTGGCTGTCCTCGCCGCGGTAGAGCATACCGAGCTCGGGCACCCCGGCGACTTCCTCGGCGAAGCGGATGCAGCGCGTGCACTGGATGCAGCGCGTCATCGCGGTCTTGATCACCGGGCCCATATATTTGTCGTCGATCGCGCGCTTGTTCTCCTCGTAGCGCGAGCCCGAGCGGCCGTAGGCCATCGCCTGGTCCTGGAGGTCGCATTCCCCGCCCTGGTCGCAGATCGGGCAGTCGAGCGGGTGGTTGATGAGGAGGAACTCCATTACCCCTTCGCGGGCTTTCTTGACCATCGCGGTATCGGTGCGGATGGTCTGGCCATCGGCGGCGGGCAGCGCGCAACTCGCCTGCGGCTTGGGCGGCCCCGGCGCGACCTCGACCAGGCACATCCGGCAATTGCCGGTGATGCTGAGCCGCTCGTGGTAGCAGAAGCGCGGGATTTCCTTGCCCGCCAGCTCGCACGCCTGGAGCACGGTCGCCCCCTGCGGGACCTCAATCTCGATGCCGTCGACGATTACTTTAGGCATCGTCGCGGTCCTTCCGGTCGTCGTCGTCGTCATCGCGGCGGTGCTCGATGGTGGTGATGCGCGGCCCCGACGAGCGCAGCATCAGCGCCAGAGCGACGATCACGAACAGCAGGACGATGGCGATGATGAACTTCATTGCGGAGTACCCGGAGCTAGCGGCGCGGCCGAGCGCGGCGCCTTGGCCAGCCGGTAATAACCGTAGGCGACGGTGCCGCGCACGATCGTCTTGTTCAACTCCAGGGTCCGCCCCTCGACGACGCACTCGCCCAGCCGCGGCTTGAGCGCCGCGAACGCCGCGCTTTCCGCCGGCGAATTGACCGGGGCCATCAGCAGCGCGTGCGATTTCACCGGGTCGACCCGCACCACGCACTCGCCGAACTGCGACAAATAGATCCGCGCCTGCTCCTTGCCGCGGTTCGCCGCCAGCTCGGCCAGTTCCTTCTGGCTCAATTTCTTGCCCGGTTTGGGTTCGAACTCAGCCGGGTCGAGGCTCGGGTGGGCGAGGCGCACGACGCGGTCGAGATCGGTGAGCGGCGCAGCGGCGAATTCGCGGCGGACCAAAGTATCGGACAGCGCATAGCGCATGGTGTCGTCCGGCAAGGTCATCACCACCCCGCCAGGGCCGATGTCGGCGGCCGCGACAAGGCACGCGCCGTCGGCGAGCTTGCGAACCAGCTTGCGGCCCTCGCGGTCGTCCTCGTCGACGGTTGGATGATTGAGCAGATAGGCGATCGCCTCGGGATAATGCTTCTTGACCACGCATTCGCCGAACCGCTGGTGGACCTCGCGGACCTGCGCCGCGTCCTGCGCGCGCTTGTCGATCTTGACCGGCAGGCGCGAGCCGAGCCGGACCTCCTTGTCGGGCGCCTGGGCGGCCGCGGCGCTGGCGATCGCCAGCAGCGAAAGGGCGAAGGCGGCATTCATTCCGCCGCCTCCAGCAGGGTGCGGCCGGCGCGTTCGGCGATGCGGCGCTCGAGCTCGGGGCGGAAATGCTTGATCAGGCCCTGGATCGGCCACGCCGCGGCATCGCCCAGCGCGCAGATGGTGTGGCCCTCGACCTGCTTGGTGACGTCGAGCAGTTTGTCGATCTCGCCGACCTCGGCGTCGCCCTCGCGCAGGCGCTCCATCATCCGCCACATCCAGCCGGTGCCTTCGCGGCACGG
>NZ_JANPKO010000037.1:0-2184 GCF_031426035.1 Sphingomonas sp. | reverse complement strand
AGCCGCGGGGTCAAGCGCGGCTACATCACCGACATGGCGGCGAGCGAGTTCGCGGTGCGCGAGGCGGTCGAGCTGGCCGAGCGGATGTCGGGGGTCACCGTCGACGAAGTCTGGGCGAGCTTCGGCGCCGGCGGGCTGGTCAGCGACGTCGCCAATGTCGAGGTCGATCTCGGCGGCCACCAGATCGAGCAGGCCGACATCGACGAACTGCTGTCGGGCGGGAAAACCGCGCTCGACCGCGGCGGGCAGGTCGTGCTCCACGCCCACCCCGCGCTGTACACCATCGACGGGGTGCACGGGGTGCAGCAGCCGATCGGGCTCCACGCCGACCGGCTGGGGGTCGACATCCATGTCATCGCGGCCGACCCGGCGCCGCTCAGGAACATCGATTATGTGATCCGCTCGGCGCACCTGGGGGTCAAAGCGATCGTCGCCTCGCCGGTGGCGGCGGCGGTGGCGTGCCTGACCGAGGACGAGCGCGAGCTGGGGGTCGCGCTGGTCGAGCTGGGGGCGGAAGTGACCAACGTGTCGCTGCATGTCGGCGGGATGCTGGTCGGACTGCGCTCGATCCCATTGGGCGCCAAGGACATCAGCGACGACATCGCCTGCGCGTTCGGGGTCCAGCGGCGCGACGCCGAGCGGCTGAAATGCTTCTACGGCTCGGCGATGACGTCCCCGCGCGACAACCACGAGATGATCGAGGCGAGCCAGATCGGCGAGGACGGCGGCGAGCCCATACGCATCACCCGCGCGCAGCTGATGATGGTCATCCGCCAGCGCGTCGAGGAAGTCACCGGCGCGGTCGAGGGCGCGCTCAAGGACTTGGGGTTCACCGGGCCGGTCGGGCGCCAGGTGGTGCTGACCGGGGGCGGCGCGGAATTGAAGAATATTGCCGATTACATGCAGGGCGTGCTCGGGCGCGCGGTCAGGGTCGGGCGGCCGCGCACGATCACCGGGCTGCCCGATGCGCACAGCGGGCCGGCGTTTTCGACTTTGGTCGGGCTGGCCTGCCTGGCCGCCTCGGGGCGCGGCGACTTGCGCGATATCGCCTTGACCCCGCTCGCCGACCGCAAGCCCGCGACCGGCGTGATCGGGCGGCTGGTGGCGGCGATGAAGGGCGGGTTCTGACGCGGATTGTGCCCAAATGGCGCAAAGTGAGTCGCAAATGCCACTTTGTCCCCAAATTTTCGTTGTCCGTTAACTTTTTCGCTTGGTGCGCGAATCGGACTAGTGCATTGATTCCAGTCGCAGGTTCAGCGCGCTAGCCGCAGCAGGGGGGCACAAGTCCATGAGCATCGATTTCATCCGGCCCGAGGTCGACGAGCTTCGCCCGCGGATCAGCGTGATCGGGGTCGGCGGGGCCGGCGGCAATGCCGTCGCCAACATGATCCGCTCGGACGTCCAGGGGGTCGATTTCATCGTCGCCAACACCGACGCGCAGGCGCTCAATGCGTCGCAGGCCGACCGCCGCATCCAGTTGGGGCTCAAGATCACCCAGGGGCTCGGCGCCGGGTCGCGCCCCGAGATCGGCCGTGCCGCCGCCGAAGAGACGCTGGAAGAGATTGAGCGCGCGCTGGAAGGCGCGCACATGTGTTTCATCGCGGCAGGCATGGGCGGCGGCACCGGCACCGGCGCCGCGCCGGTCATCGCCAAGGCCGCGCGCGACAAGGGAATTTTGACGGTCGGCGTCGTGACCAAGCCGTTCGCGTTCGAAGGCGCGCGCCGCGGCCGCTCGGCCGACGCCGGGATCGACGAACTCCAGCAGCATGTCGACACGTTGATCGTCATCCCCAACCAGAACCTGTTCCGCCTCGCCAATTCCGACACGACCTTCAAGGAAGCGTTCGAAATGGCCGACGAGGTGCTTCAGCAGGGCGTGCGCGGGATCACCGATTTGATGGTGATGCCGGGCCTAATCAATTTGGACTTCGCCGACGTGCGCTCGGTGATGGGCGAAATGGGCAAAGCGATGATGGGCACCGGCGAGGCGGCCGGCGACAACCGCGCGATCGAGGCCGCCGAGAAGGCAATCTCCAACCCGCTGCTCGACGGGGTCAGCATGAAGGGCGCCAAGGGCGTGATCATCTCGATCACCGGCGGCGAGGACATGCGGCTGATGGAGGTCGACGAGGCCGCCAGCCACATCAAGGAACTGGTCGATCCCGACGCCAACATCATCTGGGG
>NZ_JANPKO010000036.1:0-41266 GCF_031426035.1 Sphingomonas sp. | reverse complement strand
CACCGCGCCGAGCACGCCCAAAATGCTGTTGCGGGTGGTGGTCGACTGGCGCGCCTGGGCGTGGTTGGCGGCGATATGGCCGACCTCATGGCCGAGCGCGAAGGCGAGCTCGGCCTCATTGTCCATCAGCGCCATCAGCTGCGGGTGATGTAGACGTAGCCGCCGGGCACCGCGAAGGCGTTCTCGACCGCCGAGTTGAGCACGGTGAAGCGATAGGCCTGGGCGTAATTGGAAGTCCCCGAATGGACCGCGACGCGGCGGCCGACGGCCTCGGCATAGGCGCCGCGCGCGCCGGTCTCGGCGCCGCCGAACTCGGCGACCAGTTGCGGGTGCTGCTTCTGCGCCTCGGCGACATAGCGCTGGTTGAGCGTGCGCGCCGAGCGCTGGGCATCGGCGGCGGCCGGGGCCACGGCAACCGCGACGGCGCTCAGCAGGAGGATCGAAGTGCGCATGGAAATCTCTCTCGTTCTTCGCAAAAAAGCCGTGATAGGTCGCGGCCTTGAACGAGAGATGACTGCGCGCGGTTCCTGCCGCGCCGCGCGGCTCAGGCGATCGCGAGATACTTGGCGCGGCGCTGGGCGAGCAAATCGGCGCCCTTCAATTCGCCCAGCCCCTCCAATTCCTCGAGGATGAAATTCTTGAGCGTGGCGATCGCCGCGGCGGGTTGGCGGTGGGCGCCGCCGAGCGGCTCGGGGACGATGCGGTCGATCACGCCAAGCGCCTGGAGGTCCTGGGCGGTGATCTTCATCGCCTCGGCGGCGTCGGGCGCCTTGTCCGCGGTGCGCCACAGGATCGACGCGCAGCCCTCGGGCGAAATCACCGAGTAAACCGCATGCTCGAACATCAAAACGCGGTTGGCGGCGGCGATCGCGACCGCCCCGCCCGACCCGCCCTCGCCGACGATCACCGCGATCATCGGCACCTTCAGGCCAAGGCATTCGGCGGTCGAGCGGGCGATCGCCTCGGCCTGGCCGCGCTCCTCCGCCTCGACCCCGGGAAACGCGCCCGGGGTGTCGACCAAAGTCACCACGGCGAGCCCGAAGCGGTCGGCGAGCATCATCAGCCGCACCGCCTTGCGATAGCCCTCGGGCTTGGCCATGCCGAAATTATGCTTGAGCCGCGATGCGGTGTCGTCGCCCTTCTCATGGCCGATCAGCACCACTTTCTCGTCGCCGATTCGCGCCAGCCCGCCGATGATCGCCGGGTCGTCGGCAAACGCGCGGTCGCCGGCGAGCGGCAGGAAATCGTCGGTCAGCCCGGCGATATAGTCGTTGAGGTGGGGCCGCTCGGGATGCCGCGCGACCTGCGACTTCTGCCACGGGGTCAATTTGGCGTAGGTGTCGCGCAGCAATTTGCCCGACTTCGCCTCGAGCCGCCCGATCTCGGCCTCGAGGTCGATCGACCCCGCGCTCGCGGTCTCGCGCAGCTCGGCCACGCGCGTTTCAAGGTCGGCAATCGGTTTTTCGAAGTCGAGGAAGGTCAGCATCGCGGCGCGAGGTAGGGCCAGCCCGCTGGCGCGTCAACGAATGCGCGTCGCCAGCGGGTGGCGGGCGTTGACCAGCTCGACCAGCCGCGCGCTGTCGACATGGGTGTAGATCTGGGTCGTCGCGATGTCGGCGTGGCCGAGCAAGGTCTGCAACACGCGCAGGTCGGCGCCGCCCGACAGCAGATGCGTGGCGAAGGCGTGGCGCAGGACGTGCGGGCTGATGCGGTCGGGCGCGATTCCGGCGTCGGCGGCGATCGCCCGCACGATCTGAAACAGCCGCACCCGGCTCAGATGCGCCTTGCCGCTCGGGAACAGCCACAGCCCCGGCGGAACCGCCTCGTCGCGGTAACGCGCGACCGCGGCGTGGGCGCGGGTCGAGACCGGCACCATGCGGTCCTTGTTGCCCTTGCCGCGCAGGATCAGGAACGGCTGGTCGGCGCGTACCGCGGCGCGCGGCAGGCTGACCAGCTCGGTCGCGCGCAGCCCCGACCCGTAAAGCAATTCGAGCAATGCGAGGTTGCGCAGCGCGCGCGGCTCGCCCGACGCGGCCTTGTCCTCGGCGGCTTCGAACAGCCGCGCGACGTCGGCCTCATCGAGGATGCGCGGCAGCGGGCGCTCGAGGGTCGGGCGCGGCAGCGCCGCCGACGGGTCGTCCGCCCGCAGCCCCTCGTCGATCAGGAACCCATAAAACCGCCGCAGCGCGGCCGACCGCCGGGCCACGGTGGCGCGGGCGAGATGCGCCCATTTTTCACCCAGCCGCGACAGGCCCGCGGTGGTCGCGCCGGCGACCTCTCCCCCCAAATCCTCAGCCGCGCGAGCCAGATCCGCGCGATAAGCGCTCAGCGTGTGGGGCGAGGCCCCGGCCTCGGCGGCGAGCATGTCGAGGAAGCGATCGACCAGGGCCCGGTCGTCGGGCGTCACGTCCGCGCGAGCGCCTCGGCGGCGATCATCCTGGCAATGAAATCCTGCCGCGTCCGGCGCAGCGCCGCCACCGCGTGAAACAGATGCGCCGGCGGCAGATCCTCGAAGCTCGCCCCCTGCAGCCCGGTGCCCGCCATCACCAGCGCGCTGCCGCCCTGCCCGCGCGCCGCCGCCCCGTCGATCATCCGCGTCCACCGCGACGCGCGCTCGAGCCGCAGCCCGTGGCGATTGTTGAGCCGCGCCGCGCTGCGCGCATCGAGCCGCCCGCTCCCCGCCAGCGCCGCGACCAGCAGCGCCCCGCGCTTGCGCCCCGGGCTCTTGTCGCGGCTGATGAACGAATTGACCCGCCCATAGCCGATGTCGAGCGCGGCGGGATTGGGCGCGGCCAAGGCCAGCATCGCCCAGCAGCGGTCGGCGAACTCGTCGTCCATGCGCCGCACCGCCCCCGCCCAGCGCGCGGCCTCGCGGTCGTAGCCCGCGGCGAGCATCGAGGCGATCAGCTGCGGCGCGTCGGACTGCAATTCGGGGTCGGGCGCGATGCGCGCCGCCGCCCTGCCGAGCAACGCGCGCGACGCCTCGCGCTCGAGCCGGTCGTCGCCGGCCTTGTCCCACAGGCGCCGCATGGCGGCGAGCCGCGCAGCGCGGTCCTTGCCGACGAACGCCATGCGCAACTGCCACGCATCGCTCTCGCTCAGATCGTCGGGGTCGGTGCGGTCGTAAATCTGGGAATAGAGGTCGATCAGCGACTGCGACGAGAACACCCCGAGCCCGGTCGCCAGCCGCGCCGATGCAAGCCGCGCCTCGGGCGACAGCAAAGGCGCCCGCGCCTGCCACGCGCGCAGCCGCAGCGGCGCCTGGCGGACCAGGTTTTCAGGCAGCGTCATCCCGGTCGCGGTGGCGAGCCCGAAGCGCCAGCTGTTCAATTGCCGCACCGGCTCCCACTCGACGGTCGCCGCGCTGCCGGTGTCGGCGCCCGCCCCGACCACCTTCTGCGCGAGCACCAGGTCGATCCCGCTGGCGAGCCCGCGGCGGCGCGCCGATTCGATCTGCGCCGCGGCCGATTCGGGCTCCCCGGCGAGCGCCGCGCACATCGCCTCGACCAGTGGCATGACGCGCCGCTCGACGTCGCGAATGCCGTCCTCGAGCGGGCACAACCCGGGCGGATCGGCATTGGCCAGCGCGCTCTGCACCGCGACCTGGAACATTTTGGGCGTGAACTCATCGACATCGACCCCCGCCACCAGCATCCGCGCCGCGTCCGCCTCGCCCAGCCGCAGCAGCAGCCAGGCGCGCTCGGCGGTCCAGTCGACGGGATTGACGTGGCGCGGCGCGCGCGCGGCGGCGAGCACCGCATTGCGCAGCGCCATATGCGCCCAGCGCGATGCGATCGGCGTCTCCATCCGCCGCATCAGGGTCGACAGGAAGGCCCCGCTGGCGTCCCCCCACGGGTTGGCGCCAAGCCCGAGCTCGGCCGGATCGAGGGTACCGGCCACCATTGGGTCGCGCCGGGCATGGTCGGGCAATTCGACCGGCGGCGGCGGGGGCTCGAGCGACAGCTCGGAAATATCGACCAGCTCGAACCCGCCTTCGCCGCCACCGGGGTCGCGCGCGGTGCGGGGGGGAGTCGTCGCGGCCGGGCTCGCGCCGGGCGAAGGCTGCGGCGACGGCGCCACGCTGTTCTGCGCCGCCACCGGCTCCGGCCGGTCCTGCGCCAACGCGGGCAGCGCCAGCGCCAGCGCGGCCGACGCAATCAGGAAACGCTTAGCGCGGTTCGGCACTGGTGGTGACGTCTTGCTCGATGGTCCGCGTCGGGACGGGCTCGACGCTGGTCGACAGGAAGATCAGCCCGCCAGCGAGGAGAAGCACGAAGAGGATAAGGAGAAGCGTGGCACGCGGCATCGGCAATCCGTACATGGTGACCCGGGAACGGCGGCCTTTTGCCCGACCATCATGCCCGCTGTATAGCCCCCGACCGTGGAAAAGCTGAGCGAGCGTCTCGACCGTCCGGTGGTGCTGGTGGGCCTGATGGGCGCCGGCAAGTCGACTGTCGGGCGGCGCCTGGCCAAGCGCCTGCAATTACCGTTCGTCGACAGCGACGTGGCGATCGAGGATGCCGCCGGGTTCACCGCCGCCGAAGTGTTCGAGCGCTTCGGCGAGGAGGATTTCCGCGACGGCGAGCGGCGGCTGGTGGCGCGGCTGGTCGAGGGCGAGGTGCGGGTGATCGCCACCGGCGGCGGCGCGTTCGTCGACCCCAGCACGCGCGAATTGCTCAACGAGCGCGCGATCACGGTGTGGCTCGATGCCCCGGTCGAGGTGCTTGCCGACCGCACCGGGCGCCGCGACACGCGGCCGCTGCTGCGCACCGGCGACCGCGCCGAAACGCTCAAGCGGCTATCCGACGAGCGCCGACCGACCTACGCCGAGGCGCATATCCATGTGAAAAGCGGCGAAGGCGCGCACGGCGACGTGGTCGAGGCGATCGTCGCCGCGCTCGAAGATTATCTGGGCGCGGCGTGACGCGTTTTTCCGTCGAGGGCGAGGGCTGGGAGCATCCGGTGCTGGTCGGCGCGCTCGCCGAGGCCGGCGCCGAACTGGCCGGGCTGTCCGACGGAAGGCGACTGCCGCTGGTCACCGATGAACAGGTGTGGGCGCTGCACGGCGCCAGGATTGCGGCGTTGGCCGAGGTCGAGCCACTGTTTGTCCCCGCCGGCGAAGCGGCCAAGACGTGGGACACGCTTCACGCGCTGCTTGAGCGCTTTCACGCGCTCGGCGTCACCCGCGACACCCCGGTCATCGCGTTTGGCGGCGGCTCGGTCGGCGACCTCGCCGGGCTGGCGGCGTCGCTGTTCAAGCGCGGCTGCCCGGTCGTCCACATCCCCACCACCTTGCTCGCGCAGGTCGACAGCGCGGTCGGCGGGAAGACCGCGATTGACGCCTTCGGCCACAAGAATTTGATGGGCACCTTTCATCCCCCCGCGCTGGTCGTCGCCGACATCGGCTTGCTCGCCACGCTCGACCCGCGGCAATTGCGCGCCGGCTATGCCGAGGTGGTCAAATACGGGCTGATCGGCGACGCCGAATTCTTCGCCTGGTGCGAGGCGCATGGTGGGGATCTGCTCGCGGGCGACGACCAGGCGCGCAGCTATGCCGTCGACTACTGCCTCCATGCCAAGGCAGCCGCGGTCAGCCGCGACCTTCACGACCGGACCGGGCGGCGCGCCTTGCTCAACTTCGGCCACACCTTCGCCCACGCGATCGAGGCCGCGGCGGGGCTCGGCGTGGTGCTCCACGGTGAAGCGGTCGCGATCGGGCTGGTGCTGGCGTTCGAGCTGTCGGCCGAGCTCGGGCTGTGCTCCGCCGGCGATGCGCAGCGGGTGCGCGCGCACTTCGTCGCTGCCGGGCTGCCGACCCGCCTCGCCGATTTCGCGGTCGCTGGCCCGGGCCTGCTGCCGCTGATGCTCGCCGACAAGAAAGCCGGGGCCGGCGCCCCGGTGCTGATTCTCGCGCGCGGGATCGGCCAGGCGTTCGTCAGCCGCGACGTCACCGCCGACCAGCTCGCGGCCTTCCTCGGCCGGACCGCTTAGTCCCTTTCGGCCGGCGCTTCGTCGGGCAGCGCGCGGCCGACCGCGAACATCCGCTCCGACGCGGCGTGGAGATCGCCGGTCGCGGCCTGCAGCTCGAGCCGCTCGCAATCGCGCGCGCGATACTCGGCCTCGACGCGGTCGACCTCGCGGATCGCGACGCCGACGCTGAGCAACGCCTTGCGCCCCATCCGCACCGCGCTTTCGAACAGTTCGCGCTGGACGAACTCGAGGTCGAGCCCGTCGAGCTCGATCACCTGGCGGCGGTCGTAGGCGCGGACCAGCACGCGCGCGTGGGGAAACGCCTCGAGGATCGGCTCGAGCGTGGCGCGGCCCGGCCCTTGCCCGTCCTGGCAAAACAAGATCGCCTCGGCGGTCTCCGCGCCCGCCGTGCGCAGCAGGTCGATGCGGGTGCCGTCGCCGTAATAGACCTTGGTCCCGAATTCCTCGCTCAGTTCGATCTGCGACGGCTTGCTGTCGATCAGCGTCACCGGGATGCGCTTGGCCATCAGCATCTGCGCGACGGTCTGCCCGAAGCGCCCGTAGCCGACCACGATGGCGTTGGTTTCGGGCGAGAATTCAGGCCCCTCGAGCGCGGCGTCGGGCTCGGGGATGCGCTCCAGCACCCATTCGGTGAGGCGCATCAGGAACGGGGTCGAGACCATCGACAGCGTCACCACCGCCGCCATCAGCGACGCCGTTCCCGCCGTGATCAATTGCGCCGCCGCGGCCTGGCCGAACAAGACGAAGCCGAACTCGCCGGCCTGGCTGAGCAGCAGCCCGAGCCAGATCGCGCGCCCCGCGGGCATCCCGAATAGTCGCGCGATGGCGGCGATCACCAGTGCCTTGATCGCGATGATCGCCACCGCCAGCCCGACCACCAGCCACGGCTGCGCGGCGACCACCCCGAAATCGAGCAGCATCCCGACCGACAGGAAGAACATGCCGAGCAGCAGCGAGCGGAACGGATCGACGTCGCTCTCGAGCTCGTGGCGGTACGGCGATTCGGCGAGCACCACCCCGGCGATGAACGCACCCAGCGCGGTCGACAGATGCAGCGAGTGCATCAAGGACGCGCTGGCGATCACCGCGAACAGCCCGGCGACGACGAACAATTCGCGCTCGCCAAGCCGTCCGACGAGGCGGAACAGCGGGTTGATCAGGAACCGCCCGGCGAGCACCAGCCCGACGATCGCGCCTGCGGTGTACAGCACCAGCAGCCACCCGGGCGGGGCCGACGGATCGGCCGGAGCGCGCGACATCGCGGCGATGATGGTGATCATCGGCACGATCGACAGGTCCTGGAACAGCAGCACCGAGAATGCCCGCTCGCCGCGCGGATGGCTGAGCTCGCCCGACGAGCGCAGCATCGGCAGCACCTGCGCGGTCGACGACAGCGCCAGCGGCATCCCCAGCGCGAGCGACGCCTCGGGGCTGAACCCCAGCCCGAAGCGCATCAGCGCGGCAAGCGCGGCGCCGCACAGCAGCACCTGGATCAGGCCGAGCCCGAAGATATCCTTGCGCAGCCGCCACAGCCGGCTCGGGTGAAGCTCGAGCCCGACCAGGAACAGCAGGAACGCGATGCCGATCTCCGACACCCGCATCACCGATTCGGGGTCGCGCACGAGGCCGAGAAATTGCGGGCCGATGATCGCCCCGCCGACGATGTAGCCGAGTGTCGCGCCGAGCCCGAGGCGGCGGAACAGAGTGACGAAGATCAGCGCGGCGCCGAGCATCACCGCGCCGTCCATCAGCACGCTGCCGGTGAGGGCTTCGGCGGTGTCGTTCACCGCCGCGCGGCCTTGATCGCGTCAAGCAAAGTTTCGAACGGCAGAACAATTGCCCCGTGGCGACCAATCCGCGACCGCGCCGCGGACAGCGCCGAAAGCCCCGGCCACGTCCCCGGATCATCGTGGTCGCCGCTCAGCCAATTCCGCAAGGACTCAACGGCTTGCGCCACCTCCTCGGCGCTCCGCCCAACCGCCGACGCCGCCACCAGGCTGGCCGAAGCCTGCCCGAACGCGCACGCCGTCACGGCCTGCGACAACCCCGCAACGCGCCCTTCTCGGTCCAGCGCTACGTCGGTGTGAACTTTGCTACCGCAGGTCGGCGAGCGCCGGTCGGCCATGCCATCGATCCGTCCCAACGTGACTGGAGCGGGCAACGACGCCGCCAATCTCAGGATTTCGACCGTATACAGCGGCGCATTCATCCCCGCCTCCAGATCGTCCCGTCGGGCCCGTCCTCGAGCAGGATCCCCTCGCCCGCGAGCTCGTCGCGGATGCGGTCGGCGGTGGCGAAATCGCGGCTCGCCTTGGCCGCCGCGCGCGCCGCGATGCGGCTGTCGATCTCCGCGTTGTCTCCGGCCCCCTGGAACCATTCGTCGCGGCTCAAATTGACCAGCCCGAGCATCCGCGCCGCGCGCAGGCTCGATTGCAGCATGTCCTCGCGCCCGCCTTGGAAAAACTTGTAATCTTCGCTCAGGGGCCCCTGCGCCGAGGTCAGAAATTCGTTGAGCACGGCGATCGCCTTGGGGGTGTTCAAATCGTCGTTGAGCGCCTCGACGAACGGCGCGATGTCGCTCTGGTTGGGCTCGACATCGCCGAGCACCCGGTACCAGCGGTCGAGCGTCGCCTTGCTCTGCGCGATCAGGCTCTCGGTCCACGCCAGCGGCTGGCGGTAATGCGCCGAGAGCAGGGCCAGCCGCAGCGTCTCGCCGTGGTGCCCCGCCGCCAGCAACTGGTCGACCGTCACCACATTGCCGAGCGACTTGGACATTTTCTCCGCGCCCATGTCGACGAACCCGTTGTGCACCCAATAGCGCGCCAGCGGGGCGCCGCCATGCGCGCAGCGGCTCTGCGCCAGCTCGTTCTCGTGATGCGGAAAAATCAGGTCGAGCCCGCCGCCGTGGATGTCGATCGTCTCGCCCAGATGCGCGCGGATCATCGCCGAGCATTCGATGTGCCAGCCCGGCCGCCCGCGCCCCCACGGCGACTCCCACCCGATCACGCCTTCGCTACTCGGCTTCCACACCACTAAATCGGCCGGGTCGCGCTTGTACGGCGCGACCTCGACCCGCGCCCCCGCCAGCATCGCCTCGCGGTCGCGGCGGCTGAGCGCGCCATAATCGGGGTCCGACGGCACGTTGAACAGCACGTGGCCCTCGGCGGCGTAGGCGTTGCCGCGCTCGATAAGCGCCGCGATCATCGCGATCATCGGCGCGATCTCGGCCGTCGCGTGGGGCGCGATGTCGGGGTCGGCCACCCCCAGCGCGCGCATGTCGTCGAGGTAAAATTGCTCGTAGCGCGCGGTGATCACCGCCGGGTCGACCCCCTCCGCCGCGGCCGACGCGATGATCTTGTCGTCGACGTCGGTGACATTGCGGGCATAGGTCAGGCTGCCGGCCCCAAAGGTGTGCCGAATGTGCCGCGCCAGCGTGTCGAACACCACCGCCGGCCGGGCATTGCCGATGTGGGCGCGGCCGTAGACCGTCGGCCCGCACACATACATCGTGATCCGCTGCGGGTCGGCCGGCTCGAATGCGCGCTTCTTGCGCGCCAGCGTGTCGTGGAGCCGGATCACAGCATTTCCTGCGCCGAGCGGCGCGCCTCGACCCAGTCGACGATCGCGCGGCCGCTGGCGTTGAGCAGCGGAAACGTGCGCGAATTGGCCATCCAGTCGGGCCGGTCGGCCTGCGGGCCGTAGAGCAAGTCGGTGGCGAGGTTGGCCAACAGGAAAAAGAGGGTCGCGCCGAGCAGTCCCTTGAGCATCCCGAACCCGCTGCCCAGCACGCGGTCGATCGGCCCCAGCACCGAGCGCCGCGACTTGCCGCCCAGCGAGCGGGCGAGCAGCTTGACGAGCAGGAAGCTGGGCAGGAACAGCAGCGCGAAGGCGACCACGGCCGCGCCGGCATCGGTGCCGACGCTGGGTGCCAGCCCGGCGGTGACCGGGGTGTGGAACAGCTTGAGCACGGCGATCGCGACGATCCACGCGAACAGCGACAGCACCTCATGCACGAACCCGCGCACGAACCCGATCAGCGCGCCGCCGCCGAGCAGCAGGATGACGAAGATATCGAGCGCGGACATGAGAGTTCGGCTATAGCGGCAGAGCTCGAGACGCTACCCCCAATTCCTCCCCGGCATTTGCCGGGGAGGGGGACCAGCGTAGCTGGTGGAGGGGTTCAGGCGCACCCGAACCCCTCCACCATCTGCTCTTCGGCAGATGGTCCCCCTCCCCGCGAAATCGCGGGGCGGAATCACCGCCCCATGATCTGCTCGACGAGGCGGCGCAAATTGCCGAACTCGGCGAGCGCGATGCCTTCCACGCCCTTGACCCCAGCCGGCACCCACGCCGTCTCGAACCCCAGCTTGGCCGCTTCCTTGAGCCGCAACCCGGCATGCGCCACCGGACGCACCTCGCCCGACAAAGCGACCTCGCCGAGCACCACGCAATCGCCCGGCACCGGTCGCTCGGACAGCGCCGAGACCAAGGCCGCGGCGACCGCGAGGTCGGCTCCAGGGTCTGTCAGCCGGTACCCCCCGGCGACATTGAGATAGACTTCGGCGGTGGCGAAGCTCAGCCCGCAGCGCGCCTCGAGCACCGCCAGCACCATCGCCAGCCGCCCCGCATCCCACCCGACGGCGGCGCGGCGCGGGGTAGCCCCGCTCGCCAGCCGCACCACCAGCGCCTGGATTTCGACCAGCACCGGGCGGCTGCCCTCGAGCGCGGGGAACACCGCGGTGCCGCTCACCGCCTCGCCGCGCTGGGTCAGGAACAGCGCCGACGGGTTGGGCACTTCGCTCAACCCCGCGCCCTCCATCGCGAACACCCCGATCTCGTCGGTCCCGCCGAAGCGGTTCTTCATCGCGCGGAGGATGCGGTACTGGTGGCTGCGCTCGCCCTCGAAGCTCAATACCGTGTCGACCATATGCTCGAGCACGCGCGGGCCGGCGATGCTGCCGTCCTTGGTGACATGGCCGACCAGCACCACCGCGCTGCCGCGTTCCTTGGCGAAGCGCACCAATTCCTGCGCCGACGCGCGCACCTGGCTGACCGTCCCCGGCGCGCCCTCGATCAGGTCGGAGTGCATGGTCTGGATCGAATCGATCACCAGCAGCGCCGGCGGCTCGCCCTCCCCCATCGTGGTCAAAATATCGCGCACCGAGGTCGCCGCGGCGAGCTGGACCGGCGCTTGCCCGAGCCCGAGGCGGACCGCGCGCAGCCGCACCTGCTCGGCCGATTCCTCGCCCGACACATACACCACTGGGTGGCCGGCCGAGGCGAGATGCGCGCCGACCTGGAGCAGCAGGGTCGACTTGCCGATCCCGGGGTCGCCGCCGACCAGCATCGCCGAGCCGCGCACGATCCCGCCGCCGATCGCGCGGTCGAACTCGGCGATCCCGCTCGGCAGCCGCTCGGGCAGCGCCGCAGGGCTGTCGAGCCCGACCAGCGCAATGCTCCGCCCGCCGCCCTGAAGGTTATGCTTGGCGGCGAAGATGCTGGAGACCGCCGCGCCCTCCTGGACTAGCGTGTTCCATTCCGAGCAATCGCCGCACTGCCCCTGCCAGCGGCTGCTGACCGACCCGCACGCCTGGCACACATATCGGGATTTGGGCTTGGCCATGGCTCCCCCGGTCTAAAGCCTGCGGAGCCAAGCGCAACGGGCGCGCGTCGGTGTCTTGTTGCCCCCGCGCTCCGTCGCTAGGCCGCGAACGATGCGCATGCTGCCCGAACCGCTGCGAATACCGGCCTTTCGCGCTTACTGGCTGGCGCGGCTGGCGGCGACCATCGCGCAGATGGCGATGGTGATCGTGATCGGCTGGCAGGTCTACGACATCGCGCGCCAGACGATGGATATTCCGGCCGCCGCGTTGCGCCTCGGCTTCATCGGCGTGGTCCAGTTCGTGCCCCTGTTCGCGCTCAGCCTGGTCGCCGGTTGGGCCGCCGACCGCGTCGACCGCCGCTACATCGCGCGGGCCGCGGTCGCGCTGGAACTGGCCTGCGCCGCAACCCTCGCGATCGTCACCTGGGCCGACGCGATGAGCCTCTATTGGCTGTATGGCATCGCAGCCTTGCTCGGGGTGGCGCGGGCATTTGCCGGTCCCGCGCTCGGAGCGCTGGCGCCCAACCTGGTGCCGCCCAAAATCCTCCCCAACGCGATCGCCTTGTCGTCGATCGCGTGGCAGGCGGGCACCGTGGTCGGGCCGGCGGTCGGTGGATATCTGTATGCCTGGACCCCCGCCGCGCCGTACGAGGCGAGCGCCGTCCTGTTCGCTGTCGCGCTGATCGGCCTGTTCACCATCGGCCCGGTCGAGCGGCCGGCGGCGAAGCTCGAAGGCAATCCGTGGGCCGAGGTGCGCAACGGGCTGCGCTATGTCCGCCGCAACCGGCTGGTGCTCGGCGCGATCAGCCTCGACCTGTTCGCGGTGCTGCTCGGCGGGGCGACCGCGATGCTGCCGATCTTCGCCCGCGATATCCTCCACACCGGCCCCGAAGGCCTCGGCCACCTGCGCGCCGCGCCAGCGGTCGGCGCGACGCTGACCGCGGCGTGGTTCGCGTTCCGGCCGCTCAAGAACAATGTCGGGGTCAAGATGCTGGTCGCGGTCGCGGTGTTCGGTGCGGCGACCGTCGTGTTCGGCTTCTCGCGCTCGATGCCGCTGAGCCTCGCCTGCCTGTTCCTGCTCGGCGCGGCGGACATGCTGTCGGTTTACGTCCGCCAGTCGCTGATCCAGATCTACACCCCCGATGCGATGCGCGGGCGGGTCGGCGCGGTGTCGACGCTGTTCATTTCCGCATCGAACGAATTGGGCGAGGCCGAGAGTGGCTTCCTCGCCGCGTTGGTCGGGCCAGTGGTGGCGGTGGTCGGTGGCGGCATCGGCGCGATCCTGGTGGTCGGGCTGTGGGCGTGGCGATTCCCCGAGCTCAGGCTTGCAAGACGCTTCGAACCACCCGATTTACCGCAGTCCGCCCGGCAGGAGAGCGCGCCATGAAAGCAACCACGATCCTCGAGACGATCGGCAACACCCCGCATATCCGCGTCAACCGCCTGTTCGGCGACCGCGCCGAGGTGTGGATCAAGTCCGAGCGGTCGAACCCAGGCGCGTCGATCAAGGACCGCATCGCGCTGTCGATGATCGAGGACGCCGAAAAGTCGGGCAAATTGAAGCCCGGCGGGACGATCGTCGAGCCGACCAGCGGCAACACCGGGATCGGGCTGGCGATGGTCGCCGCGGTCAAGGGCTATAAACTGGTGCTGGTGATGCCCGAGAGCATGAGCCTCGAGCGGCGGCGGCTGATGCTGACCTTCGGCGCCACCTTCGACCTCACCCCGCGCGAGAAAGGCATGAAGGGCGCTATCGCCCGCGCCGAGGAGATTCTGGCGGAGACGCCGGGCGCGTGGATGCCGCAGCAGTTCGACAACCAGGCCAATATCGACATCCACGTGCGCACCACCGCGCAGGAGATCCTCGCCGACTTCCGCGACGAGCCGTTCGACGCGCTGATTACCGGGGTCGGTACGGGCGGCCACATCACCGCCTGCGCGCAGGTGCTCAAGAAGGCCTGGCCGGGGCTCAAGGTGTTCGCGGTCGAGCCGACCCTGTCGCCGGTAATCAGCGGCGGCGAGCCCGCGCCGCACCCGATCCAGGGCATCGGCGCCGGCTTCATCCCCGCCAACCTCGATGTTTCGCTGCTCGACGGGGTGATCCAGGTCGCGCCCGAGGACGCCAAGGAGATGGCGCGGCGGGCGGCGCGCGAGGAAGGCGTGCTGGTCGGCATCTCGTCGGGTGCGACGCTGGCTGCGATCGAGCAGAAATTGCCCGAGCTGGGCCAGCGTCCGCGTATCCTCGGCTTTAACTATGATACCGGCGAGCGTTACCTGTCGGTGCCTGATTTCCTCCCTGACCAGGCCTAACTAACGGGCTGCTAACTGTTTATCTTGACCCCAGTGTTAACCCGCGCGGACTAACGCTCGTACCCCCGTGGACAGCCCCGCGGCGAGGGGTCGACAACGCCGTATGCGCAGATCACGTTTCGCACGCGCCGTAGGAAGCAGCAACGAGGCCCCCGACCGGGCCTCGATTAGCGAAGCGCTGTGGTTCGATATCCGCTCGGCGGACAGCCCCGGCGACGACGCTTTGTCAGCGACCCGGGTCGCCGCGCTCGACCATTGTGCCGTGCTGCTCGGCTTCACGCATCTGGTGGCATGGATCGCGTCCCTGGTCTTCCATCGCGACAGTGCCACCACGCTTGCCTTCTCCAACCCGCTGGTGCCGCTCAGCGGGCTGCTGCTGCTCGATGTCGCGGCCATGGTCGGAATCCGCTGCCGCGACGGTCTCGGGCTCCGGCCTCACCACGTGGTCCAGGCCCTTTGCCTCTATTTTGCGATGGCCGGAACGCTGTGGATCTTCGCCGGCTCGGCAATGGCCGCGCAATCCCATGCGGGGCATCCCTCAATGCCGATCCTGGTGCTTGGCGGCGGAGTGATGATCGCTGCGTTGGTCGCCGTCACCTCGCCGCCATTGTCCGCGGTCAACCTCGTGATGATCGCGATCGGCGCGATGGCCATGGCCCAGTCGCCAGTCGCCGCGGCGGGCGCCGCGCTGCTGTCGCTGATGACCCTTGCCTACAGCATCGCCGGTGCGCGAACGATGATCGCCGCCGGGCGCCAGCGACAGAATCTCGACGCCGAAGCGCGCAAGGCGCTCACGTTCGTCGATGAATTCGAAAACAGCGGACGCGGCTGGTTTTGGGAAACCAACGCCGAGGGCACATTGTCCTACGTCTCACAGCAATTGGCGGACGATTTCGAATGCGACCCCAAGGCGCTGCTCGGCCGGCAATTCACCGACTTGCTGTCGGTCGAAACCGAAGCCGAGCGGGCGGTCGAACAGCACAAGACCCTGGGTTTTCACTTGTCGGCGCGCTTCCCGTTTGCCGATGTGGTGGTGCGCGCGGCGTCGGACCGCGACATCCACTGGTCGCTGTCGGGCAATCCGGTGTTCGACGAGCGCGGGCGCTTTCTCGGCTTCCGGGGGATCGGCACCGACCTCACCGAGCAGCGCCGCTCCGAGCAGGAAATCTCGCGCCTGGCGCGGTTCGATTCGCTGACCGGGCTGCCGAATCGCGCGCTGATGCGAAAGACGCTCGATGAGGCGCTGCGCAACGCCGCTCGGCGGCAAAAGGGCTGCGCTCTGTTCCTGATCGATCTCGACCGCTTCAAGAACGTCAACGATACCCATGGGCACCCGGTCGGCGATGCGTTGCTGCGGCAGGTTGCGGAGCGGCTGAAATCCGTGATGGGCGACCACGGCCAGGTCGGCCGGCTGGGCGGAGACGAGTTCATGGCGGTGCTGCCCGGCAACGTCGACGTCGGAATGCTCGAATCGCTGGCGCGGACGCTGATCGAACAGGTCTCGCGGCCATATACGATCGAGGGCCACCGGGTCAGCATCGGCGCCTCGGTCGGCATCGCCATCGGGGACCCCGGGCGCAGCTGCGCCGACTCGCTGGTGCGCAATTCGGACCTGGCGCTGTACGCGGCCAAGGCGGCGGGGCGCGGCAAACATTGCTTCTACGAAGCCGCGATGCACAGCGAGGCAAGCGATCGCTCGGTGCTCGAAAACGACTTGAGGCAAGCGATCGACCGCGGCGAACTGCATGTCGCTTACCAGCCCATCGTGCTTGCTGCCGGGGAAGAATTGTCGGGCTTCGAGGCCTTGGTGCGCTGGAATCACCCGGTGCGCGGATCGATTTCGCCGGCGCTGTTCATCCCGCTCGCCGAGGAATGCGGAATGATCGGTCGCATCGGCAGCTGGGTGCTGGACACGGCGCTGGCCGAAGCCGCGCAATGGCCGGACACCGTGCGCATCGCGGTCAACCTGTCGCCGATCCAGTTCAACGACCCAACAATCGCCAACACCGTCGCGGAGCTACTGAAGAAAAACGGCGTGCGCGCCGAGCGGCTCGAGCTCGAGATCACCGAGGGTGTGTTCCTCGCCGAGGGCGACGCCACCGACGAGACGTTCAGCCGGCTCAAGGAAATCGGGGTGCGTCTCGCGCTCGATGATTTCGGCACCGGATATTCATCGCTCGGCTATCTCAAGAAAGCGCCGTTCGACAAGATTAAGATCGACCAAAGCTTCGTCCGCGGCGCCGCTTCGGTGACCAGCCGCAACAGCGCCATCATTCGCGCCATCGTCACCCTCGCCGACAGCCTGAAAATGGACACCACGGCCGAGGGCGTGGAGACCCACGACGACCTTCACCTGGTGCGCGAACTCGGCTGCAGCCAGATCCAGGGCTACATCTTCGGCCGCGCGGTGGACGGTGAAGCGGCGCGCGCCATGATCCACGAGGCGACCGTCGATCCCAATGGCTTCCAGTGCGTGCGCGAGGCGCGCCACCGGTTGATGCGCCGGGCGATCGCATTGATCGAGGGTGAGACGCGCGAGGTCAAACTGCGCAATATTTCGGCAATGGGCGCGCTGGTCGAGTGCACCCGCCCAGTGTCGCCCGACACCCAGATCACCCTTGATATCGTTGGGGTGGGGCCGGTCGTCGGCACCGTGCGGTGGGCGCACAAAGACCGCTTCGGGCTCCAGTTCACCGAATTCTTCCCGCTCTCGCGGCTCGCGCCCAAGAAGCAAAAGCGCAACGACGCGATGATGATGCGCCCTTATTATTTGGACCAGCGGGAGGCTGGCTAAAAAGCTTCCGCGGGCAGCGCCATCATGCTCTCGGCGCCCGCCTCGACCTTGCGCCTGAGGGCATTGGCGCCAACCAGCTCACGCTCGGCATAGAAGCGCGCGGTGACCAGCTTGGCGTCATGAAAGGAGCGATCTTCGCCCGGCTCGTCTTTCAGCCGGTCGGCTAGCACGGCCATCTTGAGCCACATCCAGCCGAGCACGACCAGGCCCATCAGATCCATGTAGGAATAAGCGCCGGCCCCGGCATTGTCGGGATCGGCCATGCCGTTTTGCGCGAGCCACATAGTCGCCGCCTGCAATTCGCCGAGCGCGGGCTCGAGCACCGCCGCGACGCCGCCCGGGTCGCCGGCCGATTTGGCGTCGGCGATGTCGGTCGCGATCGCAGTGAACAAGCTGCGCACCGCGCGCCCGCCGTCCTTGCCCAGCTTGCGCCCGACCAGGTCCATCGCCTGGACGCCATTGGTACCCTCGTAGATTTGGGCGATGCGGGCATCGCGGACGAACTGGTCCATGCCGTGCTCACGGATGTAGCCGTGGCCGCCGAAGATTTGTTGGGCGTCGACCGTCACCTCGAAGCCGCGGTCGGTGAGGTAGCCTTTGATCACCGGGGTCAGCAGCGAGACCAGGTCGTCGGCGAGCTGGCGCTCCTCCTCGCTTTGGGCGCGGCGCGACAAGTCGACCTGCAGGGCGCCCCACAAGATCAGCGCGCGGGCGGCCTGGTTGAAGGCACGCGCCTCCATCAGCATGCGCCGCACGTCGGGATGGACGAACAGGGTGTCGGCGCGGGCGTTGGGATCGCGCGCGTCAGGCTTGAGCGCACGACCCTGGCGGCGATCGCGGGCGTAGGCGACGGCGTTCTGGTAGGCGACCTCGCCTTGCGCCAGGCCCTGCAACCCGACGCCGAGGCGGGCGGCGTTCATCATGATGAACATCGCCGCGAGGCCCTTTTCCGCCTCGCCGACCAGCCAGCCGGTGGCGCCGTCGTAATTCATCACGCAGGTCGAATTGCCGTGGATGCCCATCTTCTTCTCGATCGCGCCGCAGCTGACCGCATTGCGATCGCCGAGCGAGCCGTCGGCGTTGACCAGGAACTTGGGCACCACGAACAGCGAGATGCCCTTCACATTGTCGGGGGCGCCGGTGATCTTTGCGAGCACCATATGAACGATGTTCTCGGCGAGGTCGTGCTCGCCTGAGGAAATGAAGATCTTGGTCCCGGTCAGCTGGTAGCTGCCGTCGGGCTGCGGCTCGGCGCGGGTCTTCAATAGGCCGAGGTCGGTGCCGCAATGCGGCTCGGTGAGGTTCATCGTGCCGGTCCATTTGCCCGACACCATGTTGGGCAAATAGGTCGCCTTCTGCTCGTCGCTGCCCTTGATCACCAGCGCCGCAACCGCGCCGGCGGTGAGGCCGTGATACATCTCGAAGCTGTGGTTGGCCGACAGCACATATTCGCTGATCGCGGTGGCCAGAACCTGCGGCAGCCCCTGCCCGCCATATTCCTCGGGCGCCGACAGCGTCGGCCATCCGCCTTCGCAGAACTGCCGATAGGCGTCCTTGAAGCCGGTCGGAGTGGTCACCGAGCCGTCGGCGTGGCGGGTGCAGCCTTCCTCGTCGCCGCTGCGGTTGAGCGGGGCGAGCACCTCGGAGGCGAAGCGGCCGCCTTCCTCGAGAATTGCCTCGATCAGGTCGGGCGTGGCGGACGCGAATCCGGGCAGGTTGGAATAGCGGCCGATGTCGAGCACATGGTCGAGGATGAAGCGCGTCTCGCGGACGGGTGCGGCGTAAATCGGCATCAGTCGGGTCCTTCCTGGAGATCGCCACCGAGCTGGGCGACGAAATTTTCGAGATCGTGGATGGTGGCGTCGATATCGACGCGCTGGCGGCGCATGGCGGCGATGCGGTCGTTGCAGCGCTCGATGGTTACCCGGCGCTGAGTCGCGCGCTGGTCCCCGACATCGTAAAGGTCGAGCATCTCGCGAATGTCGTTCAAGCTGAAGCCGACCCGCTTGCCGCGAAGAATCCAGGTCAGGCGTGCGCGGTCGCGCTCCGAATAGAGCCGCGCGGTGCCGCGCCGCTCGGGCGCGATCAATTGCTCGTCCTCGTAGAAGCGCAGGGCGCGCGCGGTGACGCCGAACGCCTCGCACATCTCGCCGATCGAGAACTTCCGCCGTTCCGAATCCATCGCCGCCCTATGCTTTACGTTTCCGTAAGCGTCAACACAACGAATCGCCCGCCAGGTCGGTGATTTTGGCGGGGGTGTCCGCCGCTGGCTGCAATACGCGGTTGGAGAAATTGGCGCCCGGCCCGCAATAGTAAGAGCAGGCTTCGGACAACGGTCCGAGGCGTGCCTGTTCGCCCGTGATCGCGACCTCGACCCGGCAGTTCGTGTCGCCTTGCGGGGTAATGGTCAATTTGTCCCCTGCCCGATCTGCCTTGCCGGCCAGGCTGCAGTTCGCGTCGCCCGCGCCGTAGGCAATCAGCCCGGCCCGCAACGCTCCCGCCTCGCCCACCAGACACAGGCCATCCCGGCCGTCGCGCCAGGTTTGCGCGACGTCCTCCGGCTCGCTTGAGCAAGCGCCAGCCGAAAACAGCAAAAATACGCCGAATATGCGGACTTTATGCATCACTGGAGAAACCTTCAGTTCACGCGGGTGGCGACAAAGCGCACCGACATCCCTATATGCCCACCAGCATCAGCGCGAGGGCCGAACTTTGCTGACGACCAATCCGTTCGACGACGACAAGTTGCGCGAGGAATGCGGGATTTTCGGCATCTGGGGTGCCGACAACGCCGCCAGCTTCGTCGCACTCGGGCTCCATGCGCTGCAGCACCGCGGCCAGGAAGCGGCCGGCATCACCACTTATGACGGCGCGCACTTCCATTCCCACCGCGCGATGGGCCATGTCGCCGGCGGCTTCGACCGCGAGGACATCATCCGCAAACTGGCCGGTCGCACGGGCATCGGCCATGTCCGCTACTCGACCACCGGCGAGACCGCGCTGCGCAACGTCCAGCCGCTCTATGCCGAATTGAACGACGGCGGTTTCGCGGTCGCCCACAACGGCAACCTTTCCAACGCGATGAAAGTGCGCCGCACGCTCAACCGCCGCGGCTCGATTTTCCAGTCGACCAGCGACACCGAGGTGATCATCCACCTCGTCGCAACCTCGAGCCTGACCGCGCCGCTCGACCGCCTGACCGACGCGCTCAAGCAGGTCGAGGGCGCGTATTCGCTGCTGGTGCTGACGGAGGAAGGGCTGGTCGCCTGCCGCGACCCGCTCGGCATCCGCCCGCTGGTGATGGGCAAGCTCGGCGAGGCGACCATCTTCGCGTCCGAGACCGTCGCGCTCGACATCATCGGCGCGACCTATTTGCGCGATGTCGAGCCGGGCGAGCTGGTGCTGGTCAACAATGCCGGAATCCGCTCGTACCGCCCCTTCGCGCCCGCTGCGCCGCGCCCGTGCGTGTTCGAACATGTCTATTTCTCGCGTCCGGACTCTGTTGCCGAGGGCAAGTCGGTCTACGAAGTCAGGAAGAACATCGGCGCCGAGCTGTCGCGCGAGGCGCCGGTCGAGGCCGATTATGTCGTTCCCGTGCCCGACAGCGGCGTGCCGGCGGCGATCGGCTTCAGCCAAGCCAGCGGGATCCCGTTCGAGCTCGGGATCATCCGCTCGCACTATGTCGGGCGCACTTTCATCCAGCCCAGCCAGGAAGTCCGGCACCTCGGCGTCAAATTAAAGCACAACGCCAATTCGGCGCTGGTCCACGGCAAGCGCATCGTGCTGATCGACGATTCGATCGTGCGCGGCACGACCTCGGTCAAAATCGTCCAGATGATGCGCGATGCGGGGGCCAAGGAAGTCCATTTGCGGATCGCCTCGCCGCCGACCCGCCACAGCTGCTTCTACGGCGTCGACACCCCCGAGCGCGCCAAATTGCTCGCCGCGCAGATGGGGATCGAGCAGATGGCCGATTACATCAACGCCGACAGCCTAGCCTTCATCTCGATCGACGGGCTGTACCGGGCACTCGGCGACCAGCGCGATGCCACCGCGCCGCAGCGCTGCGACGCCTGCTTCACCGGCGATTACCCGACCAGCCTGACCGACCTCGAAGACCAGAGCGGCGGCGCGCCTTTGTCGCTGGTCGCCAGCCGCTAACCCAGAGTCCGCATGACCGACCAGAAGCCTTTCGCCGGCAAGCTCGCGCTTGTCACCGGTGCCAGCCGCGGGATCGGCGCCGCCACCGCTGAGGTGCTGGCCAGCGCCGGCGCGCATGTTGTGCTGGTGGCGCGAACGGCGAGCGCGCTGGAAGCGGTCGAGGACCGTATCCACGATGCCGGCGGCAGCGCGACGATCGCCCCGCTCGATCTCACCGACGCCGATTCGGTGGCCAAGTTGGCGGCGGCGATCGGCGAGCGCTGGACCGCGCTCGACCTGCTCGTGCTCAATGCCGCGATGCTCGGCTCGCTGACCCCGGTCGAGCATATCGACGCCAAGGAATATGGCCGCGTGCTGACCACCAACGTGCTCGCCAACCAGGCGCTGATCGCGGCGTTCGACCCGATGCTGCGCCGCGCCGAGCGGGCCGAGGTGGTCGGGCTGACTTCTTCGGTGGGACGCGAGCCGCGCGCCTTCTGGGGCGCTTACGGCTCATCCAAGGCGGCGCTCGAGGCGCTGCTCATCGCCTACGCCGACGAAACCGCGCACAGCGGCCGGGTGCGCGTCCACGTCGTCGACCCCGGAGCGACCCGCACGCGGATGCGCCAGCTGGCATTCCCCGGCGAGGAGCCGGACAGCGTCAAGGCGCCGGAGGTGGTGGCTGCGGCGATCATGGAGCGGTTGCTCGGGGATGCCCCGACCGGCGAACGGGTCAGGATCGACGCTTAGCCTTTCGTCAGCGTCACTTGCGCGACGTCGATGCCGCCGCCGCGAAAGCCGCCTTCGCAGTACATCAGATAATAGCGCCACAAGCGGTGGAAGCGGTCGTCGAACTCGGCCAGCGCGCCGCGCGCGACCGCGGCGTCGAAGCGCTCGCGCCAGTGCCTGAGCGTCTCCGCATAGTCGAGCGCGAAACCATCGCGGTCGTGCCACGACAGGCCGCGCTGCCGGGCCAATGCCTCGAAGCGCGGTTCGTCAAGCAGCATGCCGCCGGGGAAAATGTAGGTTTGGATAAAATCGGCCGAGCTGGCGTAGCGCTCGAACAGGGGCGACGCGATGCTGATGAACTGCAGCGCCGCGCGGCCGCCGGGTTTGAGGTTGCCGGCGATGCAATCAAGGTAGGCGCCCCACCAGCGCATCCCGACCGCCTCGACCATCTCGACCGAGGCGACCGCGTCGAAGCGCTCGCGCACCTCGCGATAGTCTTGGAGGCGGACCTCGATGCGGTCGGCGAGACCGGCTTCGGCGATCTTGCGGTCGGCCCAGTCTTTTTGCTCGGCGGACAGGGTCAGGCCGACGACCGACGCGCCGCGTTGCGCCGCGGCAATGGCGAGGCTGCCCCAGCCGCAGCCGATCTCGAGCAGGCGGTCCCCGGGTGTGAGATCGAGGCGGTCGAGCAGCAGCGCGATCTTGTGTGCCTGCGCGGCCTCCAGCTCCCCCTCCCGCCAGCGGGAGGGAGTTGGGGGGAGGGCCTGTGAGTCCTCGACATCCCCTCCCCCGACCCCTCCCGCGGGCGGGAGGGGGGAAGCAAAGCGCGCCGCGGAGTAGGTCATCGTGTCGTCGAGCCAGGCGGCGTAGAAATCGTTGCCGAGGTCGTAGTGCGCGGCGACGTTTTCGCGCGCCTTGCCCGGGGCGTTGTCGCGCAGGGCGTGGGCGGCGCGGTTGACCCAGCGGAACACGCCCTTGGCCCGCGCGGTGTCGCCGAGCGCCACCGCATTGGCCATGAACAGCTCGAACAGCACCACCGGGTCGGGCGACGCCCACTCGCCCAATTCCCACGCCTTGTACCAGCCGACCGAGCCCGAGGTCGCCAGCCGCACCAGCGCCATCCAGCTGTGGAGGTGCACGATCGGTTCCGGGCCGGGCGCGCGGAAACCAAGGCGGCGGGGGCTGCCGTCGGGCAAGGTGGCGTCGATGCCGCCGGTGGCGAGGCGCGCGTCGAGCTGGTCGAGCACGCGCGAAAATGCCGGGGCGCTCAATCGGGCAAGCAGGCCGCCGCCGGTCGCAAAGCCGCGGTCGGCACGGACGAGGTGGCGGCCGCGGCTTGCCATCGGATCAGATCTTGTGCGGCTCTTTCTCGACCATCCAGCTTTGCCCCTTGGACACCAGGGCCTGGAGGTCGGGCGTCTTGCCGCTGGCCGCGCTGCGGTTCTGCTCGGCCACCGCGCTTTCGAAGGTCGGCGCGGGGTCGTCGTAGAGCACGCCCAGGGCGACCGGGAAGCCCTCGCCCGGCATTTCGATCAGCATGTGCGCGATCGAGCGGTTTTTGGGGTCGTGGACGATCACCGCGGGATCGTCGGCGGCGACCACCTTCAATGCCAGGCGCTCGACGTCGAGCGCGATGCCCGTGGTGCCGCCGGCGAACAGCATCTTCTCGCCCGCCGCGAGCCACAATTGCTTGTCCGACGCCGCATCGCGCGCAGTGAACGGCGCGAACACGTCGTCGTTGTAGACCACGCAATTCTGGAAGATCTCGACGAAGCTGGCGCCGCGGTGCGCGTGGGCCGCCTTGAGCACGTCGGGCAGCGACTTGTGGACATCGATGGCGCGCGCGACGAACCGCGCGCCCGAGCCGAGCGCGAACGCGCACGGCCGCATCGGGCGGTCGATCGAGCCGTAGGGCGTCGACGGCGAGCGCGTGCCGATGCGCGACGTGGGCGAGTATTGGCCCTTGGTCAGGCCGTAGATCTCATTGTTGAACAGCAGCACCTGGCAGTCGAGGTTGCGGCGCAGCAGGTGCATGGTGTGGTTGCCGCCGATCGACAAAGCGTCGCCGTCGCCGGTGATGATCCACACGTCCAAGTCGGGGTTGGCGAGCTTGACGCCGGTCGCGACCGCGGGGGCGCGGCCGTGGATGGTGTGGAAACCGTAGGTCGCCATGTAGTAGGGGAAGCGGCTCGAGCAGCCTATGCCGCTGACAAACACCGTTTTTTCGCGCGCGACCTGCAAGTCGGGCATGGTCCGCTGGACCGCCTTGAGCACTGCATAGTCGCCGCAGCCGGGGCACCAGCGCACTTCCTGGTCCGACGCCCAGTCCTTGGCGGTGGTGACGGCGGTCATCTCGTTCATCGGCCAACTCCGGACAGCCACACGATCAGGCCGACCACCACGATCAGCATCATCAGCATCGGCCACACATTGATCTGCTTCATTGCAGCGCGCTTTCGATCGCCGCCTCGATTTCGGCGATGCGGAACGGCAGGCCGCTGACCTTGGTCAATGACTTGGCATCGACCAGATACTGGTCGCGCAGCAGGGTCTTGAACTGGCCCATGTTCATCTCCGGCACGATGATCTTGCCGAAGCCCTTGAGCAATTCGCCGAGATTGTTCGGGGCCGGCCAGATGTGGCGGACGTGGACGTGGGCGACGTCGAGCCCGCGCAATTGCGCGCGGCGCACCGCCTGGTGGATCGGGCCATAGGTCGAGCCCCATCCGACCACCGCCAGTTTCGCGCCCTCGCTGCCGAGTGCGATGGCCTGGTCGGGGATGCTGCCGGCGACGCCCAAGACCTTGGCGGCGCGGGTGTCGGTCATCGCCTGGTGGGACGCCGCGCTATAATCGATGTTGCCCGAGCCCGGTGCCTTCTCGATGCCGCCGATGCGGTGCTCGAGGCCGGGCGTGCCGGGCTTGATCCACGGCCGCGCCAGCTCGTCGTTGCGGGCGTAGGGCATGACCCCCTCGCCTTCGGCCGGCGGGGTGTCGTGGAACTTGACCGGGAACGGCGCGAAGCCGCTCATGTCGGGCACCTTCCACGGCTCGGCGGCATTGGCGATGTAGCCGTCGGTGAGCAGGATCACCGGGGTCATGTAGCGGGTCGCGATGCGCACCGCCTCGATCGCGCATTCGAACGCGTCGGCCGGCGAGCAGGCGGCGATCACCGGCAGCGGGGTGTCGCCGTTGCGGCCGTACACCGCCTGGTAGAGATCCGACTGCTCGGTCTTGGTCGGAAGGCCGGTCGACGGCCCGCCGCGCTGCGAGTTGACGATCACCAGCGGCAGCTCGGTCATCACCGCCAGGCCCATCGCCTCGGTTTTGAGCGCGATCCCGGGCCCCGATGAAGAGGTGACACCCAATTGCCCGGCATAGGACGCGCCAATCGCGGCGCAGATCGCGGCAATCTCGTCCTCGGCCTGGAAGGTGGTGATCCCGAACTCCTTGAGCCGCGCGAGATGATGCAGCAGCGGGCTCGCCGGGGTGATCGGGGAGGATCCGAAGAACATCGGCAGCCCGGCCAACTGCGCGCCCGCGACCAGCCCGACCGCGAGCGCCTCGGCGCCGGTCACGGTGCGGTACAGGCCGGGCTCGGCCGGCGCCGGCTCGAGGTGGCGCTGGCGAATGCTGGCGCCGATCTCGACCGTCTCGCCATAGGCGTGGCCGGCGTTCAAGGCCGCGATATTTGCTTCGGCCAGCTCGGGCGCCTTGGCGAACTTGGTCTTGAGCCAGTCGACGATCGGCTGGCGGTCGCGGTCGAACATCCACAGCGCGAGGCCGAGCGTCCACATGTTCTTGCAGCGCAGCGCTTCCTTGTTGCCGAGCCCGAACGGCTTGACCGCGTCGAGCGTCAGCTGGGAGATGTTGAAGCGCACCACTTGCCAGCGCGCCAGGCTGTCGTCGTCGAGCGGGTTGGCGGCATAGCCGGCCTTGGTCAGGTTGCGTGCCGTGAACTCGCCCTCGTCGGCAATGATCAGCCCGCCGTCGCGCAGTGCCTCGGCGTTCACCTTCAGCGCCGCCGGGTTCATCGCGATCAGCACGTCGGGTTCGTCGCCGGCGGTGTCGATCGCGGTCGAGCCGAAGTTGATCTGGAACGCCGAGACGCCAAACGTCGTCCCCTGCGGGGCGCGGATTTCGGCGGGAAAATCGGGGAATGTGGCGAGGTCGTTGCCGGCCAGCGCGGTCGACAGCGTGAATTGCCCGCCGGTCAATTGCATGCCGTCGCCGCTGTCCCCGGCAAAGCGCACGACGACCGCTTCGACCGGCGGCCGCGCGGTCGCTTCTCGTTCGGTAAGTAAATGGGTGGCGGAGGCCATGGTGATCCTGAATCGGGTGTTGGGAGCCTATTAGACCCGCAGCGGGCTCATTGCGAGCGCGGTCGGCGGTGTCCGCCTATCGGTTGCCGACTGCAAGCCCGGGCCCGAGCCGGGCCGCCCAGTCGATCCGGCTCAACTGGTAGAGCGAGATGACATAGGCCAAGGCAATGCCGGCGCTGACGGCGCCGACCCGGTTGGCGGGAAACAGGTGCCAGGCGAGCAGCACGAAGGCGATCCGCATCGCCAGATGGTAGAAGCCGACCGGGTGGCCGATAGTCCACGAGAACACGACCCAGTGCAGCGCGAACGCGATCCCGACCGTGAGCGGAAACAGGGTCGGCGCGTAGACCCACACGGGGATGTGGATCGCCCACGTCGCCAGCGCCATCACCCTCGCTTTGGCCGACAAATCGAACAGCGGGTTGTCGGCAGCACTGCCGACTTGCTCGCCGCGCAGGCGGCTGATCAAGGCGCCGAGCGGCGGGATCAACCAGAAGCACGCCGCGAGCACCCAATTGTGCCACCGCGCGTCGACCAGCAGAGTAAGGATCGCGGCCAGCGAATAGACCAGCACGCCGGTCATCGGCAGCGCCATCGAGCCCTTGCGCCGGGTGATGAAATCGGCGCGCATTTCGTCCAGCGTCATGCGGCTCCTCCCCCAGGCACGACCGAAAGCTAGCGATGCTCCGGCGCCGGCGCTAGTCAGTGGCGATGACCAAGGATCGTTATCGCCGCGGGGTCGGCGTGATGCTGCTCAATGCCGAAGGCAAGGTGTGGGTCGGCAAGCGCATCGATAATACCGACGAGGCGTGGCAGATGCCGCAAGGGGGGATCGACAAGGGCGAGGAGCCGTGGGCGACCGCATTGCGCGAGCTGGAGGAGGAAACCGGCATCCCGCCGTATCTAGTCGAGCGCATCGCCGATTGCCCGGAAAAGCTGACCTACGACCTGCCCAAGGAACTGCGCGGCAAATTGTGGGGCGGCAAATGGAAGGGCCAGGAACAAGATTGGTATCTGTGCCGCTTCCTCGGCGTCACCAGCGACATCGACATCGCCACCAAGCACCCCGAGTTCAACGAATGGAAATGGGTCGAGCCGGCCGACCTCCCCGACCTCATCGTTCCCATCAAGCGTGACCTCTATCGGCGGCTGTTGAGCGAGTTCGCCGAGTATCTGTGATGCCGCCGGCAGCATCGACGCTGTACACCTATCGCTTCGTCAGCGACGCGCTGCCGCCGGGCGCCGGGAGCGTGCTCGAGGTCGGCTGCGGGGCGGGGGCGCTGGCGGCGCTGCTGCAGGCCGACGGGCTGGCGGTGCGGGCGATCGACAGCGACGCGTACGCGGTGGAGCAAGCGCGCCGCGCCGGCGTCGCCGCCGAGGTTGCGCAATGGCCGGCCGAGCTTGGCGCCAGCTACGATGCCGTGCTGTTCACCCGCTCGCTCCACCACATCCACGACCTCGCCGGCGCCGTCGCCGAAGCGCGCCGGGTGCTCAAGCCGGGCGGCCGCGTGATCATTGAAGACTTCCGTGCCGAGGGCGGCACCGCGCGCGCCGATGCCTGGTTCACCGCGCTTGCGCGAGACCTGCATGCGAGCGGTTCACTCGGCCAACCCGTCGAGCTCGACACGGCGCATGACCACGAGCTCCATTCGTCCGACGCCATCGCCGGCGCGCTGTGCGCGTTCGCCACGGTCGAGCGCGCCGACGCCGCATATTATTTCCGCTACCTGGAGCCGCACCTGCGCGAACCGGCGGCCGCTGCGGCGCTGCTCGAGCAAGAACTGGCGACCATCGCGAGCGGCGCGATCGAGGCGCTTGGCCAGCGCTTCGTCGCGTTCGACGGCTAGCCCACGAGGTGTGTGGCGTTCGCCCGGCGGCGCGGCTAGATGAGCCGCCATGGGGACCCTGACCGCGACCGAACAATCCGCCGTCGAGCACGCCGCGGCCGAGCCGATGCTGCGCCAGGTCGAGGCGTGGGCGGCGGTCAATTCGGGTTCGCGCAACCTCGCCGGGCTGGCGACGGTCGCCGGGCTGATCGCCGATGCGTTCGCCGCGCTGCCGGGCGCGTTGGCGCTGGTCGATCCGGCGCCGGTCGACGCGGTTGACGACGGCGGGCGGCGGGTGCCGCTCGAGCACGGCCGCAACCTGCACTTGAAGGTTCGGCCCGAGGCGCCGGTGCAATTGCTGCTGACCGGGCACATGGACACGGTGTTCGGCGCCGACCACCCGTTCCAGGCGCTGACTTGGCTCGAGGACGGCGTGCTGGGCGGGCCCGGCGTCGCTGATATGAAGGGCGGCATCGCGGTCATGCTGGCGGCTTTGAAGGCGGTCGAGGCGAGCGAGCTCGGGCCGCGGCTCGGCTACGAAGTGATCATCAACAGCGACGAGGAAGTCGGTTCGGCCGGCTCGGCGGCGCTGATCGCGGCGGCGGCGCGGGGCAAAAGCGCGGCGCTGACCTACGAGCCGTCCGCGCTGCCCGACGGCACGCTGGCGGGGGCTCGGCCGGGAAGCGGCAATTTCTCGCTGATCGTCCATGGCCGCTCGGCCCATGCGGGGCGCAATCCCGAGGACGGGCGCAACGCGCTGGTCGCGGCGGCGGATCTCGCGTTGCGGCTGAAGGGTGCGCGTTATCAGGGCCTCAGCATCAATCCGGCCAGGATCGACGGCGGCGGGCCGAACAATGTCGTGCCCGACCTCGCTATCCTGCGCGTCAATCTGCGTCCTGCCACCCCCGACGACGAGGCGCGCGCGCACGCGCTGACCGAGCGCCTGGTCGCCGACGTCGCCGCCGAGCATGACGTGACGATCGACGCGCACGGCGGGTTCGGGCGGCCGCCCAAGCCGATGACCGCCGACGCCGAAAAACTGTTCAAGCTGGTCGCCGCGGCCGGCGCCGACCTTGGCCAGGCGATCGGCTGGCAGGCCACCGGCGGGGTGTGCGACGGCAACAACATCGCCGCGTGCGGCGTCCCGGTGGTCGACACCATGGGCGTGCGCGGCGGCAAAATTCATTCGATGGAGGAATATCTGATTGCCGACAGTTTGGCCGAGCGCAGCGCGCTATCGGCACTGACCCTGCTGCGGCTGGCCGGGGCGGCGGCATGAGCTTTCGCGTGCGCGCCGCGCGGCGGGACGACGCCGACGCTATGTTCGAAATGGCCAAGCTGACCGGCGGCGGGTTCACCAATCTGCCGGCCGACCGCGACACGTTGGTCGCCAAGCTCGAGCGCTCCGACGCGTCGTTCGCACGCGCCGGCGACGACCAGCAGGCCGACCTCTACGTGTTCGTGCTCGAGGATCCCGCGCAAGGCATCATCCGCGGCACCTGCCAGGTGTTCGGCAAGGTCGGGGTCAAGCAGCCGTTCTATTCCTACCACCTCAGCACGCTGACCCAGACCAGCCCGGAACTGGGCAAGACCTTCCGCAACCAGATGCTCAGCCTGACCACTGACCTCGAGGGTTCGTCCGAGGTCGGCGGGCTGTTCCTCCACCCAGATTCGCGCTCGGGCGGGCTCGGCACGCTGCTTGCGCGCAGCCGTTATCTGTTCATCCGCCAGCATCGCGCGCGGTTCGGCGAGACCACGCTGGCGGAACTGCGGGGAGTGCTCGACGAGGACGGCAATTCGCCGTTCTGGGACGCGCTCGCCGGCCGCTTTTTCGACATGAGCTTTCCCGAAGCGGACCAGTTCAACGCCATCCACGGCACCCGCTTCATCGCCGATCTGATGCCGCGCACGCCGATCTACGTTTCGTTGCTGGCGGACAGCGCGCGGGCGGTGATTGGCCTGCCGCACCCGACCGGCAAGGGCGCGCTGCGCATGCTGGAGGAGGAAGGCTTCGAGTTCGACCGCTATGTCGACATTTTCGATGGCGGGCCGACCGTCATCGCGGCGACCGACGACATCCGCTCGGTCGGCGGGGCGGTGGCGCGCACCGTGGCCGAGATCGGTGACGGCGGAGAAGAAAAAATGCTCGTCTCGCGCGGGCGGCTAAAAGACTTCGCCGCCTGTTTCGCGACCGTCAGGCAGGTCGGCGACGGGCTCGTCATCGACGCCGCGACCGCCGCCTTACTCGGCGCCCAGGTCGGCGACGAACTGCTCACGGTCGGGCGCTAGGGATGGCGCTGGTCGAGATCAATTTCGACGGCATCGTCGGCCCGAGCCACAATTACGCGGGCCTCAGCCTCGGCAACCTCGCCTCGACGCGCAATGCCGGCCACGTCTCGCAGCCGCGCGCCGCCGCGCTGCAGGGTCTCGACAAGATGCGCGCCAACCTCGCGCTCGGCCTGGCCCAGGGGCTGTTCGTGCCGCACCCGCGCCCGCATCATGCCTGGCTCGGAGCACTCGGCACGTCCTACGCCGACGCCGATCCGGGGCTCGCCGCGAACGCGATGTCGGCCTCGGCGATGTGGGCGGCCAACGCGGCGACCGTCTCCCCCGCGCCCGACACACGCGACGGCAAGTGCCACCTCACCGTCGCCAATCTGAAGACCATGCCGCACCGCAGCCACGAATGGCCGGCGACGCTGGCGCAGCTGCGCCTGGCTTTCGCCGATGCGGTGCATTTCGCGGTGCACGACCCGGTCCCGCCCGCGTTCGGGGACGAGGGCGCGGCCAACCACATGCGGCTGGCGCCGGGCCACGGCGAGCCGGGGGTGGAAGTGTTCGTCTATGGCGTGACCGGCGGCCCGTTCCCCGCGCGCCAGCATGTCGAGGCGTCGCGGGCGATCGCGCGGCTGCACGGGCTCGACCCCGAGCGCACATTGTTTGCACCGCAGTCGGAGGATGCCATCGCCGCCGGCGCATTCCACAACGATGTCGTCGCGGTCGCCAACGGGCCGGTGCTGTTCGCCCACGAGCAGGCGTTCGCCGAGCGCGACGCGCTGGTCGCGGCGTGCCAGCGGCTGGTGCCCGGGTTCGAGTTCGTCGAGGTGCCGGCCGCCGACGTGCCTTTGCCCGACGCAATCTCATCGTATCTGTTCAACGCCCAATTGGTCACCCCGCCCGACGGCCAGACCACGCTGGTGGTGCCCGAGGAAGCGCGCGAGACGGCGTCGGTATGGGGCTGGCTGCAGCGCCACCTCGCCGGCAACGGCGCGATCCGCCGGGTCGAGGTGGTCGACGTGCGCCAGTCGATGGCCAACGGCGGCGGGCCGGCGTGCCTTCGCCTGCGCGTGGTCGCCGACCCGGCGACGGTCGACCCGCGGTTCATCGCCGACCCGGCCAAGCTGGATCAGCTTGCCGAAGTCGTTGCGCGGTGCTGGCCGGAAGAATTCCACAACGACGACTTGCAGGCGCCAGCGCTGATCGCCGACATCGAACGCGCCCGCACCGCGCTGCTGGAAGCGCTCGACCTGACCGAACTCGCTTAGGGCACGACCCGCCGGGCGAATGCCGGGTTGGGACGTGTCCAGTCGGCAGGCGAGAGGCGCACGACGAACGCATCTTCAGACGCGGATCCCAGCCCCTTGCTGTAGCCGGCGGCGATTGCCCCGCCGTCGTCGAGCGCGTGGATCGCCGTGCCATTGTCGTCGGCCGTTGACCCCAGCGTCGCCACGCCGGGCATGAACTCGCCGCGTGAGTCGAGCCGCGCGACGAGCACGTCCCAATCGCCAGCGGAGCTTGCGCTCTTGGTGTAGCCAACCACCCATGCCTCACCGGCGGGGCCTGGCTTCAGCGAAATCGGCCGGTCGTCGCCGGCGCCGCCGAGCAGCGCCTTTTTGAGCAGGACGCCCGCGGGCGAGAAGGTGGCGGCGAGGATGTCATTGTCGCGCGAACCCCAGCTTTTGACATATCCGGCGACGACGATCGTGCCATCGGGCTTGACCAGCAGCCCGTGATTGACGTCCGGGGCGGCCGCCGTGCCGACGGTCCGCCGCCACAGCTCCTGTCCGCCGCCGTCGAGCTTGAGGATGAAGATGTCGCTGTCTTCACCCCGGCGAAGACCACCGGCAACGATCAGGCCGCCATCGCCGGCCGGGGCGACGTACAGCGCGGCCAGCGCGTCGGGGTCAGCGTCGATGGTCCGCTGCCAGACGGCGGACCCGCGCCGGTCGAGCTTGACCGCGAACAACCGTCGGCGCTCGACGTCGGGCGGCTCGCTGTGGCCGACCAGGACGTAGCCGTCCGCGGTTGCGGCCAGGCTGGTGAACCGGTCATAGCCGCCCCCGCCGAAGGTCTTTTCCTCGAGGAGTTTGCCGTCAGCCGCGATGCGTGCGGCCCAGGCGTCGATCCCGCCCGCGCCGATGCGCGAGGTGAAGCCGGCCAGCCAGGTTTCGCCGTCCGCCGCAGCGGCGCCGGCCCAGAAGGCATCGATCCCCCTCCCGGCCCCGAATTCATGGCGCGCGCGGACTTGCCCGTTCTGGGAAATGCGGGCGTAGAGCGAGCGCCAGTCGGCCCCCGCGGCATCGGCGCGGTCGACGAAGCCGGCCAGGCCGAACTCGCCCGGGGCAAGCGCGAAAATATCGTTGATCCAGTCGTCGCCGGGTGAGGCGATGGCCTGCGCCCACTCGATGCGCAGTCCGGAAGGCGCATCCCGCCCGATGCCGACCCGGTTTTCCGCAGCGGGGGCCGAAAGCGCCGCCGCCAGGCCGATCCAGATTGCGGGGGAAGCCATCCGTGGGTCGTGCCACGGGCCGGGTTGAGCGAGGAGGCTTTCCTCGCCGAGACGCGGGACTGCTTCGACCAACGGCGCGAGGTCAATCACAGAGTGCAATGCAGGGCGGCGGCGCCTGCCGCCGCGCCGCTCGTCCAGTATCGGGACAGGACCGGCGGCAAATCCCCTCTGGCAAATGGTTAAGCGCCCCTTTACCAATTCCCTTAGCCTGGAAATGGCGGAACCGCTGGCTTGGCACGGGGTTGGATTAACTTATGCGCAGCAAAATTGCCCGGCTGTTCACGATCAAGACGCGCTTCGAGGCGTGGCTGGTGATCTACGCAATCGCGATGGGCGCGGTCGAGCGCGGGCAGCACTATCTCGAAATCTATCCGGGGACGTTCGGCTGGGTGCTGGCGGCGCTGTGCACCGGCGTGGTGTTCCTCGCCGGCGCCAAGCTCCTCGACTCGGTCACGCCGGCCCGGGCAACCGCCACGGCAGCCGCGGTTCACTCAGTGGCGCCGACGCGGCGCCACCGCCTCAATCGTAATCGACCCAGACAGCGCCCGCTGCACTCCGGCTTAGGGTCACCGATTTCGCTTCGCAAAGATTGACGCCGCTCCACGTCGCGGTGGCGCCGCCATCGAGGTTGGCGCGGATATCGAACGCGCAATCAGGATCGGAGAAGCTCACCGCGCTGCGAGCGCCGGGCGAGGACGGAGCGTTGATCGACTTCCAGCCAGACGTGCCAAAGCGGCGGATTTCGACACTTTTCATGCCGACACCGGTGCCGTTGACGAGGGTGAAGTTTCCAGCGCCGGCGTTAGCGGGCGCAGGGGCCACGGCGACAAGCGCGGCGGCGGCGATCCAGGCGACTCTGCTCATGCGCAATATATACGCTTGAGCAAAGCCGCTTGGAACAGGTTTCGCTATCGGGCTGTCAGGCGGCGTTGAGCGCCGGCTCGAACGGGCGCGAGCGGCGGATCACCGGCGCGGCGGCCGGGCCCTGGCGGTACGCCTCCTGCAGCGGCAGTGCCGTCGCGCAGAACGCGCACTCAGCGAGCACGCGCCCGAGGTACCAGTGGGTGCGCCCGCAGCCCGGGCAGTGGTTGACGGCGTTCTCGCGGTAGACCGCGTGATAGCCGCGGTTGCTCGGGTTGAACGCATTACGGTGGGAGTCGATCGGCATCAGCATAACGTGTTCCTTCGAACCTTTTGCTGCCCAACGAGCGGCGAGTCGTTAGGTTTCGGCGATAATCCGTGAAAACGAGGTGGGTGTCACCACTCGGCAACGCCCCGTCCCGCTGCGGGACGAAAAAAACTGGCGCCACAGAGGGGGAGAACCCTGTGGATATTAACCCTCTCTTAGCCGCTTGCGGGTCATGGTGGCTGCGGGGATCGGGAGTTTGGTCAATGGAGTCCAATCAGCTTTACTATCGACGCCGGGCGATCGAGGAACGGATGGCGGCGCAGCGCGCCATCACCGCGGCAGCGCGCGAATGGCATGCCAAACTGGCAGCCGATTTCGCCGAGCGCGCCAGCATTGCGACGCCGGTCGAGTTTCCGATGGCGTTGTCCGCCTGACCAGGCCGAGGCTGGCCGCGACGCCAGCCTCCCCCTTTCGCCGGTTCAAGGGAACCGCCGCGACCCCCCAGCGATTCTAGCTCCCGGCACCGCGGTTCCCCGCGGGCAGTCCAGTCAAGGAGTTAGGCCATGCCCCGCGAATTGATCGATACTGGAACCGACAAGCGCTATGTGCGGCGCGACGAAGAGGGCCAGTTCAGCGAATCCGAC
The DNA here is from genome assembly GCF_031426035.1 of Sphingomonas sp. Taxonomy (GTDB): domain Bacteria; phylum Pseudomonadota; class Alphaproteobacteria; order Sphingomonadales; family Sphingomonadaceae; genus Sphingomicrobium. Next base: position 6,991 of record NZ_JANPKO010000036.1, on the reverse strand, counting down.
AATGTCGGCAAGAGCCACGCCGCCGACCAGCGCCGGCATTCGGAGACCAAGCCCAAGAAGGGCGAAGGCGACCGCGGCGACCGCTAGCTTTCTCGCCGTGGCGGATGCTGGAAAAAATGGCGCGCCCGGAACGATTCGAACGTCCGACCCTCAGATTCGTAGTCTGATGCTCTATCCAGCTGAGCTACGGGCGCGCGGCCATCAACGGCAGAGCGCGACATAGGGGGATGGGTTTCAGCGCGCAACCCCGCGGCGCCGGGCCGAGGCTGCGCTCGGCGGCAATTGCGTGGCGCGAGGCCGCGGCCTAACACCGCGGCGATGCGCTTCCCGCTCCTTCTTGTCGTGATTGTCGGCGGCTGTTCGACGCCTGCCGTGCGGACGCCGTCGCTGGCGCCGCGCGCGGCCGAGGCAATCGATCCCAGGGTGCCGGTGCGGCCCGAGCCGATGATCGGCGCGCCGGCCGCGGCGCTGGCGGCGCGGCTGGCCGAGCTGGTCGGCGCGGCGCGGGCGAGCGACGCGGCGTTCGCGCCCGCCGCCGACCACGCCGAGCAGCTCGCCGCATCGGCTGGCGCGCCGCACAGCGAAGGCTGGATCGTGGCGCAGCAGGCGCTGTCGGTAGCGGTGGCGGCGCGGCGCGATGCGGCGCGGGCGCTGGGCGACATCGATGCGCTCGGCGCCGATGCGCTCGAGCAGCGCGGCGGGCTCAGCCCGGGCGATCTTGCCGCGATCGAGGCGGCGGCGGACGAAGCCGGCGCCATCGAGCGGCGCCAGGCGGCGCGGGTCGAGGCGATCCAGCGCCGGCTCGGCGGCTAGGCCACGGCGGCGGCGCGCGCCGCCGGCCACTCGGCGGCGTCGATGCGGTAGATGATCGTCGGATTGAGCTCGGGCCCGAAGCGCGGGTCGGTGTAGTCGAGATCCTCGCGCCGCTGCATGCCGAGCCGGTGCATCAGCCCCTGGCTGTCGGTATTGCCCGCAACGGTCAGCGCAACCACGTGCTCGGCGCCGAAGCGGTCGAACGCGAGGTCGAGGCTGGCGATTGCGGCTTCCTTGGCGAAGCCCTGCCCCCACGCGTCCTCGCGTAGGCGCCAGCCGACCTCGAACTCGCGGGTCAGCGCGCCCGCGCCGGGCGAGTTGACGCGTTTCAAGCCGCAGAAGCCGAGCAGGGCCTCATCGGCGATCCGCTCGACGATCCACAAGGTGTGGCCGAACTCGCGCTGATAGCCGTCGATGCGGTCGAACGCCGTGACGTAGAACGCCTCGTCCTGGACGCCGCCGAGCCAGCGCATCACCGCCGGGGTGTTCAAACGACGGACGAATTCGGCGCGGTCGCGAGCGCGCCAGCCGCGCAGGCGCAACCGCGCGGTCTCGGCGACGATGTCAGTCATGAGCGGAGACTGCCGCGACGCCGTCGACAAGCGCGGCAATCATCTCGTCGACATGCTCGAGATGGGTGCGGAAGCAGAGGATCGCGCAGCGCAGTGTGAAGCGGCCGTCGATGCGCGTGCCACTAAGCATCACGCGGCCCTCGTCCTGGATGTGGCGCAGCAGGCGCTCATTGAAGGCGTCATCGGCGCGGTAGCGGAAGGCGACCACGCTGAGGTCGGGCGGGGGGCCAACCTCGAACCCGTCGAGTTCGGCGAGCCGGGCGTGGGCATAGCGGGCCAACGCCAGTTTCTCCTCCTGCGCGGCGCGGAAGGCGGCGACGCCGGCGAGCTGGAGCGGCAACCACAGGCGCAGCGCGCGGAAGTGACGGGTCAGCTCGGGCGACAGATCGGCGGGCGACGGGCCAACTTCGGATTCGCCGAGCGGCCGGATGTAGTCGGCGACCGCGCTGAACGAGGCGAGCAGATGGGTCCGGTCGCGGACCAGCACGGCGCCGGTGCCGTAGGGCAGGAACAATGTCTTGTGCGGGTCGAGCGCGACGCTGTCGGCCTGCTCGATCCCGGACAGGCGCGCGCGGCCTTCGTCACACAGAGCGAACAGCCCGCCATAGGCGCCGTCGACATGGAACCAGGCACCGTGGCGGCGGCACAAAGCGGCGATCTCGGCGAGCGGGTCGATCGCGCCGGTGTCGACGGTGCCGGCCGAGGCGATCACCAGCCACGGCCGGATGCCGGCGGCGGCGTCCTCCTCCAACGCGGCGGCGAGTGCGGCGGCGGACATCCTGTGGTTGGTGTCGGTGGCGATCTGGCGCCGCGGGGCACGGCCGCGCCCGGCGATGTGCAGCGCCTTGTCGATGCAGTGGTGGGCGAAGCGGCTGGTGTAGACCGCGCCGCCGCCGGCATCGTCGCGGGCATCGCGGGCGGCGACGATTGCCGTCAGATTGGCGATGCTGCCGCCCGAGGTCAGCGTACCCGCGGCGGTGTCGGGGAAGCCGATGACCTGCGCCAGCCAGTCGGTCGTGGCATTCTCCAGCCGCACCGCGCCGGGGCTGGCCGAGGCGAAGCCGGAATATTTGTTCGATGCCGCGGCGAGCAGGTCGCCGAGCCCCGAGTGGAACAGCCCGCCGCCGGGGATGTAGGCCATGAAGCGCGGCGAGGTGGTGGCGAAGCCGGGGCGGTCGACGCACTGCGCGACATAATCGAGCACCGCGGCGGGGTCGCGGCCGCCTTCCGCGAACTCGGGGTCGAGGGTCTGGGCGAAGACTTCGGACCACGGGCGGTTGCTCGGCGCCTCCTCGACCTGGTCGAGATAGGCCAGGGCATGGTCGAGTGCCTGGGCGCCGAGCGCGCGGCGGGCGGCGGCGTCGGGCTCGAGCGGCAGCGCCGCTTCGCGCAACCGGGCGATGTCGGCCTTGAGCGCCGCTGTCATCGGCCGATCAGGCGCGCCGCGTCGAGCGCGTGGTAGGTCAGCACGCCGGTCGCGCCGGCGCGCTTGAACGCCAGCAATGTCTCGAGGATCAGCGCATCGCGGTCCCCTGCCCCGGCCGCCGCGGCAGCCTCGATCATCGCATATTCGCCCGACACCGCATACGCGAAGGTCGGCACGCCGAACCGCGCCTTCACCGCCGCCACCACGTCGAGGTAAGCGAGGCCGGGCTTGACCATCACCATGTCGGCGCCCTCGGCGATATCGAGCGCGACCTCGCGCAGCGCCTCGGCGCCGTTGGCCGGGTCCATCTGGTAGCCGCGCTTGTCGCCCTTCAAGCGCCCGGCCGAGCCGACCGCGTCGCGGAACGGGCCGTAAAACGCCGAGGCATATTTGGCGGCGTAGGCCATGATCGCGACGTCGCAATAGCCGCCACCCTCGAGCGCGGCGCGGATCGCGCCGACGCGGCCGTCCATCATGTCCGACGGGGCAACGATGTCGGCGCCCGCCGCGGCCTGGACCAGCGCCTGCTCGGCGAGGATCGCGACGGTGTCGTCGTTGAGCACGCAGCCGCGGTCATCGACCAGGCCGTCGTGGCCGTGCGCGGTGTAGGGATCGAGCGCGACGTCGGTGAGCACGCCGATCCCGGGCACCGCATCCTTGATCGCCTTGATCGCGCGGCACAGCAAATTGTCGGGGTTGAGCGCTTCCTCGGCGCGTTCGGTGCGCAGCGCGGCGGGGGTGTTGGGGAACAACGCCACGCACGGGATGCCGAGGGCGGCCGCGGCTTTGGCTTGCCCGGCGATGCGGTCGACGCTCCACCGGCTGACCCCGGGCAGCGACGCGATCGGCTCCCCACAGTCAGCGCCATCGCATACAAACAGCGGCAAGATGAGGTCGCTCGGGTGGAGTCGATGCTCTGCCAGCAGATCGCGGATCCACGGCGCCGAGCGGCCGCGCCGCATGCGCAAGGCGGGGTAGGACGCGTGGGTCATGTGGCGCGGGGGTTTAGCGCCCCTCCGGGCAGGTGCAAGGGCAGCCTCGCCGCGCTTGTCCGGCGTTTGCAACGGTGACATTCTCTCGAGCGTGCCGATGCCGTCGAACAGGGGATCGATTCCATGCCATCCGCATATTCGCCCGCGCTTATCGCCGCTTCGCTCGCCTTCACCCTGGCTGCCGCGCCCGCGCCGGCCGCAACGCCAAATCCGGTGCTGTACCTGACCAGCACCGAGAATTATTCGGCAAACGGCAAGAACTGGGTGCGTTACCGCTTCGACGTGTTCAACAAGGAGCAGTATCCGGCCGACATGTTCACCGCCGCGCCGACCCTGCCGCCGTGCGGGCTCAACACCAATTCGGCGCGCACCTGGGTCGACATCTTCGATGCGACCGGCAAGCGGCTGTACGGGTTTTGCGCGCTCGGCTCGCCGGACGATCTGGGCAGGCTGTGGTTCGCCTTGGAGGAAGGCGTGGTGCCGCCGAGCTGGATCTACATCGAGCTCAACGACCGCCAGGCCAACACCAAATATAAGTCGAACTTCGCCGACACGGTGATGTAGGCCGTCCGGGGCGGAACCGTTGGTGCTGCTGCCGCTTATGGATGAGTGACAAGCAAGCCTTTGCCCAAACAGGCGATCCTGATCGTCAATGCGATGAGCCGCCGCGGGGCGGACGTGTTCGACGAGGCGCGCGCCAAGCTCGAGCTGGCCGGGGTCGAACTGATCGACGCCATCGCGGTCAACAAGCCGGACCAGATGGACCGCACGGTGATCGATGCGGTGGCGCGCGCGCCGATGGTGATCATCGGCGGCGGCGACGGCAGCCTGTCGAGCACGATCGACCATTTCGTCGGCAAGGACACGGTGTTCGCGATCCTTCCGCTGGGCACCGCCAACAGCTTCGCCAAGTCGATGGGCATGGCGACCGACGTCGATTCAGCGGTCGACGTGATCGCCAACGGGCGGCGGCGACGGATCGACCTCGGCGTCATCGATGGCGACTATTTCGTCAACGCCGCGGCGCTCGGGCTGAGCCCGCTGATCGCCGATACCGTGCCGCATCAGCTCAAGCGCTGGCTCGGCATGGTCGGTTATCTGATCTGGGCGGTGCGCAGCGCGTTCCATTTCCGCCCGTTCCGCCTGCGCGTCACGCTCGACGACGGGTCGCTGGTCAAGGCGTGGGCGACCGAGGCGCGGATCGCCAACGGCACGCACCACGGCGGGGTCGAGCTGGTCGAGAGCCAGGCGGTCGATTCGGGCGAGATCGTGATCCAGGCGGTGACCGGCAAAAGCCTGTTCGGGCTGGCGTGGAGCTGGTTCGCGACCTTGTTCAAGCTGCGCTCGCGCGGCCAGACCACGACCGAGTGGCGGGGAAAGACCCTGCGGCTCGAGGCGCGGCCGCGGCAGAAAATCTCGGTCGACGGCGAGATCGCGGCCAAGACCCCGGTCACGGTGTGCATCGCCAAGGGCGCAATGGAAGTCGCCGCGCCGCGCGAATAGTCACCCCAACCGCGCCAGCGCCGCGCTGAGCCGCTCGGCTTCGGCGGCGCGGGCGGCGTGGTCGGCGCGGGCTTTTTCGACCGCTTCGGGCTTGGCGCGCTCGGTGAAGGCGGGGTTGTTCAAGCGAGATGCGAGGGAATCACGGTCTTTCTCGGCGGCGCTGACGGATTTCGCCAGGCGCGCTTTTTCGGCGTCGAGGTCGATCGCCCCGCCGAGCGGGAAGGCAATGGTCACGCCTTCGACGACGATTTGCGCCGAGCCCGACGGGACAGCGTTGGCGGCGACCGGCGGGTCGAGCTTGGCCATGCGCGACAGCGTGGCGGAATTGGCCGCGAGCCGCTCGAGCATCGCCGCATCGCCGCCGATGACGTGCGGGGTCAGCGCCGCGCTCCACGGGATGGTCAGCTCGGCGCGCACCGCCCGCGCTTCGGCGATCAACGCAACGAGACTGCCGATTTCGGTTTTCGCCGACTTGTCCGCCTTCGCCTCGGGCGCCGGCCATTTCGCGACGATCAACTCATACGGGCGCTCGCCCATGCTGCCCCACAGCTCCTCCGTGACGAACGGCATGAACGGGTGGAGCATGACGAGGATCTGGTCGAACGCCCACGCGGCGACCGCGCGGGTTTCGGCTTGCCCCCCTCCCGCTTGCGGGAGGGGTTGGGGGAGGGCCTGTGAAGCCTCGGACAGGCCCTCCCCTTCGCCGCTTTGCGGCTCTTCCCCTCCCGCTGGCGGGAGGGGGTTAAGCTCACCCTTCACCAACTCGACGTACCAGTCGCAAAAAGTGCCCCAGGTGAAATGATAGATGGCATTGGCCATGTCGTCGAAGCGCAGCTCGGCGAACGCCTTGTCCAGCTTGGCCAGCGTCTCGACCACCTCGCCGATGATCCAGCGGTTGACCGGTAGCTCGGCGTCGGGCGCGGCGATGCTTTGGCTGGCGCCGACGCCGTTCATCTGGAGGAAGCGCGCGGCGTTCCACAGCTTGGTGGCGAAGTTGCGGTAGCCCTCGACGCGCTTTTCATCGAGCTTGATGTCGCGCCCCTGGCTTTCCATCGCGGCCATGGTGAAGCGCAGCGCGTCGGCGCCGTAGCGGTCGATCAGGCCAAGCGGGTCGACGGTGTTGCCCTTCGACTTGGACATTTTCTGCCCGTGCGCGTCGCGGACCAGGCCGTGGAGGTAGAGCGTCTTCCACGGGGGTTCGCGCATGAACTCGATCCCCTGCATCGCCATGCGGGCGTCCCAGAAGAACAGGATGTCGAAGCCCGAGATGAGCACGTCGTTGGGGTAGTGGCGGGCCAATTCCTCGGTCTGTTCGGGCCAACCCAACGTGGCGAACGGCCACAGAGCGGAGGAGAACCAGGTGTCGAGGACGTCTTCGTCGCGGCGCAGTGTGCGGTCGCCGGCCTCGGCGCGCGCCTCCTCTTCCGATTCCGCGACGAATATAGTGCCGTCGTCGTCAAACCACGCCGGAATCCGGTGGCCCCACCACAATTGCCGCGAGACGCACCATGGCTGGATATTTTCGAGCCAGTTGAACCAGGTTTTCGACCAACTTTCCGGCACGATCTTGATCGCGCGCAAGCGGGTTGCTTCGAGCACCGGCTTCACCAGCGTCGCGGCATCGACATACCATTGGTCGGTTAGCCATGGCTCGATCACCACCCCCGAGCGGTCGCCGAACGGGG
>NZ_JANPKO010000035.1:0-6878 GCF_031426035.1 Sphingomonas sp. | reverse complement strand
CCGCCATCCTTGCCGACCGCGATTGTGCTGTCGGCGGCGCCGCCCAGCCCAAGCTTGCGCGCGAGGCCGGTCTCGAGGCTCTGGGTCTGCGCGCTGGACAGCTTGGCGAGGACGCGGGTGTCGAGACCGAGCGCGATGGCGGCAACCCCGACCAGCACGAGCACGCCGAGCCCGCGGCGGATCCATTCGCTCGCGCCCAACGACTTCTTCATGCGCTGGAACAGCTTGCCGCCGGCGAGCAAAGCCAGCGCGAGCGAGGTCGCGGCGCCGAGCGCGTAAGCGAGCAGCAGCAAAGTGGTGTTAGCGCTGGCCCCGTTGAGTGCGGCGGCGGTGAAAATGATGCCGAGGATCGGCCCCGCGCACGGCGCCCACAGCAGCCCGGTGGCGACCCCGAGCAGCAGCGACGCGCCAATCCCGCTTTGCCCGCCCGGCTTGCCCGCGCGCTCGGACAAGCGCGAGCCCCAGGCAACCAGCGGCCGCGTGGCGCGGTCCGACAAGGCGGGGAAAATCAGCGCGAGGCCGAACAGCGCGAGCAGCGCCAGCGCGGCCCAGCGGCCGATCTCGTTGGCGCGCACCGCCCAGCCGCCGCCGACCGCGGCAATGGTGGCGACCGCGGCGAAGGTCAGCGCCATGCCGGCGAGCAACGGCAGCCCGCTGCGCACGAACGGCTGGTCGGAGCGCGCGAACACGAACGGCAGCACCGGCAGAATGCACGGGCTGACGATGGTCAGCATGCCGCCGAGAAAGGCGAGAAGGACGATCAGCATGGCGGCGTCAGGCCGGCCGGAAGCGCAAGGCGAGGCCGTTCATGCAATAACGCAGCCCGGTCGGCTTCGGCCCGTCCTCGAACACGTGGCCGAGGTGCCCGCCGCAGCGCCGGCACAGCACTTCGGTGCGCGCCATCAGCAGGCTGCGGTCGGTCTCGGTCACCACCGCATTGGGCAGCGCGCGGAAGAAGCTCGGCCAGCCGGTGCCGCTGTCGAATTTCGTCGATGAGGCGAACAGCGGCAGGCCGCACCCGGCGCAAGTGAAGGTGCCGCGGCGTTTTTCGCGGTCGAGCGGGCTGGTGCCGGCGCGCTCGGTGCCCGCCTCGCGCAGGATGCGGTAGCGCTCGGGGCCGAGCTGGCGCTTCCATTCGGCGGGAGTCTTGCGCACTTCGAAGCGGCGCGGGCTGCGCGCGGAGCCGATGGTGGCGGGTAAGGCCAAAGCGGCGAGGCCGAGGCCGGCGGCGGCGAGCAAAGCACGGCGGTGGAGCGGGGGCTGGGTCATGCCGGGATATACGTGGGCGCGGAGCCGACGGATGCAAAGGTCAGGCGCGCTCGAGCTTGCCCGAGGCGACCACCGGGCCGGTCGGCTGTCCGGTCGGCGAGCCGCCCATCGGCTCGACCGACAGCGCCAGCGTGACGCCTTCGCGGAATTCCCTGGCCATCGGCATCGGCAGCTCGGCGCGCATCTTGGGCCCCGGCATCGTCCCCAGCGAGCGCGGCTTGCCGTCGGCCGGGATCATCCACAATTGGTGGGCGTGGACCGGATCGGGCGGCAGGTCGCTTGCCGCGGCGACCATCAGGCGGCGGCTGGCGGGATCGAAGCTGGCGACCAGCATCATGTCGCGCTTGTCGTCGCCGAGCATCGCCACCAGCGGGGCAGTCGCTGCCCGCTCGACCGGCGGCGAGAGGATCGCCGGGCCCGACACGACGTACATCGCGAGCGACGCGGCGAGCGCCCCGGCGCCGAGCGCGGCGCCGCGCCACACCTTGAGGCGGCGCTCGAGGGCATTGTCGTTGGCGGGCGCGGGGCCGAGCTTGCGCTCGATTGCGGCCCACACACCCGACGGCGGGGCGACCGCCGCGACCTCGTCGAGCAGCGGTGCGAGATCACCCGACCAGCGCGCGGCCTCGGCGCGGAACGCGGCATCGCCGGCGGCCAGCGCGCGTGCCTCCGCCAGCTCGTCGCCGTCGAGCAGCCCGAGCGCATATTCGGCCGCCAGCAGGTCGCGCTCGTCGCTCATCGCTCGAGGCACTTTCTCAGGCTCAGCAAACCACGCCGGATCCAGCTCTTCATAGTGCCGAGCGGGACCGCCTCGCGGGTCGCCAGCTCGGGATAGGTCGCCCCATCGAGAAACGCGGCGCGGATCATCGCGCGCGGCTTGTCGTCGAGCTGTTCCAGGCACTCGGCGACGCGGCGCTGCTCGCGCGCCTGGTCGACCAGCTCGAACGCCGATGCGCTGTCGTCGGCGATGTCCCCGGCGGCATCGAGCTGCGCGGTCGGCAGGCGCCGCGCGCGCAGGCGGTCGATCGCCTTGTTGCGCGCGATCACCGCGAGCCAGGTGATCGGGCTCGCCTTGGCGGCGTCGAAGCGGTCGGCCTTGCGCCACACGGTCACGTAAACATCCTGCAGCACGTCCTCGGCGTCGGCATTGCTGCCGAGCAGGCGGGCGCAGATGCCGTACAGCTTGGCCGAGGTGCGGCGGTAGAGATCGGACAGCGCCGCACGGTCGCCCGCCGCGACGCGGTCGAGCAGCGGCGCCAGGTCATGGCTGTGGAGGGGCACCGGCGAGTCCATCGCGGCGGTGATGGCCCAAGCGCGCGCGAAGGGGAAGGGCAACCCGGCGGGAACGGTGTGACGGCGCAAAGGGGCAACTACCATCATTCGCGCTCCCGCCGGGCGGGCGTCCGGAAACGGGCGGCCGGACGCCATCCGAAATTACGGCTGGACCACGCCGTCGACGACGTGGATCACGCCGTTGGATTGCAGCACGTCGGCCTGGGTGACATGGCTCATGCCGCCCTTGGCGTCGGTCAGCATCACCCGGTCGCCCATCAGGCTGGCGCTCAGCGTGCCGCCCTGGACGGTGGTCAGGCGCGCGGTTCCGCCGCCGGCGCGGATCAGGCCGATCAGCTCATTGGCGGTGACCCGGCCGGGAACGACGTGATAGGTCAGCACCGACTGCAGCGTGGTCAGGTTTTCCGGCTTGAGCAAAGTGTCGACGGTGCCCGCGGGAAGCTTGGCGAACGCCGCGTTGGTCGGCGCGAACACCGTGAACGGACCGGCGCCGGACAAGGTGTCGACCAGCCCGGCCGCCTTGACCGCGGCGACCAGCGTCGTGTGGTCGGGCGAGTTGACCGCATTCCCGACGATCGTCTTTGACGGGTACATCGCCGCGCCGCCGACGTAGGAGATGCTCTCCCCTGCCGGAGCGTCCATCGCGCCGGCGCTCATGCAGCCGCCGACCGCGAGCGCCGCAACGGCGACGCCCAGTTTCAATGTCGTGATCATTCCTGTTCTCCGTGACTTCGATCGACCGTGCGGAGAGATACGGAGACGGGTCCGGCGCGGATGCAGCGCGCTTGCAATAAAGGCGGCGGCGGGCCGAGTTTGGGGTTGCCCTTACAATTTCCATTCACTTGCGCTATGTAAGCGGGGCTACCAGTCGCAAATTGACGGATCTTTGGCGCTTTGCGGCTCCTTTTTCCTTCTTTCTCGTCTCTTAGCACCGGAGGACCGATTCCCGGTCCTGCTCAGAAGGAAACACTCCCATGCCGATCGGCACCGTAAAATTTTTCAACGCAGCCAAGGGCTACGGCTTCATCAAGCCGGACGGCGGCGAGAATGACGCGTTCGTTCACATCAGCGCCGTCGAGCGTGCAGGAATGCAGACGCTGGATACCGACCAGCGCGTCAGCTACGACATTGAGGAAGACCGCCGCGGCCGCGCCAGCGCCGTCAATCTTCAGCAAGCCTAAGCCGATACGGGGCGGGCTTCACGGTCCGCCCCGGTCATCGCGATGGCACTCTCAACCCAGCTCCAATTCTATGTCGCCCGCGCCGAGCAGGCGCGCGCGGACGCCGAAGCGGCAACGCTCGACAATGTCCGCGAGCGCTGCCTGAGGTCCTACGAATCGTGGACCATGCTGGCCGAGCGCGCGGCCAAGACCGAACGCATGCGCGACGCGCACGCGGCCGGCATCGCGGCCAACGCCGCGACCAACAATTCAACCTCGAATAATGTGGCGGCAGAACCGCCGGAAACAACGATATGAACATGAATTTCAAGATGAACCCGGGCCATGACGCCCGGCACAGCTACGTTACCGCGCGCGCCATCGGCGCCGCCAAGCCGCGCACCCTGCGCACCACCGCACGTCCGCCGCGCAACGCGCTGGCCTATGCCGCGGCGCTCGACATCCTCGGTTAATTAGCTAGCCGAAACCCCGTCGGCGCCGCCGGATAGCGGCGCCTCCCCACCCGCAAGCTTGCGCGCTTCGAAACTGTTTTCGAGGCGTTGCAGCAGTGCGGCGCGCGCGGTCCACTGGGCGGCGCTCGCCTCGAGCACGCCGCGGCCGTTGATGGTCGATCGGGTGTCGGCCTCGGCGAGGTCGGCGGCGGCGCGCACGCGGCATGCCGCGGCATTGTCCCGGGGGTCGTGGAGGAAGGTGTCGCGCTGCGCGGCCGCGCCGGGCTCGCGCGGCTTGCGCTTGGGTGCCGCGAGGGCGGAAACGTCGGGCATCGGGAGTCACCTGCTGCCCGCACCAAAACCTGGCCTCGCAAGTGCGAGCCGGCCGCCGGGGCGCAAGCACTACCACGCGCCCGGGGCGTTCCCTAATCCGCGCTGGCGGACGTGCACCGCTTCGGGCACAAATCGCCTCGCCATGCTCCCGCTGATCATCCTCGCCGCCGCCGATGTTGCGCGCTCGCCACCGGCGGCCCCCGAGACGATCGAGGTGACCGCGGTGCGGCCGGCGACCAGCGTGCTGCCGCCGGCGGTTGCGCTCGATCAGGACTCGGTGATCGCGCGCCAGCCGCGCTCGGCCGCCGATGTTCTCAAGGGGCTTCCCGGGGTGTCGGTGCGGACCAATTCGCGCGGCGAGACGATTGCGCGGGTGCGCGGCAGCGAGGAGCGCCAGACGCAAGTGTTTGTCGACGGCGCGCCGCTCGCCGTGCCGTGGGACGGGCGCGCCGATTTGGGCATGATCCCGGCCGGGCTGATCGGCGCCCTTCGCGTCAGCAAGGGCGCAGCGCCGATCGAGTTCGGCACCAACGCGGTGGCCGGCGCGGTCGACGTGCAAACGCGCTCCGGCGGCGAGCACAGCCTGATCGCGACCGCCAGCGCTGGGCCGCTCGGGTTCGCCGAGGGCTCGGCGGTGCTGACCTTTCCCACAGGCGGCATCGACGTCACGCTCGGCGCGTCGGGCCTGACCCGCGACGCCGAGCCGGTGGCCAGGCTCGCTGCGCTGCCGTTCAGCCAGCGCGCCAGCCGGCGCCGCACCAACAGCGACCTCGACGCCGCGACCTTGTTCGCCGCGGCCGGGTTCGAGCGCGGGCCGGTGACGCTGCGCGGCACGCTGCTGCACATTCGCGCCGAACGCGGCATCGCGCCTGAATCCGACCGCGATCCCGCGCTCGATGCGCCGCGCTACTGGCGCTACCCGGACATCGCGCAGACCCAGGCCAGCGTCACCGCCAAGCTCGCGCTGGCCGGGCGAACGTCGTTGCGGGTGACCGGCTGGCGACAGTGGTTCGGGCAGACCATCGTCCAGTACAGCGACGCCAGCTACGATGCGGTGCGGGCGCGCGAGGAAGATGACGACGACACGCTGGGCGGCCGCGCGGTGCTGTCGCTCGATCCCGGGCCGGTCGCCCTGCGCCTGGTCGCCACCGCCCAGACCAGGCGCCACGCGCAAGTCGACAGCGTGCCCGGCGGCCCCGCCGCGCCGCGCCTGCGCTACCGCCAGAATCTTTTTACGATTGGCGCCGAAGCCGACCGGCCGATCGCCGGCGGGCAGGCGACGGTTGGACTTGCCTACGACCATTCTGCCAACCCGCTGACCGGCGACAAGCCCGACCATCCCGCGCGTGGCGCCTTGGCCTTTTCCGCGGCCTACCGCCGGCCGCTGGCCAAGCATTGGACGGCGACGCTGTCGGGCGGGCGGCGCAACCGCTTTCCGACCGCGCGCGAACTGTTCGGCGAGGCACTCGGGCGGTTCCTCGCCAACCCCGACTTGCGCCCCGAGCGGGCGTGGAGCGGCGACCTCGAATTGGCCTATGCGTCACCCGGGCTCAGCGTGACGCTCAACCCGTTTTTTTCGCGCAGCGAGGACAGCATCGCCCAGCGCGTGGTGACGGTCGACGGGCGGCGGCTGCGCCAGCGCTACAACCTCAGCGGATCGACCAGTTTCGGGCTCGATGCGGCGCTGTCGGCCGAGCTGGCTCACTCGCTCCGGCTCGAGCTGGGCGGCTCGCTGCTGCGCGCCCGCGCCGACCGCGGCGCGGCAGCGTTTCGACGCCTTCCGCAGCGGCCCGGCTACGAGCTGGCGACCGCACTGGCTTATGAGCCCAATGACCGGCTTTCCCTGCGCGGCGAATGGCGGCGGGTCGGGCCGGCGGTCGACATCGACCCGCGCGGCGAGAAAGCGCGCCTGGCGCCGGGCAATGAGGTCAATCTGCGCGGGCGGGTGCGGGTCGCCGAACTGCGCGGGCGCCTGCCGCTGTCGCTCACCGCGAGCATCGACAATCTGGCCGACGATGTGATCACCCCCCAGCTCGGCCTGCCTTTGCCCGGCCGCAGCGTGCGCATCGGCCTGCGCATCAACTGACCGCGGCCCCTTCCCTTTTTGGGCCGGGATCGCTATTGGCGCCGCCTCCAGCACAAACTGGACTGCCGCGGGAGGCGTTCTTCGGAGCGCCGCTTGGACCGCTAAACTTGCAACAGAGTGAGACGGCATCATGGCCAAGAAGATTACCGGTTATATCAAGCTGCAGGTGCCCGCGGGCATCGCCAACCCGTCGCCGCCGATCGGGCCGGCGCTGGGGCAACGCGGCGTCAACATCATGGAATTCTGCAAGGCGTTCAACGCCGCCACGCAGGAGCTCGAGAAGGG
>NZ_JANPKO010000034.1:0-13183 GCF_031426035.1 Sphingomonas sp. | reverse complement strand
CGACATGGCCAGCCCGGGGGTGACGACCAAGCCGATCCTTTTGATCAGCGGCTACTCGCCGTTTTGCGAGACCTTTTTCGACGATGTGAAGGTGCCCAAGGACCAGCTCGTCGGCGAGGAAAACCGCGGGTGGGACGTCGCCAAATATCTGCTCGGGCACGAGCGGGAGATGATCAGCGGGATGGGGCTCGGCGGGGTTGAATCGCTGGGCGCTGCGGTGGGGCCGGTCGACGAGCCGCTGCTGCGCGCCGAAATCGCCGCGTTCGATGTCGACTCACTGGCGTTCTCGGCGATGAGCGAGCGCTTCCTCGACCAGTTGAAGGCGGGCGAGGCGCATCCCGCGTTGCCGAGCATGATGAAATATGCCGGGACCGAATTGAACAAGCGGCGGCATGAATTGGTGATGGCGGCGGGCGGGTCGGACGCGCTGGAGTGGGACAGCGAACGGTCGCGCGAAGGCAAGGCGGCGCGCGACTGGTTGCGGACCAAGGCCAATTCGATCGAGGGCGGGACGAGCGAGATTCAGCTCAATATCGTCGCCAAGCATATTTTGGGACTGCCGGGGGCGTGATGATGAAGGTTCGCAAAACTGTTCGACTTCCCCTCTCCCCGCTCGCTTCGCGAGTCGCCCTCTCCCCTGAAGGGGCGAGGGGATGAGCCTGCTGACCGACGACCAAAAGATGCTGCGGGAGACGGCGGCTCAGGTGATGGCCACCGAGGGGTCGATCGCCAGGCAGTTGCGGCGGTTGCGCGACAGCGGGAGCGAGGATGGGTTCGACCGCGCGCTGTGGACGCAATTCGGCGAACTGGGGCTGGCCGGGATCTGCATTCCCGAGGCGCATGGCGGGATGGGCCTGGGGGCGACCGAGGCGGCGCTGGTGCTGGAGGAAGTCGGGCGCAATTTAACCCCCTCGCCGTTCCTGACCACCGCGGTCGCCGCGGTGCGCGCGCTCGACGGCAGCGCGCAGGCGGAGAAGTGGTTTCCCGGCATCCTGGCGGGCGAGACGGTCGCCGCGCTGGCGATCGACGAGGGGCGCCGCCACGCGCCCGAGCAAGTCGCCATGCGCGCCGAGCGGCAGGGCAACGGGTTCGTGCTCAATGGCACCAAGCAATTCGTCGTCCACGGCGCCTCGGCGGACCTTATTCTAGTCGCCGCTCGGACTGCCGGCGCGCCGGGCGAGAGCGACGGGCTGACGTTGTTCGCGGTGGCGCGGGATGCGGCGGGGGTCGGCGTGGAGAATGTCACGCTGGCCGATGCGTCGAAGGCGGCGCGGCTGACGTTCGACAAAGTCGCGCTCGATGGCGATGCGGTGGTGGGCGAGGTCGATGGCGGCTGGGGGCCGTTGTCACGCGCGCTCGGCGCCGGGCGCGCGGGGGCGGCGGCGGAGCTGGTCGGGGTTGCCGCGGGGGCGAGCGCGATGACGCTCGACTACCTCAAGCAGCGCAAGCAGTTCGGCAAGTTGATCGGCGAGTTCCAGGCGCTCCAGCACCGCGCCGCGCATCTGTTCGGCGAGATCGAGATTGCGCGCGCGGCGGCGTTCAAGGCGGCCGAGCTGCTCGATGCGGGGGATGGCGAGGCCGAGCGGATGGTGTCGGTGGCCAAGGCCAAGGCGGCGTCAGTCGGCGCGTTGGCGGTGCAGGAGGGGGTGCAGATGCACGGCGGGATCGGGATGACCGACGAGCATGACATCGGCTTCTACGTGAAGCGCGCGGCGGTGCTCGGCGAGTTGTTCGGCGATGCGCGGTATCACCGCGCGCGGGTGGCGCAGCTCAGCGGCTATTAGGCGGGGCGGCCGAGCAGGAAATTGATGCGGGCGGCGGCGATCGGGGCGGCGCGGTCGGTTTGCCACGCGGTCACTTCGACATTGGCGATGCGCGTGCCGAGGCGGGCGACGGTGGCCACCGCGATGGTGTCGCGATTGGTGCCGCCGCGCATGTAGTCGACGGTGACGTTGATCGGCTTCATCGCCACGCGGTCGTCGCCGAGCGCGCGCGACAAGGTGCCGAACGCGGCGACCTCGAGCAGGCCGGCGATGGCGCCGCCGTGGAGATAGCCGGGGCGGCCGACGACGTCGTCGTGGAACGGCATCACGTAGTGCGGGCCATCGGCGCCGTCCTCGATGCGCAGCTTGAGCAAATCGGCGTAGGGCGGGAGCGGGATCATGCCGGCGGGTTAGCCGCGCGGAGCAGGATCGCCAAGTTTGCGGTAGGCGAGCGTCAGCCCTTGGTCTTGTAGCCGCACACCGCGCCGAGGATGAAGGTGGTGAACAGCGCCAGTTGGACCTTCCCTTCCGGGTCGGACCAGCCGAAATATTGCGCGCCCCAGCCGAACACGGCGATGAACATGGCGATTGCCAGCCCGATCATGTCCTGCCTCCCCCACTGCCGATCCCGCGAAAATACGCCTCGGCAGCCTGACCATGCGCCGAACCGGTAAACAGATCGTAAAGCTTGATGCGAAAGCCCGCCGCCGTCATAGGGGCGGCGACCCTTCGCGAAAGGCCCCTGCGAGACATGAAAGCGCGCATTTTCATCACCCTCAAGCCCGGCGTGCTCGACCCCCAGGGCAAGGCCATCCACCATGCGCTGGAGGGTCTGGGATTTGCGGGGGTGAGCGACGTCCGCGCCGGCAAGTTGATCGAGCTCGAGCTGGCCGACGGCACGCCCGATGAAGAGATCGAGGCGATGTGCCGCAAATTGCTCGCCAACACGGTGATCGAGAATTTCCGCATCGAGCGGATGGAGGCCGCATAAGCATGAACAGCGCGGTGATCGTGTTCCCCGGCTCCAACTGCGACCGCGACCTCGCGGTCGGGTTCGAGGCGGTGCTCGGGCGCGCCCCGGCGATGGTCTGGCACCGCGACGGCGAATTACCCGACAACATCGACCTGATCGGGCTGCCCGGTGGCTTTTCCTACGGCGACTATTTGCGCTCGGGGGCGATGGCGGCACGCTCGCCGATCATGCGCGCGGTGGCCGACGCGGCGGCACGCGGTGTGCCGGTGATCGGCATCTGCAACGGCTTCCAGGTGCTGACCGAGACCGGGCTGCTGCCCGGCGCGCTGATGCGCAACGCGGGGCTGTCGTTCGTCTGCCGCACGGTCGCGCTGACGGTCGAGAACAGCCAGAGCCTGTTCACCGCGGGCTACCAGGCGGGCGAGACGATCCATCTCCCGGTCGCCCACCACGACGGTAACTACCAGGCCGATGCGGAGACGCTCGACCGGCTCGAGGGCGAAGGGCGCGTCGCTTTCAAATACGGCGAGAGCGTCAACGGCTCGGCGCGCAACATCGCGGGGATCCTCAACGACGCGGGCAACGTATTGGGCCTTATGCCGCACCCCGAGCGCGCGATCGAGCCGGCGCACGGCGGCACCGACGGGCGAAGATTGTTCGAAGGGCTGCTCGAGACGGTTTTGGCCTGAGGCAGTCTTCCCGACAGTCGCGCGGGCCGCGCCGATCCGTTACACCCCTCCCCGCACGCGCCCGTAGCTCAGCTGGATAGAGCACGAGCCTTCTAAGCTTGAGGTCGCAGGTTCGAATCCTGCCGGGCGTGCCATCATTCGGGCTACCAAACGTCGCTCACGCATTGCCGCTTGTTAATCGCGGTTAATGGGCGTTGGTATGCGGCCGTTCCGTTCGAGTTTGATGCTGAGTCGCGGGCATGGCGGAGAGCGTAGTCGCCGGCGGCGATCCTTGGCTTGAATTGGGGGAATCCAACATGAAATATGCACTAGTGGCACTCGGCCTGTCGGTCGCGCTGGCAACGCCCGCGGCGGCGCAGCTCAAGCCGTATCAAGACTATACGGTCAGCGACAGCGTCTCCAACGTGACCACGATCAAGGTCAAGGAGAACATGGTCGAGGATTACCTCCAGGGCATCCGGGGCACCTGGGTGGCGAGCAACGCGGTGGCCAAGAAGCTCGGCCAGATGAAGGACTACAAGGTCTATGTCAGCGACCTGCCCAACAGCGGCGACTTCAACGTGATCCTCGTCGCGACCTTCGACAAGACCAACGACCTGGCGCCGAACAAAGCGCGCTACGACGCCTTCATGCGCGCGTGGGGAACCGCCAACGAAGCCGCGACGCGGACCACCACGACCACGGTCTATCCCAATTTGCGCGAGATCACCGGCGAGTATCTGATGCGCGAAGTGACGTTTTTGCCGGCACGGTGAGACTAAGCCCGGGCGGAGGCTGCGGACTCCGCCCGGAATTTATGCGGCGCTTGGGCTGGTGCCGGTCCAGCGCTTGAACGCGCGCGAGAAGGCCGCCGGGTCGGAGAAGCCCAAGCGGTAGGCGGCGGCTTTGACCGAACTTTTTTCCTGCTTGAGGTAGCGCAAGGCGAGCGCGCGGCGCTTGGCGTCGAGCAGCTCCTCGAACGTCGTGCCCTCGGCCTTCAAGCGGCGGTAGAGCGTCTGGCGGCTGACCCCGAGCTCACGCGCGACGCGGTCGATGCCGGCTTCGCCGAGCGGCAGCAGCGGCTCGATCACGGCCTCGACCTCGCGCCGGAACGGCTGGCGCCTGTTGGCCATGTGGCCCTCCGCGACGCGGGCGAATTCACCCAATAACGCCAGCAGTGGATTGGCCTGGGGGGCGCGGTCGGCGGGCGGCGGGCCGAATGCGCTTTGCCAGCGGCCGGCGGGGCACGCTTCGCGGTTGTCGCAGGTCGCGCAGGCGCCGCCGCGCATGCGCTCGATGCAACGGGCAATCATCTGTTTGATGCTCAAGGTCATGCCGCGATCCCTGCCTCGACTGTCCCACCATGCTAATACAGCCATACACAGGCCGGGGCAAGCCCGGCCGCGTGCTCGAGGAGGGAAATCATGCGTAAATTGTTGATGGTGAGCGCCGCCGCGACCTTGGCATGGGCGCAGCCGGCGGCGGCCGACACGGTGACCGACTGGTGGGATGTCGCCAACCGTTATTACAATGCCGCGCAAGGGATGCCGGGGCCGCGCTCGCCCGACATGGAGCGGGTGACGACGCGCGCGGCGCTGGCGATGTTCGAGGCGGTCAACGCGATCGACCGCCGCTACCACAGCCATCTCGGGATGCCGGCGGCATCGGGCGCGGCGTCACAGGACGCGGCGGCGGCGACTGCCGCGCACGCGGTGTTGCTCAAGCATTATCCCGCCAACAAAAGCGCGCTCGACGAGAGCTATTTGTTCGTCATGACCGCGATCCCCGACGGCGCGGCGAAGGAGGCGGGCAAGGCGGTCGGGTTGCAGGCCGCGGCGCTGGCGATGGATGCCGGGGGCATCGACCCGGCGGTCGAGCAAGTGCCGTACCGGCCGCGCACTGTGCCGGGCGAGTGGGTGGCCACGGCGCTGCCCTCGCTCGACAGCTACTGGCCAGGGTTCAAGCCGTGGGTGGTCGATGGCCCCGAGGCGCTGCGCCCGCCGCCGCCGCCGGCGCTGACCAGCGCCGAATATGCGCGCGACTATGAGGAAGTGCGGCGGCTGGGGGGCAAGGCGAGCAGCGAGCGCACGCCGAAACAGACGCTGGTCGCGCGCTACCGCCAGGCGTTCGACATCACCCCGTCGGTGCGGCTGGCGACCGACGCGGCGGGGCGCTCATTGGTCGACAATGCGCGGCTGCTGGCGGTGTACCAGATGGCGTTCGACGACGCGGTGCAGGCGATGGTGGTGGCCAAGCAGCATTATGATTACTGGCGGCCGGTGACCGCGATCCGCAACGGCGACCGCGACGGCAACCCCGCGACGCAGCACGACCCGGCGTGGGTGCCGCTCATTTCGACCCCCAATTTCCAGGAATATCCGTGCGGGCATTGCACCGCGGCGGCGGTCATCGGCGAGGTGATGAAAAGCGCCAGCGGGTGGAAGGCGGGGCAGCGCGTGCGGGTCGGCTCGCTGCTCAACCCCAATGCGGTGACGCTGACGCTGGGGAGCTGGGATGAGTGGGTCGGCGAGGTGTCGGACTCGCGGATGCTCGGCGGGGTCCACTACCGCTTTTCCAACGAGGCGGGCGAGGAGATCGGGCGGCGCGCGGCACAGATCGTGCTGGCCAAGGCGCTGCAGCCGTTGGCGCGGGGCAAGCGGCGGCGTTAGCGGAGCGACGCTCGTGACGTCGGCACGCGACACGGCGATACGGCTGCTGCCTCGTGGGACAATTTACGGGATTTCGTAGCCCGTCACGCGCAGCTCGAGTTCAGCGGAGCGCGGATCGTTGGTGAAAATGAGGCCGCCGCTCGCCTGCGACCGGCCGGGCACATAGTCGATCGACGCGCTGCTGACCTCTTCCTCCGGGCCGGGGTTGATGGTGCCTTCGACCTGAACCGCGGCGACGGTCTGGCCGGCCAGGTTGCGGACCCTGAACTCGACGACATGGCCGGTCGGGGTGGCGGCGACCCGTTCGACCTCCGCGACCAGAACCGGCACCGACTCATCATTGCCGGCGACCGCCTCGCGGCCGATGATGCCGAGGAGCAGCAGCGCGGCCACCAGGCCGAACGCCGCAGCCGCCCATTCGAGCGGTGGAACCGGATCGCGCTGTTGCTTTGCCAATCGCCCCTCCGCCTAGACCACGATCCGAGCGATTCCAGCGCCGATCGACGCGGGAAATCCAAGCACCGCCAGACTCATCGCGATGTGATGCGGATCCGATCCGTCCACCCGCCCGAACGACCACAGGATGTAGAGGCAGCCGCACACGGCGATCGCGTAGCCCGGAAGCGAATGGCGCAGCAGTCCAACCGCTCCACCAGGTTCCGACCGCGCCTTCTGGCCGGCGAACCCGACGAGATAGAGGATGGAATGCAGGACCGCGATCGACAGGATGACCAATGCAAGGCCCTGCCACGCGCTCATTTGATAGGCGATCAGGATCATTTCCTCGGTCGGCGCGACCGTGAACCCGAGGAACAAGGCGCCGGCCAGCATCAGGAACATCCGGCCGGAATAGGTGTCGCGCCACTGCTCCTGCCGCTCGATTTCGTCACCCTCGCCCAGCAGCTTGGCGCCGATCATCGCCCCGAAACTGGCGGGCACGGCCTGCACCGCGACCATTCCGGCGATCTCCGCCAAGGGCATGTGCGGCCGGATCACTCCGATCAACCACAACCAGCCGGCGGCCGCGGCCACCGCCACGGCGTAAGCGGCGAACGCGTCGAGAATGTCGTCGAGCCAGTTGTGCGATTCCTCGAAGCCGGCGACGCGCGACAGGAAATAGAGCAGAACCATGTTGGCCAGCGTGAATTGCAACAGCCGCCACGGCTCGAGGTAGAAACCGAGCCACCACATCTCCATCGTCATCAACAGCGGCACGCTGAAAATGACGGCCCCGGCAAAGGCGCGGCCGAGCGCGACCGCGTACTGGCGGTTGGTGGTGGCGGCGCGTCCATGCGCCTGCCCTTTGGTCGCGGTGCGCGCGGTCATCGCGACATACCTAGCGGACGAGCTTGCCGGGGTTCAACAGGCCGTGGGGGTCGAGGCCGTGCTTGATTGCGCGTAAGGCGGCGAGGCGGCCGGGGGGAGCGAGGCGCTCGAACTCGGCGAGCTTCATCTGGCCGATGCCGTGCTCGGCGGAAATCGAGCCGCCGGCGGCGGTGACGAGGTCGTCGAGCATGTGCGTGATCGCCTCGCCTTCCGCCTCGAGCCAGCCGGGCTTGGCGCGGGCGCCGGCGCGGACATGAAAGTGAAGGTTGCCGTCGCCGAGGTGGCCGAAGGCGGTGGCGGTGGTGCCGGGAAAGGCGCGCTCGATTTCGGCCGCGGCGGCGGTCAGGAAGCGCGGCAAATCGGCGACCGGGACCGAGATGTCGTGCGCGGTCGAGGGGCCGGCGGCGCGCTCGGCCTCGGACAGGGAGTCGCGGATGCGCCACAAAGCGTCGGCCTGCGCTTCGCTCGACGCGACCATGGCGTCGGCGACCAGGCCGGCTTCCAGTGCCTGAGCAAGTAACTTCTCGAGCATCGCACCGGGATCGCCCGCCGCGTCGGCGGCGGTGGCTTCGATCAGGACGTGCCACGGGTGATCGCCGGCCAATGGGTTGCGGGTGCCGGGGATGTGCTCGAGCGCAAGGGCAAGGCCGCTGCCGGAGATCAGCTCGAACCCCTCGACGGCGTCGGTGCGCGCCTCGAGGAAGCGCAGCAGGTCGAGCGCGCGGTGGGGGTCGGCGAGGCCAACCCAAGCCACCGCGCGCGCGGCGACCGCGGGGACCAGGCGCAGCGCGGCGGCGGTGATCACCCCCAACGTGCCCTCCGAGCCGACCAGCAGATGATCGAGGCTGTAGCCGCGATTGTCCTTCTTGAGCGCGGCGAGCCCGTCATGGACCGAGCCGTCGGGGAGCACCGCTTCGAGCCCCGCGACCAAGGCGCGCATGGTGCCGAAGCGCAGGACCTGGGTGCCGCCCGCGTTGGTCGCGATCAGCCCGCCGACGGTGCAGCTGCCGCGCGCGCCGAGGGTCAGCGGGAAGCGGCGGTCGGCTTGATTGGCGGCGGCGTGGAGGTCGGCGAGGATCATCCCCGCCTCGGCCACCGCGAGGTTGGCGGCGGGGTCGATGCTGCGCAGGCGGTTCATCCGGCGCAGCGAGAGGATCAGCGCCGAGCCGTCGGCGGGCGGGGTGGCGCCGCCGACCATCGAGGTGTTGCCGCCCTGGGGCACCAGCGCGACGCCAAGCTCGCCGGCG
Source organism: Sphingomonas sp. (assembly GCF_031426035.1). Classification (GTDB taxonomy): domain Bacteria; phylum Pseudomonadota; class Alphaproteobacteria; order Sphingomonadales; family Sphingomonadaceae; genus Sphingomicrobium. The sequence goes on along the minus strand of NZ_JANPKO010000034.1, from coordinate 4,537 downwards.
CGGGCGACGATGGCGGCGACTTCGGCGGTCGAGGCCGGGGCGAGGATTGCCGCCGCCTGCCCGTGGAAGCGCCCGCGCCAGTCGGTCAGCCACGGCGCGATGTCGGCGGGGTCGGTGATCGCCGCCTTGGCGCCGAAACGCGCGCGGACGTCGGCGATCAGCGCGGCATGGGAGGCGGGCGTGGTGGCCATGCGCGGTGTCTTAGCGGCAATTGGCGGGCTTGGCATCGCCGCCTGCTGGCCGCAAAGCAAAGCGATGAGCAGATCGCCAATCACGATCGTCGTCGCCCGCGCGCAGAATGGCGTGATCGGGCGCGAGGGCAAGCTGCCGTGGCACCTCCCGGCCGACCTCAAAAGGTTCAAGGCGCTGACCATGGGCAGCGTTATGGTGATGGGGCGGCGGACGTTCGCCAGCCTGCCCGGGCTGCTGCCGGGGCGGCGCCACATCGTGCTGACGCGCGACCCCGCCTGGCGCGCCGACAGGGTTGAGGTAGCGCGCGATGCCGATCACGCGCTCAACCTGGCCGGGGATGCGCCGGTGTCGGTGATCGGCGGGGCCGAGGTGTTCGCGCTGTTCCTGCCGAGGGCGACGCGCATCGAGCTGACCGAGGTGTTGGCGGACGTGGCGGGGGACACGGCGATGCCCGACCCGCGCGGCGGCGGCGACTGGCGCGAGACGTGGAGCGAGGAGCATCCGGCCGCGGACGGACGCCCCGGCTATCGCTTCGTCACGCTCGAGCGGGCGCCGGCTTAAGCTCAGCCGCCGCCGGGGATCGGCTTGTCGACGCGCAAATTGCGGCCGGTGTCGAGCAACCGCTGGGAGTCGGTGCGCTCATGCTCCCATTCGAGGCGCGGCTTGCAAATCTTCTCGGTGCGGTTGGAACCGACGAAGCGCTCGCGCTTGCAGACGATTTCGGTGGGGTCCTTGGGTTTCTTGTCGCCGGCCCAGGCGGGGGCGGCGGGAAGCACGGCAGCGGCAACGATCAAGGTCAGCACAGGGCGCATCAGCTCGCCTTTCGAATGAAATTCAGCAATTGCGATAGTGACTTGGGTCAATCGCCCGAGTCAATGAGCGTTTCGACGAACGGATGGAGCGGGTCAGGTCCCCGGCGGTTTGGCGGCGAACGCGCCGAACCGCTTCAATTGCTCGCCAAGCACCTGATCGACCGGCGCGGCGAGCTTGTCCGCGTTGCCGGTGGCGAAGCCGGCGACGCGATAGTCGAGGGTGACCTTGGAGCCGCCGCCGAGGCGCTCGAACTTGACCGTCATGACCCCGGTCGCGGCCTGGAACAGCAAGGGGCCGAGCGCGCCGGTGAGGACGATCTGCTTGCCCGGCTGGACCATGGTGACGTGGAGATGCTCGATCCCGCCGCCGTCGGGCAGCCGCTCGCACAGGCAGCCGCCGGCGCGCGGGGTGAGGGTCAAATTAGCCGCCTGGCCGCTGTAGCTGTGGGCGAGGTTCCACCATCCGCCGACATCGGTGAAGGCGCGGTAGGCGTCAGCTGCGGGGACCGCCAGCTCGACGCCGTGGCGGATGTGCAGGCCGTTGGTCGAGCTGGCGACGACTTCGGCGCTGGCCGGGGCCGCGATCAGGGCCATCGCCGCGGCCGCGCAAAACCATCTGATCATCACCTGCCCCCTGCTGTCCGGCGGCGATGATGGCGCGGGCGCTGCTAGCTGTCGAGGATGGCGTCGATTTGCGCTGCGACCTGCTCGACCGGGGCCATTCCGTCGACGCGGCGGATCAGCCCGCGCTCCTCGTAATAAGGCAGGATCGGCGCGGTCTTGGCGCGATATTCGGCCATGCGCGTGCGCACGGTCTGCTCATTGTCGTCGGGGCGCTGCTTGAACTCGGTCGAGCCGCATACGTCGCACACGCCGGGCTCGCGGGTCAGCTTCAGCGTGCGGTGATAAGGGGTGCCGCACACCGCGCAGGTGAAGCGGCCGACGATGCGCTCGACCAGCGCCTCCTCGTCGACCACCAGCTCGATCACATGATCGAGCGTGCGGCCGCGCTCGTCGAGCAGCATCTCGAGCGCCTCGGCCTGGTGAGCGGTGCGCGGAAAGCCGTCGAAGATCGCGCCCTGCTCGGCCGAGGCATCGAGCCGCTCGCCGATCAGCGCGCTGACGATGGCGTCGCTGACCAGCTCGCCGGCTTCCATCACCGCCTTGGCCTTGACCCCGACCGGAGTGCCCTTGGCGACCGCGTCGCGCAGCATGTCGCCGGTCGACAGCTGGATCATCCCGCGGTTGGCCTGGAGGCGCGCCGCCTGGGTGCCCTTGCCGGCGCCCGGTGGGCCCAAGAGGATGATGTTCACTGAACCGTCCTTCGATACGCGCCTTCGGCTTCGCTCAGTCGCTACTCAGGATGAGCGGAAAAGAAAACCGCTCATGCCGTGTCGCCGCGTTAGCGCCGGCGCCCGCTCTTCAGCTTGGCCTTCTTGATCAGGTCGCCATATTGGTGGGCGATCAAGTGGCTCTGGATCTGCGCGACGGTGTCCATGGTGACGTTGACCACGATCAGCAGGCTGGTCCCGCCGAGGTAGAACGGCACCCCGGCCTGGCTGAACAGGATCTCGGGGATCAGGCAGATCAGCACCAGATAAGCGGCGCCGACGGTGGTGATGCGGCTGACCAGATAATCGAAATAATTCTCGGTCGCCTTGCCCGGGCGGATGCCGGGGATGAAGCCGCCGTGGCGCTTGAGATTCTCGGCGGTTTCCTCGCTGTTGAACTGCACCGCCGAGTAGAAGAAGCAGAAGAAGGCGATGCCCAGCCCGTACAGCGCGAGATAGAGCGGCGAGCCGTGCTGGAGGAAAGTGCTGACGGTGATCAGCCAGTCGCCGCTGTCGGGCGACGATTTGGAGCCGGCCATCTGCAGCACGGTCAGCGGCATCAGCAGCAGCGACGAGGCGAAGATCGGCGGGATCACGCCCGCGATGTTGATCTTCAAGGGAAGGTGGCTGCGCTCCTGCTGCATCGCGCCGCGCGCGGTCTGGCGCTTGGGATATTGCACCAGCACCCGCCGCTGCGCTCGCTCGACGAAGCAGATGAACAGCACCAGGCCGATGGCGAGGAAGACGATGGTGGCGATCATCAGCGGGTCCATCGTCCCGGTGCGGCCGCCCTCGAACAATTGGGCGAGCGCGCGCGGCAGGGTGGCGACGATACCGGCCATGATGATCAGCGAGATGCCGTTGCCGATGCCGCGGCTGGTGATCTGCTCGCCGATCCACATCAGGAACAGGGTGCCGCCGACCAGGCTGATGGTGGCGGCGACGCGGAACAGCATGCCCGGCTCGACCACCGCGGCGATGCCCTGGCTGGCACCGAGGCTCTCCAGCCCGACCGCGATCCAATAACCCTGGATGGTGGTCAGCAGCACGGTCAGATAGCGGGTGTATTGGTTGAGCTTCTTGCGCCCGGTCTCGCCTTCCTTCTTGAGCGCGAGCCACGGCTGGTAGAGCGTGGCGCCCAATTGAACGACGATCGAGGCGGTGATGTACGGCATCACCCCTAGCGCGATGATGCTCATGCGCTCGAGGCTGCCGCCCGAGAAGGTGTTGAAGAAATCGAGCACGCCGCCGCGCTGGGTGGCGAACAGCGAGGCCATCGCGCGCGGGTCGATGCCCGGCATCGGGACGTAGGACAGGAAGCGGAACAGCACCAAAGCGCCGAGCGTGAACCACAGCCGTTTCTTGAGCTCGGTCGCCTTCGAGAAGCTCGACAGCGAGATGTTGGCTGCCATTTGTTCGGCTGCGGATGCCATGGAATGTCCCTAGAAAATAAACAGGCGGCGACGGGCATCAGCCCCCCGCCGCCCGATATAGTGAGTGCGAGGCCTGTGCGAAGCCCCTAGCCGCCGAATACGGTCACGCGTTCTTGGCGGACTTGTCGGCGGCCGACTTGGCGGCGGTCTTCTCGGCGTTGGCCTCGAGCCGCTTGGCGCGGACCTTGCCCTTCTTGGCGGCGGCCAGCGCGGCGGGATCGCGCGCTTCGATGATCTCGACGCTGCCGCCGGCCTTCTCGACCGCCTCGCGCGCGCCCTTCGACGCGCCGGCGACCTTCAGATTGAGCTTGGCCTTCAATTCGCCCTTGCCGAGCAGGCGCACGCCGTCCTTGCCGCCGCGCGCGAGGCCGACCGCCTTCAACGCGGCGTGGTCGAGCGTGCCCTTGGCGTCCAATGTGCCGGCGTCGATCAACTTCTGGATCGCGCCCAGGTTCACCTCGGCGAAATCCTTGGCGAAGATGTTGTTGAAGCCGCGCTTGGGGAGCCGCATGTGGAGCGGCATCTGGCCGCCTTCGAAGCCGAAGATCGACACGCCCGAGCGGCTCTTCTGGCCCTTCTGGCCGCGCCCGGCGGTCTTGCCCTTACCCGAGCCGATGCCGCGCCCGACGCGCATCCGGCTCTTGCGGGCGCCCTGGTTGTCCTTGAGTTCGTTCAGTTTCATGTCGTGCACTCGCTTTCGCTTTTGTCGCGCAAGGCACGAGCACCGCGGGTGCTTGAACCGCAGCCCCCGCGAAGGCGGGGGCCTGGT
>NZ_JANPKO010000033.1:0-3964 GCF_031426035.1 Sphingomonas sp. | reverse complement strand
GGGCTCTTGAAGCCCATTTCGCCGAGCTGGCCGGTGAAGTTGAGGTTGGCGACCTGCTCGCTGGTCTGGCCGCGCTGGAAGCCCTGGGCGGCAAGATAATTGCGAGCGCCGGCGGTGACCGGATTGCCGCTGAAGATGTCGTACGGCACGCACAGCGGATCGGTACCGTCGACCACCGAGCGGCAGATCGGATCGACCACGCCCGGCGTGCGCGGATCGTCGATCACATCGAGCGCACGGGTCAGGCGGGCGACCGAGAACTCGTTTGAGTAGGTCTGCTGGTAGTTCATCCGGCCGTACTGGAAGTAAGCGTCGTACGACCACACCTTGCTGAGGTCGCCGCGGGTTCCGAGCACGCCGCGGAAGGCGGTGTGCTGGAGATCGGCGATACGCGGGCCGCCTTCGACGTTGCGGCGGAGCAGCTGGAAAAAGGCGCGGTTGTAGGTAACGCCCGGCCGCGTGGTGTCGACGAACTCGATCGGCGCGCCGCCGGTCTGGCCGACAACCAGCGGGAAGGTCCCGAGGAAATCGGAAACCAGGTTGTAGCCGCCGTTGTTTTCGCACAATTGCGCGCGGACGGAGGCACTGAGCAGCGGGTTATCGCAGTTGATCTGCAGCGTGTTGCCGAAGTTGCCCGACGGCGCGATCTGCGCCAGCGAGCGGTCGTCCATGAACATAAACTCGAGTTACGGCTTGATCTGGTCGCTGATATCGTAATTGGCGAACACACCGGCGGTGTAGCGCTCGTCCGGACGCTGGAAGTAGTTGGTCGGAGCGAAGTTGTAGCGATCGACAACACCTTGATTCAGCGTGTTCGGACCGAGCAGGCCGATGGTCGAGGTCGGCGTCGTGCCCTCATTGCCGTCCGACGTCGGTACGTAGAAGATCGCGGTGCCGAAGCGGTTCGTCAGCGAGCCGCCGCACTGCAGCGGCCGCCCGGACCGGTCGAAGCCCTGGCCGTCCCCGTCGGAGTCCGCGCCGCCATCAGAGATCTGCAGCACGCAGGCGCTGTAGTCGCGACGAGCCTGGGTGACGGCGCGCACTTTGCGGTAGCCGAAGTAAGCGACCGCGTGGCCGCGATTGTCGTCGAACCCGGTGCCGATCGAGACGGTGCCGTCGAACGCGCCGCCGTCAACCACGCTGCCCTTGGGATAGCCGAAGCCGGCGAAACCCGCGGCTTGGCGAAGGTCGAGCAGGTCGGGCAGCGTCTTGTTGTTGTTCTGGTGCTGGTAGACGCTGTACTGGCCGTCGAAGCGGATACCCGAGAAGTTGGTATCCATGATGAAGTTGACGACGCCGGCAACCGCGTCCGCGCCGTAGGTCGACGAAGCGCCGCCGGTGAGGACTTCGACGCGCTTGATGATCGACGACGGGATGAAGTTCAAATCGGCCGAGGACGTCTGGAACGGATCGCCCGGGAGCAGGCGGCGGCCGTTGACCAGCACCAGGGTGCGCTTCGAGCCGAGGCCGCGAAGGTCGACCGTGGCGGTGCCCGTCGCACCGTTGGAAACGCCCGACGACTGCTCGGCGCTGACCGACGGCAGGCTGTTGAGAAGATCTTCGACGCGCGACGCACCGGACAGCTTGATGTCCTGGTTGGTGACGACGGTCACCGGGGCCTGCGCTTCGAGGTTCGGCTGCGGGATACGCGAGCCGGTGACGACGATGTCCTGGGCCTCTTCGACCGGAGCGCCTTCCGCGGCGGTCGACGGAGTCGGCTGGGCCTCGACCGGACCGCTCGGGTTGGTGACGTCGGTCGGCGTTCCATCGGTCGGCGGAACGTCCTGGGCGAAGGCCGGCGTGGCGAGCACGCTGGCACCGACGAGGAGGGTCGTGGCGAGCAAGCGCTGGCGATAATCGAGCTTCATAAGATTTCTTCCCCTCAGTTGGCCGTTCCACTCGTCGGACGACCAATATGAATATGCCGCGGCAACCCTGAATTGCCGAACTGCCTGCCTGATAAGTTAAGCGGGAAGACGCTGGCAACGGCTAGCGGTCGGCGGGGCGCGAGTTGTCGCCACGCTGTCTCAATTTTGCAACAGCGCTCCCTTGTCCTGCGCGCGGCCTTGGCGGTAGGGTCGAGCAAGAGCGAAAAGGGTGAGGGATGATGCGCAAGTTGATGATGGCGGCGGCGGCAGGCGGGTTGATGCTGAGTGGTGTCGCGGCGGCCAAGAAGGCGCCCGAGACCAAGGTGCCGGCGTCGGTCCAGCGGTTGCTCGCGTGCCGCGGGCTGGCGGACGGAGCGGCGCGGCTGGCGTGCTTCGACCGCGAAACCGCGGGGATCGACCAGTCGCTCGCCAAGCGCGACCTGGTGGTCATCGACCGCGAGCGCGTGACCCAGTCGCGGCGCGAATTGTTCGGCTTCTCGGTGCCCAGCTTCGGCGGCCTGTTCGGCGGCGGCGGCGAGGACGAGATCAAGCAGATCGAGAGCACGGTGGTGAGCTGGGGTGGCAATGCCGACGGCGGCTGGATCATCCGCCTCGCCGACGGCTCGCGCTGGTCGCAGACCGATGGCACCACGCTCGCCCTGCCGCCCGAGCGCGGCCAGAAGGTGGTGGTGCGGCGCGGCGCGCTGGGCAGCTACCGGCTCAGCGTCAACGGCCAGCCGGGGATGAAGGTCGAGCGGATCGGCTAATTGCCGGCGGCGCGGCGCTCGGCGGCGAGGCTGGCGTCGGCGTCGGCATAAGGTTCCTGGCGCTCTACGCTCCAGTAGCGCAATTCGTGCAGCGGGATTGCGCGGTTGGTCACTGCGCACATCACATGGTCGCCGTGGGCGAGGACGCGGAATGTGCCGGGCAAATAGCGCAGGCGGGCCGGGCGTCCGGCGCTGGTCATCAGCATTTTCGCGTCACTCCTCGGGCTCGTCGAACAGGCCTCGCTGGGGGCGGACATAGGAGCGCGGGCGCCCGCGCTCAACCCGCGCCGGCACGGTGCCGTCGGCGAAGTGCAGGGTCAGCAGGCCATCCGCGGCGGCGGCGGCGCTGGTCGTGACCAGCCGCCCCGCCTTGCCGGTGACGCGGGCGAAGCCGCGCTGCAAGGGCCGGTCGGGATGGGCCAGATCCGCCAGACGCCAGAGGTCGGCGACGCGCTGCGTTGCCCGCGCGATCCGATCCGACAACAGATCGATCCGCAGGCGCGGGGCGACGGCGTTGAGTTCGGCGCGCGCCGTGCCCGCGCGCGCGGCGAGTGCGCGAGGAAGGCGCTCGCCGATGTCGTCGACGCGCTGGGCCTGGGGAGCGAACAACGCGGCGGCGGCGGGCCAGCGGGCCACGCTCAATTCGAGCCGCTCGCGCCCGCGCTCGGCATGACGGGTCAGGCAGGTTTGCCCGCGGCGGCCGAGCTCGCCGAGCTGGGCGAGCAATTCGGCGCGGACCGGGACGGCAAGCTCAGCGGCGGCGGTCGGAGTCGGCGCGCGCATGTCTGCGGCGTGGTCGATCAGCGTGGTGTCGGTCTCGTGGCCGACGGCGGAAATCAGCGGGATCGGCGACTCGGCGGCCGCGCGCACGACGACTTCCTCGTTGAACGCCCACAGATCCTCGATCGAGCCGCCGCCGCGCGCGACGATGATCAGGTCCGGGCGCGGCACCGCGCCGCCCGCCGGGATTGCGCCGAACCCGCGAATCGCCGCCGCCACCTTGGCCGCCGCGCCCTCGCCCTGGACCGGCACCGGCCACACCACAACGCGGGTCGGGCAGCGGTCCTCGAGGCGGTGGATGATGTCGCGGATGACCGCCCCGGTGGGCGAAGTGACGACGCCGATGACGCGCGGCAGGAACGGCAAGGCGCGCTTCTTGCCCTCGTCGAACAGGCCTTCCGCCGCCAGCGTCCGCCGCCGTTGGTCAAGCAGCGCCATCAGCGCCCCCGCCCCGGCCAGCTCCATGCGCGCGACGACGATCTGATATTTCGACCGCCCGGCATAAGTGGTCAGCTTGCCCGTGGCGATGACCTCGGCGCCATCTTCGGG
>NZ_JANPKO010000032.1:0-7671 GCF_031426035.1 Sphingomonas sp. | reverse complement strand
CCGGCGAGGTCGTTGGTCTTCGAGGCGACCTCGCGCAGCATCTGCGCGCCCATGTTCTCGAACTTGTCCTTGAGCTCGATTTCCTTGGCGACGGTGACGCCGTCCTTGGTGATGCGCGGAGCGCCGTAGCTTTTGTCGATGACGACGTTGCGGCCCTTGGGGCCCAGGGTCACCTTGACCGCATCGGCGAGGATGTCGACGCCGCGCATGATGCGCTCACGAGCGTCGCGGCTGAATTTCACGTCTTTGGCTGCCATCTGGCTACCCTTTCAATTGAGAAAAACGGTTACGAATCTGAAGTCAGCCGACGATTCCCAGAATGTCGCTTTCCTTCATGATGATGAGGTCCTCGCCATCGACCTTGACCTCGGTGCCCGACCATTTGCCGAACAGGATCTTGTCGCCGGCCTTGACCTCGAGCGGATGGACGGTGCCCTGCTCGTTGCGCGCGCCGGTGCCGACCGAGACGACTTCGCCTTCCTGCGGCTTTTCCTTGGCGGTGTCGGGGATGATGATCCCGCCCGCGGTCTTTTCCTCGGCCTCGACGCGGCGGACGAGAACGCGATCGTGAAGCGGCCTGAAACCTTGAGCCATTAGTCCCTCTTTCTGGTTGTGAACTGCGCTCGCCTTGGCACTCCCATGAGGAGAGTGCCAGCGATGCCTTGCATATGGTCACGCCGCCCGCCGCCGTCAACGCCCGCGGCCCGGAGCGGTGGATTTAAGGGACCAGCGCCAGCCGCTCACGCATTGCCCAGCGCGCGATCATCAGCACCGCGACAAACGCCAGCCCGGCGGCGAGCCCGGTCCAGATGCCGACCCCCTGCCAGCCGCGGTAGAACGCCAGCCACACCCCGACCCCGAGCCCGATCACCCAATATCCGACCAGCGCGAACAGCATCGGCACGCGGGTGTCGTGCAAGCCCCGCAGCATGCCCGCGCCGACCACCTGCGCGCCGTCGACGATCTGGAACAGAGCGGCAATCGCGAGGAACGACACCGCCAGCCCGATCACTCTCGCGTTGGCGGCGCTGTCGGATAGGAACAGCCCGACCAGCTCGCGCGGGAAAATCCACATCGCCAGCGCCATCGCCGCCATGAACCCGACCCCGAGCAGCCACGCGGTCCACCCGGCGCGCGCGATCCCGCCATGGTCGCCGCGGCCGAACGCCCGCCCGACCCGCACCGTCGCCGCCTGGCCGAGCCCCAACGGGACCATAAAGCTCAGCGCCGCGATCTGTAGCGCGATGGCGTGGGCGGCGATCGATTCGGCGTCGATCAGCCCCATCAGGTATGCCGCGGCTCCGAACACCGCGCCCTCGAACGCCATGGTCAGCCCGATCGGCAGCCCCAAGCGCCAGATATGCCGAAACCGCGGCCAGTCGGCGCGCCACCAGCGCCCGAATAGATGGAAGCGGCGGGTTTTTCGCCCGGTGGCGATGACGATCGCCAGGGTCAGCGCCAGGCACGCCCACACGATCGAGCTGCCCAGCCCGCCGCCGAACAGGCCCAATGCGGGCAGCCCGAACTTGCCGAAAATCAGCGCCCAGCACACCACAGCGTTAAGCACGATCCCGGCCGCGCTGACGATGAAGATCCACGCCGGGCGCTCGAGCGCGGAGAGGAAATTGCGCATCGCCTGGAACAGCAGGAACGGCAGGATGCTCCACATATAGCCGCGCAGAAACGTCGCCGCCCCGCGCGCCAGGGCCGGCTCTTGCCCCAACGCGCGGATAATCGGCTCCGCGTTCCACAGCACCGCCCAGGTCGCGAACGAGATCACCACCGCGACCCAGCATGCCTGGCGGAACGAGCGGCGCACGTCGCGCACCGCGCTCGAACGCCGCCCGAGCGCGGTGGCGATCATCGGCGATGAGGCGGTGACCACGCCGATGCCGAGCAGGAGGAAAACAAAGGTCAAATTGAGCCCGAGCGCCGAGGCGGCGAGCGGAAGCGGCCCGAGCCAGCCCATCAGCACCACGTCGGTGGCCTGGATCAGCGCCATCGTCAGGTTGGACAGGATCAGCGGCCACGCCAGCGCCAGCGTCGCGCCCAGCTCGCCGCGCCACGGCCGGTCGGTTTGCAATTGCGCGGGCGCGTCCATACTTGAAGCGCCTAGCCGCGCGCCCGCCGGTCGAAAAGGGTTGGCGCCCGGCTGTCCGCTCCGCTAGCTCGGCGGGGCATTGGAATGGGGCGAAAATCCATGAAGTTCGCGCGTGCCATCTGGAAATTGCTGGTCGGCATCAAGGACGTGCTGGTCCTGATCTTCATGCTGCTGTTCTTCGGCGTGCTCTATGCCGGCCTGTCGGCGCGGCCCGATCCGGTGACCGACGGCGTCCTCGCGCTCGACCTCGACGGGGTGGTGGTCGAGCAGGCCGCCAAGCCCGATGTCGCCGAACTGCTGTCGGGCAGCGGCGACCGCACCAAACAATATGCCCGCCGCGACCTCGTCGCCGCGATCGACGAAGCGCGCACCGACGACCGCGTCAAGGCCATCGCCCTCGACCTCGACGGCTTCCTCGGCGGCGGCCAGGCCGCGCTCGGCGACGTCGCCGAAGCGCTGGTCCGCGTGCGCGCCTCGGGCAAGCCGGTGATCGCCTACGCCACCGGATACTCGGACGACGGCTACCAGCTCGCCGCCGCGGCATCCGAAGTATGGCTCAACCCGTTCGGCGCGGTGGCGACGGTCGGCCCGGGCGGCGCCAATCTCTATTTGAAGGGCCTGCTCGACAAGATGGGGGTGACCGCCAACATCTACCGCGTCGGCACCTACAAGGCGGCGGTCGAGCCGCTGACCCGCAATGACATGTCGCCCGAGGCGCGCGAGAACGCCCAGGCGCTGGCCGGGGCGCTGCTCGAGACTTGGCGCCAATCCGTGCTCAAGGCGCGGCCCAAGGCCAAGCTCGACGCTTACATGCGCGACCTGCCCGGCGCGGTCGATGCCGCCGGGGGTGATCTCGCACGCGCCGCGCTGACGGCCGGGCTGGTCGACAAGGTCGCCGACCGCCGCGCGTTCGAGACTCGGCTGGCCAAGCTCGGCGGCGACGATGAAAGTGCGCCCGGCGGCTATGCCCGGATCAAGCTCGACAGCTACATCGCCGACCGCGTCGAGACCGCGCCCGACGGACCGATCGGCATCGTCACCGTCGCCGGCAACATCGTCGACGGGCGCGCTCCGGCGGGCACCGCGGGCGGCGACAGCATCGCGCGCGCGATCGAGCGCGGGCTCGAGGACGATGCGATGAAGGCGCTGGTGGTGCGCGTCGACAGCCCCGGCGGCTCGGTGCTGGCATCGGAACGCATTCGCCAGGCGATCCTCGCCGCCAAGGCCAAGGATCTGCCGGTGGTGGTGTCGATGGGCAATGTCGCGGCGTCGGGCGGCTATTGGGTGGCGACCCCGGCCGACTTCATCTTCGCCGAGCCGTCGACCATCACCGGGTCGATCGGGGTGTTCGGCGTGCTGCCCAGCTTCGAAGGCACTTTGGCCAAGCTCGGGCTGGGCGCCGACGGGGTCAAGACGACGCCGCTGTCGGGCGAGCCCGATCTGCTGCGCGGGCCATCGCCCGAGGCCGACCGCGTGCTCCAGGCGAGCGTCGAATCGGTTTACCGCCGCTTCCTCGGCATCGTCGCCCAGTCGCGCAACAAATCGCCGCAGGACATCGACAATATCGCCCAGGGGCGGGTGTGGGATGGCGGCTCGGCGCGCCAATTGGGGCTGGTCGACGGCTTCGGCGGGCTCGACGAGGCGGTCGCCAAGGCGGCCCAGCTGGCCAAGCTCGGCGAGGATGAGCGCGGGGTGCGCTATCTCGAGCGCCCGGTCAGCTTCACCGACAGCCTGCTCGAAACGCTCGCCAAGGAGGAAGAGCGGGAAGAGGACGAGAGCATGGCCGACGGCTTCGCCAGCTTCACCGGCGGGCAGCGCCAGCTCGAAAGCGCGCTGGCCGACCTTCACTCGGTGCTCGCCGGGCCGCGCATCCAGGTGCGCTGCCTCGAGTGCCCGAGCGCCGCTCCGGCGGTGCTCGACCGCCGCCAGCTCGGCTTCTTCGCCGCGCTGCGCGAGTGGCTGTTCTAGTCCGGCTGGCGGCGGCGGAGGACGCCGCCGCGCTGGCGGCGGTCTATCGCCCGTTCGTCGAGGACAGCCGGATCAGCTTCGAGGAAGCGGCGCCCGACGCTGCCGAGATGGCGCGGCGCATCGCCGACGACGGCCGCGGGCTGTTCGCGTGGCTGGTGGCGGAGGAGGACGGGCGCCTGCTCGGCTTCGTCAACAGCTCGCCGTTCCGCGCGCGCGCGGCCTACCGCTGGGCGGTCGAAACCGGGATTTACCTCGCCGCCGACGCGCATGGGCGCGGGATCGGCGGGCAGTTGCTGGCGCGGATGCTCGACCTGCTGACCGCGCAGGGGTTCACCACCGCGATTGCCGGAATCGCCTTGCCTAACCCGGCGAGCGTCGCGCTCCATGAAAAGCTCGGCTTCAAGCTGACCGGCACCTACGACCGCACCGGTTTCAAGCACGGCCAATGGCTCGACGTCGGCCACTGGCAGCGCGACCTCGCGCCGCGCGCCGAAACGCCCGCAGGCCCGCGCCCGTTCGCCGAGGTCTTTTAGTTCATCATCCCGAAAATCGCGCCAAACGCGGTGAACTGCAGCGTGTGGTAGCCGGTGTTGATCAGCCACAGTTTGAAGCTCCGGCGCTCGAACAGATAGCTGATCCCTAACGCCGCGCCGATCCAGCACAGCCCGGCCGAAAAGCCGGCGCCGATCGCCGCGCCGAGCGGCATGTCGGGGCCGATGAACATCCCGAACACATAGGCCGCGACCAGGCTCAAGACGAAGGTCAGGCCGAAGATCTTGGCCATGTTGGCGCCCGCCATCGTCTCGTCGCTAAGCCCGGCTTCGCGCTGCCACGCCCTGCCGAACAGGAACGGCGCGTACCACAGCCCCCCGATCACCAGCGACGCGACACCGCCCGCTAGCACCGCCAGCAAATTCACCTCCGGCATGTCTTTCCCTCCCCTATTTGAGCGGCTTTTTGAGTTTCTCCGTCCAGTCGATCGGGCCGACCGCGAAGCGGTCGCGGAGCATTTCCAGCGAAACCCGGTTGCCGCCCTTGAAGAACGCCAGCACCGCCTGGCCCGAGGCGTCGGCGCCATAGTTGGTGCCGGTCAGCGAGACCCGCGTGGCGCCGCCCTCGGGCGCCAGCTCAAAGGTCTGGGTAACCCGCCTTAGCGCCTCGAAATGGGGGAAACCGGCGGGCGCCTTGATGGTGTGGAACGCCAGCCGCTGGCCGGGGACGCGGGACAGGAACTCGTTCTCGATGTTCATCGCGTCGCCGGGCTTGGCGGCCGGGTTGTAGCTGGTCTCGATCACGTCGGGCCGCGCCGGCGCGATCCACGCCACCGGCACCGCCCAGCTCTTCCACCCGTCGACGGTCGAGATCGCCGACCACACCGCGGCCGGCGGGGCGGGGACGACCACGCTGTGCGACAGGCTGACGCTGCCGTCGGCCTCGCTGCGGACTTGCTCGGTGACCGGGGTCAGCGCCGCGGCCGGTGCAGCGGCGGCGAGCAGGGCGAAGGCGGCAACGCGGTTGATCATACGACGGTTTCCTTGACCTTGAGGTTGTCGAAATGCGCGGCGAGCTGGGCGATCGCGCGGTCGAAGAAGGCGACGTCGCGGTAGGTCCGCGCCTGCATCACCGCGCCCTCCATCACGGTCAGCACGAACTCGGCCAGGGCCTGGGTGTCGGTGCCCGGAGCGAAGCGGCTCGCGGCGGAGTCGAGGCACGCTTTGACCGCGTTCACCCAGCCGGTGAAATTCTCGGCCAGTTTCGTCCGCACGATCGGGTCCGCCTCGTGCAGCTCGAGCGCCAGGCTACCGATCGGGCAGCCATATTCGCACTCGGTGTCGATGATCAGCCCGCGGTACAGACGGAGCAAGGCGAACACCCGCTCGAGCGGGTCGTCGATGCCCGCCCACGCCGGCTTGAGCAGCGCTTCGCCAATGCCGTCGCGGTAGGCGTCGAGCACCGCCAGCAGCACGTCCTGCTTGCCCGGGAAGAAATGATAGAGGCTGCCGCTGTTGACCTGGCTGCGGCTGAGGATGTCGGCGATCGAGGTCGAGTTGTAGCCCTTGAGCCAGAACAGCTCCATCGCCGCATCGACGATTCGTGCACGGGTGTCCTTGATCATCCATTCAACTTAGTTGAACGCTCAATCAAGTCAAGTGAGGACTTATTTGGGTATGGGTTTCGCCTCGCGCTTGCGCTTGCGCTTGTTGGTCATCGGCAACAGTACCAGCGCAAGCAACGCCATCACCAGCGACCCCACCCCGAACCCGATCGTTAGCGGGTTGTGGGCGTCCTCCCGAGTGCGCAAGTCCATGATGTGCAGCCCCCACATCAGGTCGTAAAACCGCCACCAGCCAGTGCGCTTGGCGACCACCGCGCCCGACCCCGCATCGACATAGAAACGCGTGCCGTCGTCCATCGCCACCCGCCATGCGGCGATCGGCCGGCGCAGCTCGAGCGGCGGCTTGGCCGGGTCGGTGCGGATCACCTCCCTGACCTGGGCCTGACCCATGTATAGCACCGACACTTCGCGCACCGCATCGGCGGCGGACAGCGGTGGCAGCACCTTGCCCGAGGCGGGATCGGCCAGGCGCGTGGTGCCGTCGGCCAGCGTGACCACCCAGCGCGGCCCTGCGGCGCGGCGCTCGAGCATCAGCGAGGTCAGCGGCACGCCCTCCAGCGCGGGCATCGCGGGCGGCGTCGCCAGCCGCATCGGCGTCGGCTCACGCATCAGGTGCGTACCGCGCACCGCTTCGATCGGCCGCGCGACCATCAGCACACCGGTCGCGATCCACAGCAAGATCGGCAGCCCGACCAGCCAGCCGAGCCACACATGCCAGCGCCGCAATCGCGACCGCATTGCACTCATTGCTGCGCCCCTGCCATCAGATGTGGCGCCATCAAATGTGGATCGGCTTGCCGGTCACCGCCATCGCCGCTTCCTTGAGCGCTTCGGCGTGGGTCGGGTGGGCGTGGCAGGTATAGGCGATGTCTTCGCTGGTCGCGCCGAACTCCATCGCCTGCGCCGCCTGCGCGATCATCGAGCCGGCGGGCACGGCGATCATCCACACGCCGAGCACGCGGTCGGTCTTGGCGTCGGCGATCACTTTGACGAAGCCGTCGGGCTCGCGGTTGGTCTTGGCGCGGCTGTTGGCGAGCATCGGGAATTTGCCGACCTTGACCTCGCCCGCGGCCTTGGCTTCTTCCTCGGTGAGGCCGACCCCGGCGATCTCCGGCATGGTGTAGACCACCGACGGGATCACCGCGTGGTTCACGATCCCGGTCAGCCCGGCGATGTTCTCGGCCACCGCGATGCCCTCGTCCTCGGCCTTGTGCGCGAGCATCGGGCCGGGGACGACGTCGCCGATCGCCCACACACCCGCGACTTTGGTGCGGAAGTCGTGGTCGATCTCGATTTGCCCCTTCTGATTGACCGCGAGCCCGGCCTTGTCGAGCGCGAGGCCATCGGTGTTGGGGCGACGCCCGATCGACACCAACACGACGTCGGCCTCGATCGTCTCGGCCGCGCCGCCGGCGGCGGGCTCGACGCTGAGCTTGACCGTTTCGCCCTCGACCTTGGCGCCGGTGACCTTGGTCCCGAGCTTGAA
>NZ_JANPKO010000031.1:0-2726 GCF_031426035.1 Sphingomonas sp. | reverse complement strand
CTGGTTCGGGCTGGGGCCGATGGTGCAGACCCCGGGCCATTCGACCGACTTGGAAGCGATCGCCGACGGCTTCGTGTCGGTAACCCCGCTCCACCTCGACCTCACCCACGACGGTTCGTTGCTTACCCTGCGCGACCGGTTCGCCTGAAGAAATCGATGTACCACGGCATCGCGGCGGCGATCCCGGCGTCGATGTCGTGGCTCGGCGCGTAGCAGAGCAGCGATTGCGCCTTGGTGATGTCGGCGAGCGAATGGCGCACGTCGCCGGGGCGGAATTCGGCCATGACCGGGGCACGGTCGTAGTGGATTTGGTGACGTCCGAGCTCGCCGCGCAGCGCCGCGAACAATTGGGTCAGGCTGGTGCGCTGGCCGACCGCGACGTTGAACACCTCTCCCTGCACGTTGTCGGGGGCGAGTGCGGCGCGGAGATTGGCCTGGACCGCGTTGGCGACAAAACAGAAGTCGCGGCTGGTGTCGCCGTCGCCGTTGATCACCACGTCGTCGCCTGCGATCATTGCCGCGGTCCATTTGGGGATCACGGCGGCATAGGCGCCATCGGGGTCCTGGCGCGGGCCGAACACGTTGAAGTAGCGCAATCCCGTGGCGCGGAAGCCGTAAGTTATGGCGTAGACCGCGGCGTAGATCTCGTTGGCGAGCTTGGTCGCAGCGTAGGGCGACAGCGGGTTGCCGATGAGCTCCTCGCGTTTGGGCAGGCTCGGCTCGTCGCCGTAGGTAGAGGAAGAGGCGGCATAGACGAAGCGTTTGACCCCGGCGCGGCGGGCGGCATCGAGCATGTTGACGAAGCCGGTGACGTTGACGTCGTGGCTGATGAGCGGCTCGTCGATCGAGCGCGGCACAGAGCCCAATGCGGCTTGGTGCAGGATGTAATCAACGCCCGCGACGGCGGCATCGCAGGCGGCACGTTCGCGGATGTCGCCGGTGATCAGGCGAAAGGCCCCGGCGTCGGCAGGGAGCAGCCGCTCCACTTCGTCGAGGTTGTGCTGATAGCCGGTCGCGAAATTGTCGAGGCCAACCACGCTTTGCCCAGCGGCGAGCAGCGCCTCGACCAGGTTGGAGCCGATGAAGCCGGCGGCGCCTGTCACTAGCCATGTCGCGCGGTGGCCGCCGAACAAGGGCGCAAAGTCGGGGGCGGTGGGCGGCATCGGCTGAATGGGGTCCTTCAGTGGAGCCGCCCCGGCGCGGCCGGGGCTAGGCTACGGGCGGCGACCTGCCTAAGCAGGCGCTTGGTTGTCAGGGGTCAAACGCGCTGATGTTGCTATCGATTTGCATCCCCACTTTCAACCGCTGCGCGCTAGTCGTGGCGTTGGTAGGTGGGTTGCTCGAGCAGCGCGGCGACTTCGAGGTCTGCGTCCATGTCGACGGCGCGACCGACGGAACCGCGGAGGAGCTGGTGGCGATCGCCGACCCGCGGCTACGTGTCACGACCGCGCCAAACCGTGGCCGCGCCGCTTCGCTCCACCACGCGGTCGCGCGCGCGCGCGGCGAATTCACCATGTTGTTCGACGACGACGACGTCCTGCGTGCGGCGGGGCTCGAGCGCGTGCTGGCCGATTGCGCGCAGCCGCTGCCGGTCGGCGTGATCGGTTTCATCTACCAGCTGGCCGGTGCCGACGGCCGCCAGCTCGGCTCCGATTTTCCAGCCGAGCGGTCCAACTTCCTAGCGCTGCGCAATGACGCCGGGGTGGCCGGCGACAAGAAGGAGGTGGTGCGCACCGACCTGCTGTGGCGGGCAATGGGCAAGGCTCCAAGCGGTACGCGGCGAGTGCCGACCTCGCTCTACTGGTCGCTCCTCGCGCTCGACGGCGACATTCTGTGTCGCAACGCGATCATCGGCGAGAAGCAATATTTGGCGGGCGGGATGTCGCACGGCATTGCGGCGCTGAAGGCAGGCAATTCGCGGCCGATGGCAGCGCTGTATAAGACACAGCTCAAGGGGTTTGCAGCGCGGCGTTTCCGCTCGCCGCGGGCCGCCGCGCGGGCTCTCGCCGGGCTCGTATGGTACGGGTCGGCCGCCGCGCTACGCGGGCGCTGACGGTGAGTGCTACCCAGCTGACACGGACCGTGCTCCACATCATTACCGGGCTCGGCCACGGCGGCGCCGAGAATGTGCTCGACCGGCTGGTGCGGTCGGATCGGAGCAATCGCCACATCATCGTGTCGTTGCACACCGAGGGGGCGCTTGGGCCGGGGCTGCGCGCGGCCGGGTGCGAGGTGCATGCGCTGGGCTTTGAGCGGGGGTCGCTGCATCTTGGCGGCTTATTTCAGTTGTGGCGGATCATCCGCGGTGCACGGTCAGCTGTGGTGCAGACCTGGATGTACCATCCCAACCTGGTCGGCGGGGTGCTCGCCCGGTTGGCTGGGGTGTCCGCGATCTACTGGAATCTGCGCCGCACCGAGCTCGAGCAGACCAGCGTCAAGACTCGACTGATCGGCAAGCTCGGGGCGTGGCTGTCCGGCGCGGTGCCCGACCGGGTCATTTGCTGCGCGACGAGCGTGGCGGAGGCGCACGCGCGCCACGGCTACGATGCATCGAAGATGGTGGTCATCCCCAACGGCATCGACACCGGGCGGTTCGCGCCCGACCCAGCGGCGCGCGAGGCGGGGAGGGCGGCACTCGGCGTCGCGCCGGACGCCACGCTGATCGGGTGCGTCGCGCGCTTCCATCCGGACAAGGATCATCGCTCGTTGTTCGCTGCGCTTAGGCG
>NZ_JANPKO010000030.1:0-8074 GCF_031426035.1 Sphingomonas sp. | reverse complement strand
GTCGCGGACATTCTCGACCCGCTCGTTCTTGATTTCCGAGACGTGGACGAGGCCGTCCTTGCCCGGCATGAAGGTCACGAACGCGCCGAAATCGACGATGTTGGCGACCTTGCCGGTGTAGATCGTGCCCGGCTCGGGCTCGGCGACGATGCCGTGGATCCACTGCCGCGCGGCCTCGATTTGGTCGATGTCGGAGGACGAGATCTTAATCACGCCCTCGTCGTCGATGTCGACCTTGGCGCCGGTGGTGGCGACGATCTCGCGGATCACCTTGCCGCCCGTGCCGATCACTTCGCGGATCTTGTCTTTCGGAATTGTCATGGTCTCGATCCGCGGCGCGTGAGCCGAAAGCTCCTCGCGGGTGTGGTCGAGCGCCTTGGCCATTTCGCCGAGGATGTGCGCGCGGCCGTCCTTGGCCTGGGCCAGAGCGATCTTCATCACTTCCTCGGTGATCCCGGCGACCTTGATGTCCATCTGCAGGCTGGTGATGCCCTCGCTGGTGCCGGCGACCTTGAAGTCCATGTCGCCGAGATGATCCTCGTCGCCGAGGATGTCGGACAGGACCGCGAAGTCCTTGCCTTCCAAGATCAGCCCCATCGCGATGCCCGCGACCGGCCGCTTGAGCGGCACGCCGGCGTCCATCATGGCGAGCGAACCGCCGCACACCGTCGCCATCGACGACGAGCCGTTGCTCTCGGTGATGTCCGACAACACGCGGATCGTATACGGAAATTCCTCCATCGACGGCAGCATCGGGTGCAGCGCGCGCCAGGCGAGCTTGCCGTGGCCGGTGTCGCGCCGCGACGGGGCGCCGAAGCGGCCCACTTCACCGACCGAGTAAGGCGGGAAGTTGTAGTGGACCATGAAGCGCGAGTAGCTGAGCCCCTCGAGCCCGTCGATCATCTGCTCGGACTCTTTGGTGCCCAGCGTGGTGGTGCAGATCGCCTGGGTTTCGCCGCGGGTGAACAGCGCCGAGCCGTGGGTGCGCGGCAGGAAGCCGACCATCGCCTCGATCGGGCGCACGGTCTTGGTGTCGCGGCCGTCGATGCGGCGGCCGTCCTTGAGGATCGCGCCGCGCACGACGTCGGCCTCGAGCTTCTTCACCAGCTTGAGCGTGGCGAGGTAGGCGGCCGGGTCCGACGTCTCGAGATCGGCGAGCGCTTCGCGCGCCTTGGTGCGGGCCTCGGCGATCGCGGTCTGGCGCTGCTGCTTGTCGGTCAACTTGTAGGCGGCGGCGAGATCGGCCCCGATGAGGTCGTTGAGCTTCGCCTTGGACGCCTTGCTGTCGCCCAGCTGCTCGAGCTCCCACGGCTCCTTGGCGGCCTTTTCGGCGAGCTTGATGATCCCTTCGACGACCTTGGCGCTGGCGCGATGGGCGAACATCACGGCGCCGAGCATGACGTCTTCCGACAGCTCCTTGGCTTCGGATTCGACCATCATCACTGCGTCGCGGGTGCCGGCAACGACCAGGTCGAGCTCGCCCTCGGCGACCTCGGTCTGGGTCGGGTTGAGGATATATTCGCCGTTGGCATAACCGACGCGCGCGGCGCCGATCGGGCCCATGAACGGCACGCCGGAGATGGTGAGTGCAGCCGACGCGGCGATCATCGCCAGGATGTCGGGCTCGTTCTCGCCGTCGTACGAAAGGACCTGCGCGATGCACAGGATCTCATTGTAGAAGCCCTCGGGGAACAGCGGGCGGATCGGGCGGTCGATCAGGCGGCTGGTCAGCGTTTCCTTTTCGGTGGCGCCGCGCTCGCGCTTGAAGAAGCCGCCCGGGATGCGCCCGGCGGCCGAGAATTTTTCCTGGTAATGGACGGTCAGCGGGAAGAAGTCTTGGCCCGGCTTGACGGTCTTGGCGGCGGTCACCGCGCACAGCACGACGGTTTCGCCGAGCGTTGCGAGGACGGCGCCATTGGCCTGGCGCGCGACGCGCCCGGTTTCGAGCTTCAGCGTCTTGCCGCCGAGGTCGATTTCTACGGTCTTGATGTCAAACATGTGATTTCCTTCGCCCATGCGCCGGATGCGTCATGGGTTCATCTGAGTGCGAGCAAGCCGGCTCGCGGCGGGGTGGGGCATTGGTTAGCCCCTGAGCGTCCCGCCGAATTGCGGGACTTTTTCACTACGTTCCCCGGCGAAGGCCGGGGTCCAGGAGCGCGACAGCGCTTAGTAAACTGGATCCCGGCCTGCGCCGGGATAACGCAACACGTAAACGGCCCGCCGAGGCGGGCCGAACGGTTGCGTTACTTGCGAAGCCCAAGCTTGGCGATCAGGCTGGTGTAGCGCTCGGCATCCTCGCGGCGGAGGAAATCGAGCAGCGAGCGGCGCTTGTTGACCATCATCAGCAAGCCGCGACGCGAATGGTTGTCCTTGGCGTGGGTCTTGAAGTGCTCGGTCAGCGTGTTGATGCGGCTGGTCAGGATGGCGACCTGGACTTCAGGGCTGCCGGTGTCGTTGTCGGCGCGGCCATGGTCCTTGATCAGTTCCTGCTTCTTCTCGGCAGTGATCGACATCGGTTACTCCTTTGTTCGTCTAGAGGTTGAACCCGCGCACGACCCGAAGGCCATCCGCCAACGCTTCGACCAATGCCACCGGACGACCAGCGTCGGTGGCGAGGTGAAGCCCCGGCGGTGCGGGGAAACCGGCCAGCCGCTGTCCATGACGGAGCAACTGGGCTTGGCCGGGAGTGACGGGGAGGGCCGGGATGTCGTCCAGCGCCGCGATTAGCGGAACAACCGTCTCCGTCAGTCGCCGCGCCTTAGCGGCTTCGCCCAGAAAGTCCAGCGAAATGGCCGAAGCCAAGGCGAACGGCCCGGCGCGGGTGCGGCGCAGCATGGTGACATGGCCGACGCTGCCCAGCGCGCGGGCGATGTCGCGCGCGAGGGAGCGGATGTAGGTGCCTTTGGACACGGTTGCGGAGAGCGTGATCTCTTTCACCGTTCGCCCTGAGCTTGTCGAAGGGCTGCTTTTCCCTTGTGACGAGGAGAAGGACAGTCCTTCGACAGGCTCAGGACGAACGGAAAGTTGGGAAATTGTCACCTTTCTCGGCTGCATCTCGAGCGCTTCCCCGGCACGCGCCCTCACGTACGCCGCCTTGCCGTCGATCTTCAGCGCCGAATAGGCCGGCGGCACCTGCTCGATCGCCCCCGTGAAGTGCGCCAGCACGGCCTCGACCTGTTCGAGCGAAGGCCGCACATCGCTGGTCGCCACCACCGCGCCCTCGAGATCGAGCGTGTCGGTCTCCGCCCCGAAGCAAATCGAAAAATCGTAGACCTTGGTCGCGTCCAGCATGCGTCCGGCCAATTTGGTCGCCTCGCCCAGCGCGATCGGCAGCACGCCCGAGGCAAGCGGGTCGAGCGTGCCGCCGTGGCCGACCTTGACCTTGGGATAGCCGCCCTCGCGCAATAGCCGCTTGACCGCGCCGACCGCCTGGGTCGAGCCGAGCCCGACCGGCTTGTCGAGGATGATCCAGCCGTGCACGGCAGCTACCTGTCCAGGCGCGTCGTCATGGACAGTTGCGTCCGGCTTTTTCATAAGGCGCGTGCCCCCGTGCGACGCGGTGGAAGTGGGAAGACCCCTATTGCTTGAGATTGTCGGAAGTTGCGAGACGCGCCTGTTCGGCCTGTCCCAGGCCGAGCGGCTGCGGCGCCAGCGCGGCAGCGCGGCGGGCCCGGTGCTGGTCGCGCATGCCTCCGCCGTGCTCAGCGACGCCGCGGTGGCGTGGCTGATTGAGAATCCGGGGACGATGGTGTCGACCCCGTCCAATCGGCCGGTGGCGATCGCGGTGGCGCCGGGCAAGGTGGCCGCGGCCAAGAAGGCGATCGCTGCGACGGGCAGCGCCGGCTTTCCCGAGCTCAACCCGGCGATGATGCCCGAGCAGTTCGTGCGCAAGCTGCGCCGCCGCGACAAATTGCTGGTGCGCAGCCTCGATGAGCAATCGGCCGGCACGTCCGAAAGCGAGCTGTTCGACAGCGTCTACAAGGGCGTCACCGATCTCGTTACCAAATATGCCTGGCCGCTGCCGGCGCTGTGGGTGACGCGGCTGTGCGCGGCGCTCGGCATCACCCCCAATATGGTGACGCTGGTCGGCATCGCGGCGATGGCGGTCGCTGCGTGGCTGTGGACCCAAGGCGAAATCGTCCCCGGGCTCGGCTTCGCCTGGCTGATGACCTTTCTCGACACCGTCGACGGCAAGTTGGCGCGGGTCACGGTGACCTCGAGCGAGCTCGGCAACCGCCTCGACCATGTCACGGATTTCATCCACCCGCCGATCTGGTGGGTGTGCCTCGCGGTCGGGCTCGGGCTCGGCGCCGACTCGGCGGTGCGCGACATCGTCTATTGGTCGTGCGCGGTGATCCTCGCCACCTACGCCATCGGCCGCGCGACCGAAGCCTGGTTCAAGCAGGTCGTCGGCTACAATGCCTATCTGTGGCAGCGCTTCGACTCGCGCTTCCGGCTGATCGTCTCGCGGCGCAATATTATTCTCCTGATCATGACCGTCGGGGTTGCACTGGGCGCAGCCTGGCAGGCGTTCGCGGTGGCCGCGGGGTGGAGCGTGGTGTCGGCAATCATCCAGCTGGTGCGGCTGGCGCAGGCGCGGGCGGTGGCACGGCGCGGCGAGGTCCGTTCATGGCTGATGTGAAGCGGCGCGACATGCTGCGCCGCCTGGCCACGCGCGAATATGCGCCGTGGGTCGGGACGTTGCTGTGCTGGTTGATCATCACCCTGACGGTCGGCACCGCCGATGCCGCGCGCTTGCTCGCCGCGGGGCTGTTCGTGCGCAGCCTGCGCTACCTCGTCGCGCCCAACAGCAACCCGAGCCTGGCGCGGCGGACCACGGCGCCGCGCGCGATCCTCCGCCAGGCGATGGCCACCGCGCTCAAGCTCGAGGGCGCGGCGCTGCTGGTCGGGGCGCTGCTGCTGGCGCTGCTGGTGTCGTCGTTCGAGGCGATGGGGCTGACCAAGACCGCGTGGCTGTGCCTGCTGGTCGCGGCCGGGCTGCCCGCGCGGTTCCTCTATCCTCTGGTCGGCGGGCGGCGCCATTTCGTCATAGCGCGGTCGGCGCTGACGTGGGGCGGGGCGGGGCTGGCGGCGCTGGCGTGGCTGTCGGGCGCCGGCCTCGTGGGGATGGCGCTGGCGCTCGGCTTACGCGAATGGATCGCGCTCGGCGCCTCGCTGTGGCTGGCGCGGCGCAACCCCGACAAGCCGGCTTATGCGCAGAAGCTCCACTGGCACGAGATCGGCGGCTACAGTTATCGCACCGCGCGGCGGCGCTTCGCCTACCGCCTCGGCAAGGGCATTCTGACCGCGGTGCTGGGGCCGGTCGGCGGGTTCGCCGCGCGCACCGGGCGCGGGGTCGGGCTGGTGGCGCGGATCGAGCGTTTCGCGCCGACCTCGCTGCCGCTGCTGGTGCTGCTGTGCGCCGGCGGGACGGCGGCATCGCTGGCATTGCTGGCGTGGCTGCCCGAGCCGTCGCTGCACATTGTCGCGGCGACCCTGTTCCGCATCGCGGTGGCGTCGGGCAGCATCTTGCTGTGGTGGCGCTTCCGCGACGTTCCGGTCGGCCGCGACGACGAGGACGAGGAAGACGACTGAGTCGGCGGCCTAGACCGGCCACTCATCCTTGAGGATCGCGAACAGCACCGTGTCGCGGACATGGCCGGTCCAGGTGATGCGGTCTGCGCGCAGCACGCCTTCGCGGACCGCACCGAGCTTCTTCATGGCGGCCTGGCTGCGCCCGTTGCGACGGTCGACGCGGAATTCGACGCGGCGGATTCCGCAGCCGAATGCGCGCTCCAGCATCATGTCCTTGACGCGCCGGTTGAAGCCGCTGCCGCGCAGGTGCGGGCGGTAATAAGTTCCGCCGATCTCGAGCACTTGGCGCGCCTCGTCGATGCCGAGAAAGCTCGACATGCCGGCCAGCTCGTCGCCGTCGAACAGCACGAAAGTGCGGTTGCGCGGGTTACCGACATAGTGGTCGATGCTGGCGTCGAAGCCGCCGTCGCCGAAGTTGTTGGCGTAGATCGACCAGATGTCGGGGTCCTCGGCGCAGGCGGCACGGAGCGGGTCGCGGTACGGCTCGGCAAACGGCTCGGCACGGCAGCCGTCGCCGCGCATCGCCTCTGCGAGACCCTCGATCATTCCTTGACGATATCCCGCGCGACAGATGGTGCGCGCAGTAGTGCGTCGATCTTGCCGCCCTGGTCGAAGCTCTCGTCGGCGACGAACTTGATCTTGGCAGCGTATTTGGTGACCACGCGCCGCGCGACTTCCTTCTGGAAGAAGGCGGTGTGCGTGCGCAGCGCTTTGAGCACCACCTCCTCGTCTTGGCCGAGCAGCGGCTTCACGAACACTGTGGCGTGGCGCAGGTCGGGCGACATTCGCACCTCGGTGACGCTGATCAGATGCGACGCGAGCGTCTCGTCATGGACGTCGCCGCGCATGAGGATGTCGCTCAACGCATGGCGCACCTGCTCTCCTACGCGCAGCAAGCGGACCGAGCGGCCTTCGGGAGTTTCGACTTTGCGCATGACAGGCCCTCACCCCAACCCTCTCCCGCAGGCGGGAGAGGGAGCTATTACAGCGTGCGCGCGCGTTCCTCGACTTCGTAGGTTTCGAGGAAGTCGCCGGCCTTGATGTCGGTGAAGTTCTGGGTGAACGTCACGCCGCACTCGAGGCCCGCCTTCACTTCGGCGACATCGTCCTTGAACCGGCGCAGCGACGCGATTTCGCCGGTGTAGATGATGACATCCTCGCGGGTGATGCGCGCTTTCAGCGCCTTGCGGATGATGCCCTCGGTGACCAGCAGGCCGGCCGCCTTGCCATGCTTGCCGGCGGAGAACACTTCGCGGATTTCGGCGCGGCCGACGACCGTCTCGATGATCTCCGGCCCAAGCTCGCCGGCCATCGCCGCCTTGGCCCAGTCGGTGAGGTGGTAGATCACGTCGTAGTAGCGCAATTCGACCTTGGTCCGCTCGGCGATCTCGCGCGCCTTGGCGTTGGGGCGGACGTTGAAGCCGATGATCGGCGCGCCCGACGCATTGGCCAGGGTGACGTCGCTCTCGGTGATCGCACCGACGCCCGAATGGAGGATGCGGACACGGATTTCGTCGGTCGCAAGGCGGTTGAGGGCGTGGACGATCGCTTCGACCGAGCCGTGGACGTCGGCCTTGACGACCATCGCCAGCTCCTTGATCGCCGAGGCCTTGGAGGCGAACATGTTCTCCAGGCTGACCGGCGCCGAGGTGGTGCGCTTACGATCGAGCACGCTCTGCCGATATGACGCCACCTCGCGCGCGCGGGCTTCGTTTTCGACCACGGTGAACGCATCGCCGGCCGACGGCACGGCGCTGAGGCCGAGCACCTCGACCGGGAACGACGGGCCGGCTTCCTTGACCGCGCGGCCCTTGTCGTCGTTCATCGCGCGGACCTTGCCGCTCGATGCGCCGGCAACGAACACATCGCCGACCCGCAAAGTGCCGCGCTGGACCAGCACGGTGGCAAGCGGGCCGCGGCCCTTGTCCAGCTTGGCCTCGATCACGGTGCCCTCGGCCGCGCGGTCGGGGTTGGCTTTCAGCTCGAGAATTTCGGCCTGGAGGTGGATCGCCTCGAGCAATTTGTCGAGGTTGGTCTTCTTCAGCGCCGACACTTCGACGTCCTGGACCTCGCCGCCCATCGCCTCGACGATGATCTCGTGCTGGAGCAATTCCTCGCGCACTTTCTGCGGCTTGGCGTCGGGCTTGTCGATCTTGTTGATGGCGACGATCATCGGCACGCCGGCGGCCTTGGTGTGGTTGATCGCCTCGATCGACTGCGGCTTCAAGCCGTCGTCGGCGGCCACCACGAGCACGACAATGTCGGTGACATTGGCGCCGCGCATGCGCATTTCGGTGAACGCTTCGTGCCCCGGCGTGTCGAGGAAGCTGATCTTCGAGGCGTCGGGCAGGGTCACCTGGTAGGCGCCGATGTGCTGGGTGATGCCGCCCGCCTCGCCGGCGACCACGTCGGCGCCGCGGATGGCGTCGAGCAGCGAGGTCTTGCCGTGGTCGACATGGCCCATGATGGTCACCACCGG
>NZ_JANPKO010000029.1:0-19410 GCF_031426035.1 Sphingomonas sp. | reverse complement strand
CTCGTGGCGCTCGGTGCCGAGCACGAACAACCCGCCCGCTTCGAGCACGAGGCGCTTCTGCTCGGCGACTTCGGCCTTGATCCGCGCGATCTCGCTGTCGCGCTTGGCGCCCTCGGGCAGTTCGGCAAGCTCGTCCTCGATGCGGAAATCGACATTGCCGCCCAGTTGGATGTCGGTGCCACGGCCGGCCATGTTGGTGGCGATGGTCACCGCGCCGATCGCGCCGGCCTGGGCGACGATATGCGCTTCCTTCTCGTGGAAGCGGGCATTGAGGACTTCGTGGCGGATGCCTTCCTTGGCGAGGAATTCCGACAGCATCTCCGATTTCTCGATCGACACCGTGCCGACCAGCACCGGCTGGCCCTTGTCCTGCCGCGCCTTGATCTCCTTGGCGATGGCGGCGAACTTGTCGGTGATGTTCTTGTAGAATTCGTCGTCGTCGTCCTCGCGCAGCACTTCGACGTGGGTCGGGATCGACACCACGTTCATCTTGTAGATGTCGAAGAACTCGGGCGCCTCGGTCAACGCGGTGCCGGTCATGCCCGACAACTTGGGGTACATGCGGAAATAGTTCTGGAAGGTGATCGAGGCGAGGGTCTGGTTCTCGGGCTCGATCTGCACTTGCTCCTTGGCCTCGACCGCCTGGTGCAGCCCGTCCGACCAGCGCCGCCCGTCCATCATGCGGCCGGTAAACTCATCGATGATGATGATTTTGCCGTCCTTGATGATGTAGTCGATGTCCTTCTTGAACATGACGTTGGCCTTGAGGGCCTGGTTCAAGTGGTGGACCGCCTGGGTGTTGACGATGTCGTACAGGTTGCGGCCCTCGATCAGGCCGGCTTCCTCGAGCATCCGCTCGGCTTTCTCGGTGCCGTCCTCGGTGAGGACGACGCTCTTCTGCTTCTCGTCGAGCTCGTAATCGTCGGGGCCGAAGGTCTTCACCACTGCGTCGACCGACATGTACAGCTCGGACTTGTCGTCGGTCGGGCCGGAGATGATCAGCGGCGTGCGCGCCTCGTCGATGAGGATCGAGTCGACCTCGTCGACGATCGCGAAATTGAACGGCCGCTGGGTCATCGCATCGCGCGAATATTTCATGTTGTCGCGGAGGTAATCGAAGCCGAGCTCGATGTTGGTCGCGTAGGTGATGTCGGAGTTGTACGCCTCGCGCCGCTGCTCGTCGCTGAGGTTGGGGACGATCACCCCGACCGACAGGCCGAGGAACTTGTAGATCTGCCCCATCCATTCGGCGTCGCGGCGGGCAAGGTAATCGTTGACGGTGACGACGTGGACGCCCTTGCCGGGCAGCGCGTTGAGATACACCGCGAGCGTGGCGACCAGGGTCTTGCCCTCGCCGGTCTTCATCTCGGCGATCTCGCCGCGGTGGAGTGCGATACCGCCGATCAGCTGGACGTCGTAGTGACGCTGCCCGAGCGTGCGCTTGGCCGCCTCGCGCACGGTGGCGAACGCTTCGGGCAGCAGGTCATCGAGGGTCGAGCCGTTGTCGAGGCGGCGCCGGAACAGGTCGGTCTGGCCGCGCAGTTCGTCGTCGGTCAGCGACGAGATGGTCGGCTCGAAGCCGTTGACCGCGTCGACATATTTGCCGAGGCTCCGGACATAGCGGTCGTTTGCCGATCCGAAGATGCTCTTGGCCAGTGCGGCGAACATGAAATTCCCTTAAATGGCGGAGCGCGCGCTAGGTGGGCGTCCGCCTCGCCCGCGCGCGGGCTATGCGGGCCGCGATGTAGGCAGCGGCCCGGTTTTAGTCAATTGAAGCGGAGTGCGTCGAAGCGCCTAGATATTGCCCTCGATCCACTGCTGGATCTGGCTGCGGGGGGCGGCGCCGACCTTCTGCGCGACCGGCTGGCCGTCCTTGAACAGCAACATGGTGGGGATGCCGCGCACGCCATAGCGGCCCGGCGTGTCGGGATTCTCGTCGATATTCAGTTTGGCGATGGTCACCTTGTCGCCCATCTCGGTCGCGATCTCCTCGAGCGCCGGGGCGATCATCCGGCACGGGCCGCACCATTCGGCCCAGAAGTCGACCAGCACCGGGCCCGAGGCCCCGAGCACGTCGGTTGCAAAGCTTTGGTCGGTGACGCTCTTGGTAGCCATGGCGGGAATTACTCCATCAGTCGGTTGCGGCTCATATGGGGGCGCTCGCGGCGCGGCTCAACCGCCGAGCATAAACAGCCGCGGCGCGGCGGTGTAGAGCAGCGCCGCATTGATCGGCCGCCCGGGGAAAATCACCGCCAGCGCCGCGGCGTAAGCGGCCATCTGGGCGCGGTGCGAGGCCGAGATCGCGGCGGCGTCGGCGGGCACGCGGCCGGTCTTGTAGTCGATCACCGAGATTGCCTCGGGCGTGACCAGCAAGCGGTCGACGGTGCCGGCAATCACCCGCCCGTCGGGCAAGGTCGCGGCGAGCGGCGCCTCGGCCAGCGAGCCGGGGCCGAACAATTCGGCGAACTGCGGGTCGGCAAGGGTCGCGCACACCGAGCCGACCAGCGCCGCGCGCTCGGCGGCGTCGGCGATCCCCGCCGATTGCGCGAGCCAGCGCTGGCCAGCCTCCTGGCGCTGCTCCGGCGCGACCCCCGGCAGGCGCTCGAACAAAGCGTGGATCAGCGTGCCCCGTTTGGCAGCGGCGCGCTGCTCGGGGCTCGGCGCCGGCGCGGACTCGCGGTCCTCGGCGAGCGCCGACGGCGCGAGGGGCTGCGGCGGGCGGCTTTCGACCGGCGCCATTGTCCTCGCCCAGGTCGGCACGGCGATCGGCGCGAGCGGACGGCGCGGCGACTTGGCGGCCGGCGCCGGCGCGGTGACGTCGCCGCGGTAGCTGAGCACACCGTCTGGGTCCGCCTCTGCACCCAGCGCCGCCAGGGCGCGCTCGACCCGCATGTGCCAGCTATTGTCGGCGCGCTTGCCGCTACGCAGCGTGCCCG
This sequence comes from Sphingomonas sp., assembly GCF_031426035.1. Taxonomy (GTDB): domain Bacteria; phylum Pseudomonadota; class Alphaproteobacteria; order Sphingomonadales; family Sphingomonadaceae; genus Sphingomicrobium. The sequence goes on along the minus strand of NZ_JANPKO010000029.1, from coordinate 16,474 downwards.
CCACCACCAGCCGCTCGCTGGCGCGGGTCAGCGCGACGTAGAGCAGCCGCCAATGCTCCTCGAGGTCGGCCGCCGCACGCTCCGCCATTACAGTCGCGAATGGCTCGACCCGCTCGTCCTTGCGCGGGCGGATCAGCGGCGCGGTGCCGACCCCGGGGATCGGCAGCGAAATGCTGCGCGCGACCCCGCCGACCTTGGCCGGGTCGGCGGTGGCGTCGGCTAGGATCACCACCGGCGCCTCGAGCCCCTTGGCCCCGTGCACCGTCATCACCCGCACCGCATTGCCGGGCGCCGAGGGATCGCGCTGGATCTCGACGTCGCCACGCGCGAACCAGGCGAGAAAACGCTCCAGCGACGGCACTTCGGCGCGTTCGAACTCGAGCGCGCTCGACAGCAATTCGTCGATCGGATCGCGCGCGGCGAGGCCGAGCCGCGAATAAAGCTTGCGGCGGCCACCCATCGGCCCCGACAAAATCGTCTCGAGAAACCGCGCCGGGGTGGTGAAATCGGCTAGTCCCAGCAGCGCGCCGAGCGCGTCGTGCGCGGCGGTAAACTCGGGGCGCTCCCCCGCTCGCTCGCGCAGCGCGCGCCACAGCGGCACCTTGCCGCGATCGAACGCGAGGTCGAACAGGGTCTGCTGGTCCCACCCGATCAGCGGCGAGACGAGCAGAGTGCCGAGGTTCAAATCGTCGAGCGGCTGCACCGCGAACGCCACCGCGGCGAGCAGGTCGCGCACCGCGAACGGCTTCGACAGATGGAGTCGGTCGATCCCCGCCACCGGCACCCCCGCCGCGAACAATCGCGCGACGATCAGCGAAGCGAGCTCGCCGCGGCTGCGGACCAGGATCAGGACGTCGCCGGGGGTCAGCGGGCGCCGCGTCGAGGCGAGCACCGGCGCCGCGTCGACCCAGCGGCGGACCTCCTCGGCGAGCCGGGCCCCAAAAGCGCGGTCGGCGTCGTCGATCCACCCCTCCTCGCCGTCGTCGCCTTCGGCGGAATCCTCGACCACGAACGGCGGCCACAGCTCGACCACCCCGGGCCGCGCGGCGAAATGCGCGCGGTGCGGGTTGGGCGGCTCTGGCAGCCCCATTGCATGAAAACCGACTTCGCCGACCACCGCGTCGACCACGTCGAGCACCGCCTGCGCCGAGCGGAAACTGGCGTCGATCGACAGGTCGCGGAACTCGAGCGCCAGCGCCGTGCCGTCGTCGGCCTCGTCCTCGGCCTCGCGCAACGCCGCCGCGCGCTCGCGCACCAGCCGCCGCATGCGGTCGAACTCGCGCGGGTCGGTGCCCTGGAAGCCGTAGATCGCCTGCTTGAAGTCGCCGACCATGAACAAGGTGCGGTGACGCCGCTCGGCCTCGCTCGACCCGGAAAAGAATTCGGCGGCGAGCGCGTCGATGATCGCCCATTGGTCGACATTGGTGTCCTGCGCCTCGTCGACCAATATGTGGTCGGTGCGGCGGTCGAGCTTGTAGCGCACCCATTCGCCCATCCCGGGCGCGGCGAGCAGGCGCCGCGTCCACGCGATGAGGTCGTCGAAATCGGCGACCCCGGCGCTGCGCTTGGCCGAGGCATAAGCGGCGGAGAACGCCTGCCCGGCGCGCAGGCCAGCGGCCATGTCGCATGCTAGCCGAGCGCCGGTCTGAATCCGCAGCAAATCGGCAACCGCCTCGCCTAGCCGCTCGGCGTGGCGCTCGTAATCGGGATCGGCCTTCAATTGCCCCGCCGACACTTTGCGCAGCGTGCCGGTGCCGGTGAACACCACCAGCGCCAATTCGGGCAAGGCCGCCGCGCGCGCCGCCGCGTCGAGCCCGAGCCATTGCTCGACCGCCGCCACCGCTTTGTCGCCAGTCGCGGTGCCCCACGACCGGTTGGCCGCGGCGATCGCGTGGAGTAGGTCGCAGTCGAAGCGGTCGTCGGCGCAGTGCATCGCGAGATAATCGTCGAGCGCGCCCTCGGGCAGGCCCATCAATTCGCGCAGCCTGGCCTCGATGCCGCCCGGCGCGCCGAGCGCGGCAAGCGCGTCATGCGCCCGCGCGCATTGCATCAGATATTTGACCGCATCCTGCTCACCGAGGCGCAGGCTGAGGCATTGAACATCGCCGATGAGCGCTTCATTGCCCCCGGCCTCGGCGTCGGCGAGCAATTCGGCGAGGGTGGCGTGGGCCAATTCCTGCTCGGCGCGTCCCTCGAGCGGCTTAAACCCCGGCGCGATGTCCGCCTCCGCGGGAAACGCCGCGAGCAGCGCCTGGGCGAACGCATGGATGGTCTGGATGCGCAGGCCGCCGGGCGCCTCGAGCACGGTCGCGAACAGCCGCCGCGCGCGCTGCAGCATCGCCGGGTGGTTGCGCTCGCCAAGATTGATCAGCTCAGCCCGCAATTCCTGGTCGGGCAGCCGCACCCACGACGCCAGCCGCGCGCCGATACGGTTGGCCATCTCCGCCGCGCCGGCCTTGGTAAAGGTCAGGCACAGGATGGTTTCGGGCGGCACTCCGGCGAGCAGCAGCCGCAGCACGCGCGCGGTCAGCACCTGGGTCTTGCCGGTCCCCGCCGAGGCCGACAGCGCGGCGTGGACGCGCGGATCGGCGGCCTCGGCCTGGTCGCCGCGCAGCTCGGGCAAGGGTTTGAGGCGCTGCACGCTCACGCCCGCGCTTCCCATCGCGCGGGCAAGGCCATAGAAAGAAGGTGGAACAGCGAACGGGACGGACGATGAGCGACGACGACCAGGCCGACACCCCCGACGAGCAGCGCCGCGCCAAACTGGTCAAGGCTGGGGTCGCGGTCGGCATCGGCTCGGCGGCGATCGTCGCGGCCTTGCTGTACGCCTCGTCGGTCAAGAAACCGTCCAAGAAATAGGCTGCGCGCGGTCATTCGCGGCCGTACCATTCTTCCAGCCGCATCAACTGGTCATAGTCGCCGTAGGGCGCGTAGGCCGGGTTGAGTTTGGCGGTGAACGGCTCGTCGCCGGTCAGCCATTTGCGCGCCGCCTCCTCGAACTGCGCCTGGGCGTGGGCGAGGAAGCCCGCAGCATCGCCAAGGTCGGGCGAGCTGCACTTGCCGAAGCTGTCGCCATGCTTGGTCAGCGACCAATATTCGTGGGCATGGGGCTCGCCCTTGTCGGCGAACCCGCTGGCGCGCGCGATCAGCCCGAGCAGCCCGAGCTGGAGCGCGAACCCCTCGTCGACCGCTTTCTGCCTGGGCGCCTTGCCGGTCTTGTAATCGACGATCGCAAGGCCGCCGTTGGCGAGCCGGTCAAGGCGGTCGGCCTTGCCGTGCACGGTCACGCCATCGATGACCGTCTCGCCCTGGGCCTCGGCGGCGAGCGGGAGCCGCCCGACGGCCTGGTTGGCGGTCTCCTGCCCGACCACCCATTTGATCGCCTCGTCCAGCCGCGGCTGCCACAGCGCCCGAAGCATCGGGTGGATCGAGCCGTCGGAGAGCAAGGCGCGAGCGCGGGGTAGCAATTTTGTGGGGTCGCAATTGTCCTCGGCCAGCCATCGCTCAAGCACTTCGTGCACCGCGCTGCCCTTCCACGCCGCGCTGTGCTCGGCGTCGATCGGGTCGAGGCTGCGCAGCCCGAGCATCGCTTGCGCGTAGAACGCGAACGGGTCGGCCTTGAGGCGGTCGACCGCGGTCACCGAAATGCGCTTGGGGCGGACAGTCGCGGGCGGCGCAGGGCGCGGGCGGTGCGCGGGCTGCGGCACGCCGGGGTCGTCGAGCGCGAGCGCGAGGCGCTCAAGGCGAATGTCCCGCGCCAGCCCGCCGGTCATCGCGCGCAGCCGCAGCCACAGCCGCGAAGCGACCGTCGGCGCGCGATTGTCGCGGCGCGCGCGGGTGATCAGCACCTGCCGGGCACCGAGCGCACTAGCAAAGTCATGCGCCGCGAGGCCGGTGCGGAAGTCTAGGCCGGGCAGCTTGAGGTTGGCGCGGATCCTGGGCGCCAGCCACGGATCGGGCGCGGGCAGCGCCGGCCACACCCCCTCGTTGAGCCCGCCCAGCACCATCAGGTCGGCCTGCTGCAGCCGCGCCTCGAGCAGGCCCCAGATGAACACCCGCGGATGGCCGCCGTAGGGCGGGCGCACGCTGTGCCGCTCGAGTAATTGGCGCAGCATCGGCACCTGGTCGGCGCTCGCCACCGGCAGCGCCGCCGCGGGCTTGTCCTGGAGCTCGAGCAGCAGGTCGGCGGTCATCCGCCCGTCCGCGCCGCGCCACGCGCGCTCGCCGGCGACCGCGCTGGCCGAGGCGGCCAGATGCTGCGCGAAGCCGGCAAGCGTCACCGGCCTGGCGCCGATCCCGGCGATTGAGCTGCGCACGCGCTGCCACGCGGCGAGGCAGCCGCGATACTGCCGCTCGTCGCCCTTGGCCGCGAAATGCGCGTCGAGGCCGGCCAGCCCCGCCGCCGGGCGCGGGCCGCGCAGCGCGAGGTCGAGCAGGCGCACCGCGTCGAGCCAAATGCGCCGCTGCTCGTCCTCCCCACCGACTAGCGGGTGCTTGAGCAGCGCCAGCAACGGCACAGGCGCGAAATCCTCGGCAGCGGCGGCGGCGATCGCCAGCAACAGGGTTCCGGCGGCAGTCTGAGACAATGCCTGCCCGGCGCTGTCGTCGGCCGCGATTCCCCAGCGCTGGAGCAAGGCCGAAACACGCGTTGCGAGCAGCCGGTCGGGGGTCACCAGCGCCGCAGTGAGCCCGGGCGTCTCGATCGCCTCGCGCAACGCCAGCGCGATGGTTTGCGCCTCGGCGGCGGGATCGGCGAGCTCGGCCGCGCGGACCCCGCCCAGCCGCCGCTCGATCGGCTTGAGCGCGCTCCATTTGTCGCTGAAATCGGCGGCGGTCATGGCGTGCGCGACCGCCCGCCCGCGCACTGCCGGCGCGCCGCCGCGGCCCCCTGCCCGCCAGCGCATCACCTCGCCGCGCGCGACCCCCATGCGGTCGAGCAATTGCTTCAGATGGAATTGGGGGTGGGTCTCGTCGGCACGCCCGGCATCGTCGGGGCCAAGCGCGTCCCACTCGGCGTCGGGCATGACGTCGGCGAGGCTGATCCCGGGCAGCACCACCAGCCCGTCGGGCAGATCGGCGACTCGGCGCAGAAGCCGCGCGACCGCCGGGGCGGCGGTGGTAATCCCGGCGGCGACGGTGAAGCCCGGCGGCGGGGCATCGCGCCAGCGCTCGGCAAGGCGGCGCAGCAAGCGGTTGCGGCGGTCGGCGAGGTCGATCCGGCCCATTTCGCCGAGGCGGCGCGGCCACAGATCGAGAATCGCGCGCAGCCGGTCGAGCGACACCTGCCAGTGCCCGGCCAGCTCGGACGCGTTGGCTGCAGCATCGGCCAGTCGGCCCGGCTCGACCTCCTCGATCAGCACCGCGTCGAGGGTGCGCGCGAGGTCGGCGGCAAGGCGCAGCGCTTCGGCCGCGCTCGTCTCGTCGCCGCGCACCAGCTCGGCCAGCACCAGCAGCCGCTCGAGCGGGTCGACCGCCGGCGGCACCGGGTCGGGATCGCCGGCGGGGTCGAGCGCGCCGCCGATGCGGTCGTCGAGCTCGGGGTCGCCGATCGGGATCAGCCGCGGCAGCAGCAGCCCCGACCCGCTGGCGCGCACGAATGCCTCGTTCAGCGTGCGCTTGGCGCGATTGTTGGGGAGCAGAATGCGCCCCGCCGCGAGCACGAGCGGGTCGCCGCGGGTGCGCGCGATCAGCCCGGCGGCAAGCGCGTCGGCGAACGAGCGGTGGGGCGGGATGGTGAAGACCTGCGGTGCCCGCGGACGGGCGGGCAGGTCGTCAGCCATTGGCGAGCACCGCCTCGGTCGCGGCAATCGATTCGGGCGTGCCGACATCGAACCACAGCCCTTGGTGGACCGCGCCGAAGCAGCGCGCGGCCTTGATCGCGCGGTCCCACAGGATGTTGGTCGAGAACGGCCCTTCGGGCGCGTCCGCGAGCAGGCGCTTGGACAGCATCTGCACCCCGGTGAACACGAACGGCGCGACATGGCTGCGCGCGCGGCGGCGCAGGCGGCCGCTGCGGTCCATGTGGAAATCACCCTGCCCGCGATGGTTCTGCGCGCGCGCCTGCGGGACCAGCAGCAGCAGCGCGTCCATGCGCTTGTCGTCCCACTGCGAGGCGAGCAGCTTCAAGGTGTCGGCGGGGCCGTCGACCCACAAATTGTCGCTGTTGACCGCGAGGAACGGGTCGCAGCCGATCAGCGGCGCCGCCTTGACCAGCCCGCCGCCGGTTTCGAGCAGAACATCGCGCTCGTCCGAGATGATCACGTCGAGCCCGTCGCTGCGGTTGGCGAGGTGCGCCTCCAATGCGTCGGGCAAATAATGGACGTTGACCACCACCTGCTTGACGCCCGCCGTGCGCAGGCGGTCGAGGACGTGGTCGAGCAGCGGCTTGCCGGCGACCTCGACCAGCGGCTTGGGGCGGGTCGCGGTGAGCGGGCGCATGCGCTTGCCGAGGCCCGCCGCCATCACCATCGCGGTTCCCGGCACGTCGGCATCGATGTCGGCGCGGATACGCAGCGAGCGTTGGGCAACCGTCATTCGAGTTCCTTCCACGCCGCGGCGCGCGCTTCGCCGGGCACATTGGCATCGAACCACGCGCGCACCGGCGCCAGTTCGGGCCGCGCGAGGTCGCGCTCGACCAAGCCCCACATGCGCGGCTGGAACGCGCGGTAGTGCGGCTTGCCGTCGCGCTTCCACAACCGTGTAAACACACCAAGGATGCGCGTGTTGCGCTGCGCCGCAAGCGCCCAGTAAGCGCGCTCGAACGATTCCCCCTGCCCAGTCGCCGCAACGTAGCGGTCGATCATCGCCCGTTCGAGCGCCGCCGGCACGTCCCGGCGCGCATCCTCGAGGACCGAGGCGAGGTCGTAGGCGGGGTGGCCAGCAACCGCGTCCTGGAAATCGAGCAGGCCGAACTGGCCAATGCCGCTGCGCCCTTCGACCAGCATGACGTTTTCGGCATGGTAGTCGCGTAGCACGGTGACCGGGCCGAGGCCGTCCGCCGCGACCGGCTCGAGCACCTCGCGCCACGCCGCGAGGAAGCCCGTGGCATCGACCTCGACCTCGAGAGCGAGGCAATACCAGTCGGTGAACAGCGCCACTTCCTCGAGCCACTGGCCGAGCCCGTGGCCGCGCTGGCCGGCCATCGGCGGGTGGCGGTGGAGGTGAACCAGGACGTCGGTCGCCAAGCCGTAAAGATCGCGTTCGCGCTGGGGTGCGGCATCAAGCGTTTCGCGCAGCCGCGCATCGCCGAAATCGTCGAGCAATAGCAGGCCACGGTCGAGGTCTCGGGCGAGGATTTCGGGTGCGCTCAGGCCGACCGAGGCGAGCCACTCGGCGACCGCCACAAACGGGCGCGGGTCCTCGTGCGGCGGCGGAGCATCCATCAGCACCGCCTGGCGGCCGTCATCAACGACCCGGAAGTAGCGCCGGAACGAGGCGTCGCCGGCGAGCGGCTCGATGCGCGCGCCGGCCCAACCGTTGGCAGCGAGAAACTGCGGCGCGGCAGCGGGCGGAGTCATGGTTGCGGCGGCCATCGCCCTTCCCATGGCGGGGGGACCTCGGCTGTCAAGCGCCGAGCGCCGCCTGCAACGAATTCGAGCGACAGGCGGAGCGCATGCGGCCATGCCGCGGGTCCGGCTCGCTCGGGCCATTCGACCAGCAGCGCCGCCGCGGTGGCGGCGTCATCGAGGCCGAGCTCGGCCAGTTCGGACGAATGCTCGACCCGGAACAGGTCGACGTGGAGAACGGGCGGATCGAGCGCTTCGTACGGCTGGACGATCGCAAAGCTCGGGCTCGGGACCTCGCCGGCGTGGCCGAGCGCGGCGAGCAACGCGCGCACCAACGTGGTCTTGCCAACTCCGAGCGGCCCCGTCAGCGCAATCACGTCGCTCGCCCCAAGCAGCCCCGCCAGGCGCGCGCCCAACGCGGCGGTGGCGGCCTCGTCGGCAAGAATCATTTGGAGCCGCGCGGGATGGTCAGCGTGACCGTGGTGCCCTTGCCACGCTTCGACTTCAAATCGACCGTCCCACCATGCGCCTCGATGAACTGGCGGGTCAGCGGCAAACCCAGACCGAGCGCCGCCTCGCCCCGCACGCCCGCTTCGATGATCCGATCGAAGCGGTTGAAAACACGTGGCAGATCCTTGGGCGAGATGCCCGACCCATCGTCGCTGATGCGGATCAGCGCGGCCGCCGCGTCGCCCTCCCCCGCCAGCGCGATGTGACCGCCCTTGTCGGTGTAGGCGATGGCATTGCCCAGCACGTGCTCGACCGATTCGCGCAGGCGCCGCGCGTCGCCGAACACATGGCCGAGCTCCGGCGCCAAGGAGAGCTTGAGTTTCTGCCCCTTTTCCTCCGCCCGCCCGCGCACCGTCTCGACCGCCATGCGGCACAGCCCGGCAAGGTCGACGCGCTCATGCTCGAGGGTCAGCTGGCGGGTGTCGGCCTGGGTCAAATCGAGCACGTCGTCGATCAACTTGGACAATCGCCCGACCGATTCGATGATGGCCTGGACATAATCGGCCGCGGTCGGCGCCAGCTTGCCCGCGTAGCCGGCGGCGAGCATCTCCGCGAACCCGCCGATCGAGGTCAGCGGCGTGCGCAGCTCGTAGCTCATGTTGGCGACGAAGTCGGTCTTGACCCGGTCGGCCTGCTCGAGCGCGGTGGCGCGCTCGCGCAGCGCTTCCTCGATGCGCGTCGAATCGGTCACGTCGACCATCGTGAACAAGGCGTTCCCGTCGGGCAGCGGGACCGCCGCGAACTCGAAGTGGCGGCCATCGGTCTGCGACAGGCGCCCGCTCGCCGACTGCCGCTCGCTGGTGGTGTGGCGGACCATCTCGCGGATTTGCGCAGCGGCGGTCGGGTTGACCAGCTTGCGCGCCATTGCCGGCACCAGCTCGTCGACCCGAGGATGCTCCGTCAGCCACTCCTCGTCGAGTTCCCACACTTTGCAGAAGCGGCGATTCCATAGGGTCAGGCGGCCGTCGCTGGCGAACACGCTGATCGCCTCGAACAAATTGTCGAAGGTCGCCGCGCGGACGCGGAGCAATGTGTCGCGGGCCGACGCCAGGCGTACCTGTTCGGTGCGGTCCTCGAGGAACAGGCGCAGGCCGCCGTCAGGGAGCGGCTGAGCGACGACCCGCACATGGTCGCCGTTGGCCAGCATCCACTCCTCCTCGGCGACCTGGCCGGCGTTTAGGAACCAGGCGCGATGCTCTTCCTTCCACAACGGGAAATCGCGCACCTCGGGCAGGCGGTGATTCTCGCGCATACGCTCGAGCAGGCGGTCGAACTCGGGGCCCTCGGCGAGCCATTCGGGATCGATCTGGACCATCGCCGCGAACGGCTGGTTGAAGAACGTCAGGGTGCGGTCCGCGTCGAACAGCGCGGTCCCCGCGGTCATGCGGTCGGCCAGCTCGCGCTGCGACTGGACGTAGCGCGCAAGCTCCGCTCGAGCCTCCTCAAGGTCCTGGATGTCGACCGCGAAGCCGGCCACCGCGCCGGTCGGCAAGGGCACGTTTACGATGCGCAGCATGCGCCGTTCGCCGCGGATGGTGACCGGCTGGGTGTGGACGTGCGGCTGGCCGCTTTCGAGCGCTGCGGCGGCCACCGCCTTGGCGCTGTCGTCGCCCGGCGCATCGACCAGTTCGTTGGAGCGCGAGATGACGTCGGCGGCGTCGCGCCCCTCGACCGCCTCGACGAATGCGCTGTTGACCAGGCCCAAGCTGAGATCGGGACCGCGGTACCACATCGGGAACGGCGCTGCCTCGATCAGGTGGGTGAGCGCATCGAGCGCGCTTTCGGTCTGGCGCAGGCGCAGCGCGAGATCCGCGCGCGCGGACTCGGCCCCGCTGGTGTCGGACAGCCACAACAGCATGGTGCCAACCGGCTCGGGCTCGGGCGCGAGGCCGCCGCGCACCTCGAGCACGCGCGACGAGCCGGCAATGCGCACCTGGCGCGAGATCCGCGCTCCGCCCAACGCCGCCATTCTGAGATCGCCCGCGAGCACTTCGAGATCCTCGGCAACAATGCCGCGTTCTTCGCCAGCCAGCTCGGGGAATGTGCGCGGAGCGGCGTCAAGACCGAGCTCGCGCAGCAGCCGGGCGTCGACCTCGAGGACGCCGTCGGGGCGCACGACGAGCGGCCTCGCCGGCGCCAGATCGAGCAAAGTAGCGAGGTTCCGGGCCGATGCGATGACGGCATTGGCGGTGCGCAGGCGGCGCGCGGCGAGCACGGCGACCGCTGCCGCGATGAATATCCACAGGGCGGCGACGCCGAGGGCGAGCAGGCTCGTTCCCGACAGCTCCCCCATCCCTTCAGTTCCCCCGCGCCATGGGTCCCGGCGGCGACGCCGGCTTGCTCGCCCTAGTCATACGCGGTGCGCCCGCTGCGCCTAGAGAAAAAGCGTATCCGCGCGGAAGGCGCAAAAAAAGGGCGGGATTGCTCCCGCCCTTTTGAAGTCTGTCGCAAGTGCGACGGTTAGAAGGTCTTGGTGATGTTCAAGAACACCGAGCGACCGATGTAGTCGTACGGACCGCCACCGAACGAGTTGCCGATGCGGAAGTACTGGCCGGCGGTGTCGAGCGAGTCGCTGATCGTCGGCGGCTTCTCGTTGAACAAGTTGCTGATGCCGAGCGTGATCTGCCCAACATTGCGCCACTTGTACTGCACCGAAATGCCATGCTCGAAATACTTCTCGGCATCGAGGTCGGTTTCGACCAACTGGCCACCGATGAAGGTATCTTCGACCAGCTTGTCCGCGCTGGCCGGGCCGACGTACTCGACGCCCCAGCGGAAGGTCAGCGGACCCGTGATGAAGCGGGTGTCGAGGCTGCCGGTCCACTTCGGACCCGAGCCGAAGCCCGGATAGCCCAGCGTGCCGTTGTAGTCGAACAGGCCGGCGCCGTCGAAGATCTCCAGGCCCTGCTCAAGCATGCGAGTTGCCTGCAACTGGGTCTGGAAACGACCGCCGAACAAAGGCGTGGCATAGCGGGCATTGAAATCGATGCCCTTGGTGGTCTGCCGCGACACGTTGAGGAACGGATTGTCCAGGGTGGTCAGCGCACCAGGGCGGACCCCGTCCGGACCCTCGCGGGGGCCGATGAACTGGCAATAGACGTTGTCCGGGAAGTCATCCGCACCGTAGCAGAGGTTGAGGATGGTGTTGCCGAGCGACGTGACTTCGTCCTCAACCAAGATGTTGAAGTAGTCGACCGCCAAGGTGAAGTCGGCGATTTCCGCCGGCATGGTGAAGACGGCGCCGAGGCCCCAGCTCTTCGCATGCTCGGCTTCGAGGTTGCCCGCCCCGCCACGCGTGGTCACTTCGATGCTGCCGGTGTTGACGAAGCCAAGCGCTTCGTTCGCCGGGGTCGCCGGATCGTCGAGGATCGGCGTCAGGACGGCGAGGCAGTTGTCGAACGTCGCGTTGCCCGGCTCGAGGTTGACGCCGAAGCCGTTGCACGGATCGAGCGAGCCGCCGTAGAAACCGGTCTGGTCGGCGACGAACTGCTCGTACAGGTTCGGCGCGCGGAAGTTGGTGCCGTAGCTGGCGCGGAAGCGCAGCATTTCGACCGGCGCCCACTGGCCATTGAGGCGGTAGGTGAAGTCCGAGCCGTAGGACTTGTAGTCGGTGTAGCGCCCGGACGCCGCGAACTCGAGGCTGTGGAAGAATGGACGTTCCGACAGGATCGGAATGTTGACCTCGCCGAACACCTCCTTGACGTTGTCCTTGCCGCGCGTGCGGCCGGCACCGGCGCGGTTGTACAGCTCGCCAGCGATCGCCGCCGGGGACGGACGGTCATCGATCTTGTCGGCGCGATACTCGAACCCAACCGCGGCCTTAACCGCACCGGCCGGCAAGTTCATCAGGGTACCGTCGAAGATCAGCGACAGCGTGTCCTGGTTGAACGACGTCTTGTTGATGTTATCCTGATAGAGATAGTCGAACACGGCGTTGGGCAGGTCGCCGCCGATCAGGATGTTCGGGTCGAAATAGTTGAGCGGAGCGCAGGTGCCGCCGTTGTAGGCGCCGCCCGTGACGTTGCCCGCGCAGGTGTAGCCGATACCGGCGCCAGCCTGGCCCGGAAGAGCGGTCACGATGTACTGCGACGGCGTTCCGGCCGGCGCGACGACCGGGGAGAACACATCGCTGACGCGGCCGATGGTCGGATTGGGAACGTTGGCTTTGGCGCGGGTGCGGGATACCTGGCCGTTGAGGTCGTAGCGCCAATCACCCATGCCGACATCGCCGCGAATGCCGACGTTGCCACGGAAAAAGTCGATCCGCTGCGTTTCAACCTGAAGCTGGTCGGGGAGAATGAAGGGCGCAAAATAGTTGATCCCGGCGTCGCCGAAAGCATTCGCGAAGAATGGGTTGCAATATTCGGCGCCGATCGCATCGGCGCACGGCACGCCGTAGAAATTGCCGCCGTAGAACGCGCCTTCATAGTTCAGCTGACTGGTCGACAGGCTGAGCTGGACGGCGCCCTGCTGGCGGGATTTGCGGCGCGTAAACAAGCCTTCGCCGTAGACTTCGGCGTCGCCGAGCGCACCGATCTCGTATGCGCCGTTGACATAGGCCGTGTACGTCTTGATCGGCGACACGACGTGGCTTTCGAGCTGCGTCGCGGGCGGCGAAGGCCGCAAGTTGTTATTGTTGACGATAACCGGCGCGCCGATCGTCGGGTTGTCGGTGGTATAGCCGGGGAAAGTGACGCGGCCGAAGAACGGGAAGCCGAACGTGCTGTCACCGAACGCCAGGCCGTAGCCGCTGGCGATGCCGCTACCGCCGCCGCGTTGGAACTGGAAGCAGCGCAGATTGCCGGTGGCGGGATCGAGCTGACCGATTTCCTCGCCGTTCTGATAGAGCAGTGCGCGCGGGCATTCCCACTCGCTCTGGTCGCCGATGCGAATGCCGTTGAGCTGACGATATTCGAACGAGGCGGTGATGTGGCCGCGGTCGAACGTCTTACCGGCGGTAATCGAGCCGCGATAAGTGCGGCCGGCGCTGTTCGAATTCTCGATGTCCATCGGGATGTTGGCGAAGGCGTCAATGGTGATGCCGTCGATCTTGGTGTCGGTGATGACGTTGATAACGCCGGCGATGGCGTCCGAACCGTAGATCGCCGAGGCGCCCTCGCGCAGCACTTCGATGCGCTGGACGATCGCCGCCGGGAGGACGTTGAGGTCGGCTGCGACGAGCTGGTTGCCGACGCCGGCCGGAGCCAGGCGGCGGCCATTGAGCAGGACCAGGGTGCGCTGCGAGCCGAGGCCGCGCAGGCCGACGGTGTTGGCTGCGGCGCCGCCTTCCGACACGAAGCCGAGGAAGCCGCCGCTGATCTGCGAGGTGCCCGAGGTGATCGTCGCGCTCTGCAGGGTTTCGGCGGTCGAGGTGGTGCCGGCCAGCACGCTGTCGTCACGGGTGACGATGGTGACCGGCGACGGGGTGTTGAAATTGTCGCGGCGGATGCGCGAACCGGTGACCACGATGTCGCCTTCCTGCGCGGCCTGGCCAGCCGCGTTAGTCGGCTCGCTGGTCGGCGGCACGGCCTCGCCCTCAGCGGTCTTCTCCGGGGTCGATTCGACCGGGGCGCCGGTCTGCGCAAACGCAGGCGATGTGGCCAGCGCGGCCAGCGATACGGTGGACAGTGCAAAGGTGGTCATGCGGCGCATAGGTGCGGTTCCCTGGGAGTGGGTGAAAATCCGAGGGGTTAACTGGCCGAACGAGGTTAAAAATAAAACTTCTTTTAGCGGCCCGGCGTTAGTTGCGCGCAGCCTGTAACATTAAAGCCACATTGGCGGTTGTCCGCGGAAGTTTCAATCGCGCCAATCGCTTACGAGCCCGCCCAAACCCTGCTTGAGCTCGTCCAGCCACGGCTCGTAGTTGCTCCAGCGACCGATGCCGGCGCGGTTGATCGGCTGGCGCACTTGCTCCGAGCTGGGGGTCAGGATCGCCCGCTCGGTTTCGAAAAAACGCAGGCATGCGGGCTCGAACTCGAGGCCGAGATAGTCGAGCAGGCGGCGCACTTCGGGCTCGAGATCGTCGACCAGGTCTTCGTAGATGATGCGGTGGACACGGCCGGGCAGCACGGCGTCGATGTGGCGCATCAGGCGAACGTAATTGCGGTAGTATTCCGCGATGTCCGACTGGCCGTAGCTGAAGCTGCCGCCGGACCGGTAGTGCTGGACGTAGTTGGCGAAGCCGCAGTCGAGCGGGTGGCGGCGGACGTCTATGATGCGGGCGTTGGGCAGCATGGTCGCGATCAGGCAGACCTGGCGCCAGTTGGTCGGGTTCTTGTCGGTGAAATGCAGGCGGGTGGTGCGGCGGTGGGTGGCGGCCAGCTCGATGTAGCGTTCGCCGAGCGCCGCGGCCTCGGCGGCGGAGAGGGCCTCCACCGTGCGCGGGGTGTCGGGATGGAGCCGCGCCATTTCGGCGCCGAGCTGCGCGACGATGTACAACTCCTCGGTCGCTTCGACCTGGGAGTGTGACGACAGGATCTGCTCGACCAGGGTCGAGCCCGAGCGCGGCATGCCGAGGATGAAGATCGGTGCCGGCGAGCGGTGGCCCCACCCTGCCCGCTGCTCGAAGAAGGCCGGCGTGAAGATGTCGATCGCGGCGTCGACCGACTGGGTGACCGCTTCGGCGCTATGCGGCAGCGATTCCCGCCGCAGAGCATTGCCCTCGACCAAATGCTCCGCGGCGCGAGCATAGTCGCGATGATCGTCGAGCGCCTTGGACAGCGCGAAGTGGATGTCGGTCGCGGCCACCGGGCTGATCGCGGGCAGCGCCAGCGCAGCTTCCATATGCTCGAGGTCGAAGCGGAAGAAGCGTGCGCGCTTCATGTTGGCCAGCCCCCACCAAGCCGGGCCGCAGGCGCGGTCGATGGCGAACGCGGTGCGATAGGCGGCGACGGCCTCGCCGAACCGGCCCACCGTCTTGAGCAGGAAACCGAGGTTGACCCACGCATAGGCGCTGCCGGGATAAGCGGCGAGCACGCTGCGCAGGCTGGCCTCGCCCTGCTCGAGCCGGCGGACTTGGACTTCGACGGCGGCCTTGAACGACAGGCTGACTTCGTTGGTCGGATCGAGGGTAAGCGCCTTGTCGAACGCGGCGATGGCGTCATCGACCTGGTCCGGCCGGTCCTCCGCGAGCGATTTCTGGTAGCTCGCCTGGCCCAGCGCCGCCCAGATCTCGGCACTGGCCGGGTCGACTTCGAGGGCGTGGCGCAAAATTCGTAGTGCATCCGCCGGGAATCCGCACTGCATGGCGATTTGCGCCATCAGGCGGATCGCCGGCACGTCATCGGGAACGTTCCGCAAGTGCATCCGCAGCGCGATTTCGGCGGCCTCGTCCTGCCCGGTCGAGAGCAGCCGCACCGCTTCGCGCACCGGCGGCGTCAGGTTGAGCGGAGCAGTTCGCGGAACCGCCAGCGAAGCGGCGAACTCGCGCACCACCTGGTCGAGCAAGCGGGCGGCGGCCTCATCCTCGGGATGCGCCGCAACCAGCGCCCGCGCCAGCTCCGCTCCGCGCGCGGGATCGGTGCGCGAAACGTCCTCGACCGCGGCGGGGCTGAGCGTGTCGCTCGCCATGATCAGTAGCGGTAGTGGTCTGGCTTGAACGGACCTTGCGGCGTGACGCCGATGTAGGCGGCCTGCTTGTCCGACAAGGTGGTGAGCTTGACGCCCAATTTGTCGAGGTGGAGCGCGGCTACCTTTTCGTCGAGGTGCTTGGGCAGGACGTAGACATCGTTGCCGTACTTGTCGCCGCCGGTCCACAGCTCGATCTGCGCCAGCACCTGGTTGGTGAAGCTCGACGACATCACGAAGCTGGGGTGGCCAGTGGCGTTGCCGAGGTTGACCAGGCGGCCCTTGGACAGGACGATGATCTTCTTGCCATCGGGGAACTCGACCTCGTCGACCTGCGGCTTGATCTCGGTCCATTTGAAATTGGCCAGCGCGTTGATCTGGATCTCGCTGTCGAAGTGGCCGATGTTGCAGACGATCGCCATGTTCTTCATCGCGCGCATGTGGTCGACGGTGATGACGTCCATGTTGCCGGTGGCGGTGACGAAGATGTCGGCGCGGGTCACGGCCTCTTCCATCCGCACCACTTCGAAGCCCTCCATCGCCGCCTGGAGCGCGCAGATCGGGTCGACCTCGGTGACCAGCACGCGCGCGCCGCCATTGCGTAAGCTGGCGGCCGAGCCCTTGCCGACATCGCCGAAGCCGGCGACGCAGGCGACCTTGCCGGCGAGCATGACGTCGGTGGCGCGGCGGATGGCGTCGACCAGGCTCTCCTTGCAGCCGTAAAGGTTGTCGAACTTGGACTTGGTCACGCTGTCGTTGACGTTGATCGCGGGGAACGGCAGCTTGCCCTGCTTCGAAAGCTCATACAGGCGGTGGACGCCGGTGGTGGTTTCCTCCGACACGCCCTTGATGTTCTCGACGGTCTTGGTGAGGTAGCCCGGGCGCTCCTTGAG
>NZ_JANPKO010000028.1:0-1814 GCF_031426035.1 Sphingomonas sp. | reverse complement strand
CCGAAACCCCGCTCGCGCAGCGCATGCCGATGCTCGTCCACGCCCGCGCCGACGAGCTCGACGCGCTCGAGCAGTTGCGCCAGGAGATCCTCCCGTTCGCGGTGCCCGCGCAGCTCGACGCCGCCGGGGTCGCCGAGCTGTGCCCGCTGCTCCGTACCGGCCCGAGCGGCGCGGTCGCGGGCATCGTCGACCGCAACGGCCTCCGCCTCGATCCGCACGCCTTGCTGCAAGGCTATCAGCGCCAGTTGCGCAGCGCCGGCGCAAACCTCGTGCTCGATGCCCGCGCGCACCGCATCCACCGCGGCGGCGGGCGATGGGAAATCGAAACCGAGCGCGGCGATCGCTTCGCCGCGCCGCTGCTGGTCAACGCCGCCGGGGCGTGGGCCGACGCCATCGCCGCGCTCGCCGGCGTCGCCCCGCTAAGCCTCGCCCCGCTCAAGCGCACCATCATCACCTTCGACCCGCCGCCCGGCACCGACCTCGCCGGCTGGCCGTTCGCCAAGACCGTTGCCGACGAGCTTTATTTCGCGCCGGAAGGCGACCGCCTGTTCGCCTCACCGATGGACGAAGTGCCGAGCGACCCATGCGACGCCCAGCCCGACGAATATGAGGTCGCGCTTGCCGCGCACCGGATCGAGGAGCGGCTGGCGATGCGCGTTGAGCGGGTGATCCACCGCTGGGCGGGCTTGCGCACCTTTGCCCCGGACCGCCGCCTGGTGGCCGGGTTCGCGCCCGACTCCGACGGTTTCTTCTGGCTCGCAGGGCAGGGCGGCTTCGGCCTCCAGACCGCGCCCGCGATGGCGCGCATTGCACAATCGCTGATCGCCGGTACGCCATGGCCGATTGCCGACGTCGCCGCTGGCGACCTAGCTCCCGGTCGGTTCCTCAGGGAGGCGGCAGAGGTCGACCCAACGCGAGCCGACCAAGGCGAATAAGCGGTCGACATCGACCTCGACGGAAGTGTTGAGGGAGCCTGCCGCCGGATAGACCAAGCCGAGCGGCCGAAGCGATAGGTCAAGGAACACCGGGAGCGGGGTCGCCAGGCCGAACGGGCATACCCCGCCCACCGGATGGCCGGTCAGCGAGAAAGTCTCGTCGGGGTCGAGCATGCGGGGGCGCGCGCCGAGTTCGGCCTTGCACTTGCCGTTATCGAGTCGAGCGTCCCCGCGCGTGACCAGCAGGAACACTTGGCTTCCGGCGCGCACCGCCAACGTCTTGGCGATACGGCACGGCGCGACTCCCAGCGCGCGCGCCGCGGCGTTGACCGTGGCGGTGCTCGCGGCGACCTCGATCAGCCGCAGGTCGGGTGCATTTGTCGCGAGCCAGGCGCGAACCGAATCCAAACTCATGTGCCGAGTCGCGGTGCCCGATTCGGACGCGATCCGCGCGAGACTGGATGCTTGTTCACTAATGCCGCGGCGGGGGGGGTGAAAATCGTCAGGTAGTCAGACCACCCGGTCGCACGAAAGCGCCCACGATGCCGCAGGCGCTCCCGATATTATTGAGAAAGTTGATGAAAGGCGGCTGCGAGCGCCGCCGAACCAACCCTAGCCAGCCGAGCCGGTGTTGCTCCAGCCGCTTCCGAGAAGCCAGCTCCAGAACCCGCGCTTGCTTACCGTTTGCTTCTTCATCGAACGTCCCCTTGTTCCACAACTGCACGGGGCAGCTGGAGAGGACATTAACCCTAATCGATATGGTTAGCAAACGATTCACTATTTCTGCGCGGAGATACTCCTGGTCTTGGTCGGAAGCTGTTTGGACAGGCTTTCGAGGCTCATCGGGCGGCCGATGACATAGCCCTGCGCGACATCGCA
>NZ_JANPKO010000027.1:0-2263 GCF_031426035.1 Sphingomonas sp. | reverse complement strand
GCGCGGGTCAGCGGCGCGGGTTTGCTCACCGCGATCCCGCCACCGCGTCGGGCGCCGAGGTCTTGGCCGCGCCTTCGGCCTCGAGCGGCGTATCGTGGTTCCACAGCGCCAGCTCGGGCACGCACATCCCGTCGGCGTCCTCGGCGAAATCATAGGCGCAGATGCCGCAGTTGAGCACTTCGGCCTGCTTGTCGATGGCGAGGATCTGCGCTTCGTCGAGCTCCTCCAAAATATAGCGCATGCACAGCACCACGACCTGGTGGCACACCACCAGCACGCGGCGGTTGCAGTAATGCAGGTTGATCGTGTTCATCGCCGAGCGCAGCCGCAGGATGACGTCGGCCCAGCTCTCGCCGCCCGGTGCTCGGTGGTAGAATTTGCCGAGCATCGCGCGGTGCGCGGCTTCCTCGGGGTATTTGTGCTTGATGCCGGCGGTGGTGAGGCGGTCGAACACGCCGAACTCGCGCTCGCGCAGGCGCTCGTCGATGATCGTGCGCGAGGCGCCGCCGGACAGCGCTCCGGCCTTGCAGATCGCCTCGGCGGTCTGGCGCGCGCGGACATAGGGCGAGGACAAGATGACATCGGGCCGCTCGTCGCGCGGCAGCGCGGCGAACCAGCGCCCGGCGGCATCGGCCTGGCGATGGCCGAGCTCGCTCAGCGGCACATCGACATCGCGCATGTCGATCCCGATTTCGAGCGCGCCGGCCTCGTGCGCCGCATCGCGCGCGACATTGCCCTGGCTTTGCCCGTGCCGCACCAGCCACAACCGCGCCGGCCAATTCTGCCGAGTGCCCATGTTTGTTTCCTTGCCAGTCAGCTTGGGGAAAGCATCAAAACGCTTTTCTTTCCATCGCCGAGTGCATGGCGGGTGAGGTGACGATGCGGAAAGCTATAATTGCGGGGATGGTGATCGCGGCGGTGGCATGCGCGCCGGCGATCTCGAACGTGTCGAACGAGGCGCCCGGCGCGGTGGTTGAAGCGTGGGTGCCAACCGGAGCGAAGATCGAGCCGTCGGGCTTCGCGACGATCGAAACCGCATCGCCGGCGCCGGTCACGCCGAATCCGCCCGCCACCGACCGGCCGAAGGACGAGCGCAGTTATTACGCGCGGCTGGCCAATGTCAGCGAGACCGAGGCTGCCAAGCGGCTTGCCGAGCAGGAGAAGTCGCGGCCGCAATTCGAGCGGCTGCTGCGCACGCTGCGGGCGCGCGAGGCGGGCAATTTCACCGACGCGCGGATGATCCACACGCCCGACTGGGCCTATGTGTTTTACTTTAAGCGCGACCCCGAGCGCACGCTGGCCAGGCATACCCGCTACCCGCATTTCAAGGCGGGCCAGGCGCGTTTCTCAACCGCCGAGCTCGACGCCATCGCCAAGCCGTGGGTGACGCGCTTCAACGCCGAGCGGCTTCTCACCGGCTTCGGCACCGACGCCACCTACGGCGAAGTGCGCATGGATCTGGTGGTCAGCGAGGCCGAGTATAAAGCCATCGCCGCGCGGCAAGGCTGGGGCCCGTTGCCCGAGCCGATAAAACTCGAGTTTGCCAAGGGCGCGGCGGGGACTCCGGTGGCGCGCGAAGTGGCGCCACTGGTGCGCATCTTCCCCCACTCCGACCGTGCATTGGGAATCACCAACCAGGCGCTGCTCGGCGGCCGCATCGTCCTGCGCGACGGGTGCCTGTGGGTGACCGGCCCGGCCAAGCCCGACCGGCTCGCTTACTTTCCTCGTGAATTCGGGCTCGGGGTAGATGGCGAAAACTACCTCGCGATCGTCGCTCGCGACGGCAGCGGCAAAATCGTCGGCCGCATCGGCGAGGAGTTCAACTGGGGCGGCCCGATCGGCCTCGCTCCCGATGCCCCGATGGTCGCCGAGCTGCGCGCGGCGTGCGGCAATGCGCCGATCGAGCATGTCGGGATGCTCAGCAGCGCCGCCGCGTTCCGCTCGCGCTACGGCGGCTGATCAGGCCGCCGCCGCTTCCTCGCGCTGCGCGAACTCGGCGTCGAGGCGGCGGAACGTCGCCAGCGCCTGGCCGACGATCTGGTCCATGTTGTAATAGCGGTAGGTCGCCAGCCGGCCGACGAAGGTCACCCCCTCGGTGGCGTCGCCGAGCGCCTCATAACGCTTGAACAGCGCCTGGTTCTCGGGCCGGGGAATTGGGTAATAAGGGTCGCCCTCGGCCGCCGGATATTCATAGGTGATGGTGGTTCGCGGGTGCTGCTGCCCGGTCAAATGCTTATACTCGCTGATCCGCGTGTAGGGCACG
>NZ_JANPKO010000026.1:0-51634 GCF_031426035.1 Sphingomonas sp. | reverse complement strand
TCCGCCGCGCGCTCATGCCCCGCCGGTGACGAGACTGCGCTCCGTTCCGTCAAGAAGCATTTGTGCGATGGCTAGCAGAATGAGCAACACGACTGGGGAAAAGTCGATTCCACCGAAATCGGGAAGCACCCGGCGGATCGGCCGGTAAAGCGGCGCAGTAATCCGGTCGAGCGCCTGGACAAATCGGCGAAGTCCATCGGACCCGGTGTTGAGGACGTTGAACGCGAACAGCCAGCTCAGGACAACCTGAATGAGAATTATCCACCACAGGATGTTCAGCAGGAGCTCTAATATATCGAAGACCGCGGTAAGCATCGGGGCCGCTTAGCCGGGTGCGAGCGCGCCCGCAATTCCTCCCCGGCGCGGGGAGGAACTAGGGCGCGGAGCGGTTGGGCTGGGCTTCGGCGAGGACCAAGGCGAAATCGTCGGCGGGGTCGCTCCACTCGGCGAGCGGGGTCCAGCCGCCCGCGAGCAGCAGCAGGCGCGCCCCGCGGCGTTCGTATTTGTGGCTGTTCTCGCTGTGGATCGAAGCGCCCTCACGAAATGCGAACGGCTGGCCAGCAACCGTGAACTCGACGTCGCGCAGCGCCACGAGGTGCATCTCGATCCGGCTCAAAATGTCGTTCCACCGCGCCTCGTGGCGGAACGCATCGAGCGGGATCGTCCCGTCGAGTTCGCGGTTGATGCGCTCGAGCAGGTTCAGATTGAACCGCGCGGTCACCCCCTGCGGGTCGTCATAGGCGGCAAGCAGCCGCTCGACCGGCTTGGCGCGGTCCATCCCGATCAGCAGCAAGGCGCCGGTGCCGAGCAATTCGCGAAAATGGCGCAGCAGGTCGGTCGCCGTGCGCGGCACGAAATTGCCGATCGTCGAGCCGGGGAAGAAACCGAGCTTTTGGGTGCCGGCAATCGCCTCGGGCAAGGCAAACGGCCGCGCGAAATCGGCCACCACCGGGATCACCTTGAGCGCATGGAAGTCCTTGTCGAGCGCGGCGGCGCTGTCCTCCAGATAGTCGCCCGAAATATCGACCGGGACATAGGCCGACGGCGCCACCGCCTCGAGCAAGATCGGCGTCTTGGTCGCCGATCCGGCGCCGAACTCGACCACCGCCAGCCCCTTGGGCACCCGCGCCGCGATCTCGGGCATCACCGTTTCGAGCAGCGCGGTCTCGGTCCGCGTCGGGTAGTAAGTCGGCAGGCGCGTGATGGCGTCGAACAATTCGGAGCCGGTGCGGTCGTACAGCCAGCGCGCCGGCACCGCCGGAATCGCCGCCGCCAGCCCCGCCAGCACGTCGGCGCGAAACGCGTCGATCTGGTCGTCGGGCGTCTGCGGCTCAGGCGTCGCGGGCAAGGCGCACCCCCGTGAACTGCCAGCGCGCGGCGGGGGGGAAGAAATTGCGGTAGCTCGCCCGGCTGTGCCCGCGCGGGGTGGCGCAGCTGGCGCCCTTCAGCACCATCTGCCCGGCCATGAATTTTCCGTTATATTCGCCGACCGTTCCCGCGGCCGGAGCGAACCCGGGGTAGGGCAGGAACGCCGAGCCGGTCCACTCCCACACATCGCCGAAGATATCGCCTGGCGGGGCAGGGAGCACCGCCGCGGCGCGGTCGAGCTGGTTGCCGAGGTTGGGGTCGGCGCTGCTCGCGAAATCTTCCCACTCGAACTCGCTCGGCAATCGCGCGCCGGCCCATCGCGCAAACGCATCGGCTTCGTAAAACGAAATATGCGCAACCGGCGCGGCGCGGTCGCGCGGCCGCCGCCCGGCCAGCGTAAAATGCGCATCCTCGCCCCGCCAATAGAGCGGCGCCGTGATCCCCTCGCGCTGAACCCAGTCCCACCCCTCGCTGAGCCACAAAGTCGGCGTGTCATATCCCCCGTCGGCGACGAACTCGGCCCATTCGCCGTTGGTCACCGGGCGGCTGGCGATCGCGTGCGGATGGAGCAGTGCCGAGTGCCGTGGCCGCTCGCTGTCGAACGCGAAGCCGCTCGCGGCCGCGCCAACCTCGACCACGCCGGTACGGCCAGCCAGAAAACTCAGCGGCTCGGCGGAATGGCACGCGGCCGGCGACGATTCGGCATAAGCGGGCTCAAGTGGGTTCTCGGCAAATGTCGCGAGCAGGTCGGTGAGAAACAGCTCCTGGTGCTGCTGCTCGTGGTTGATGCCGAGCTCGACCAGCTCGAGCGCCGCCGCCGGCAGTCCCGCGAATGCCGCATCCAGCGCCGCGTCGACATGCCCACGCCACGCCCGCACCTCGTCGAGCGACGGCCGGCTGATCATCCCCCGCCGAGCCCGCGGATGCCGCTCGCCCTCGCCCTCGTAATAGCTGTTGAACAGGTACGCGAAACGCTCGTCGAAAGGCTGGTACCCCGGCACGTGATCGCGCAGCACGAAGGTCTCGAAAAACCACGTCGTGTGCGCAAGGTGCCATTTGGCCGGCGAGGCATCGGGGAACGGCTGGATCGCGGCGTCGGCATCGCTCAGCGGCGCGGCAAGGTCGAGCGTCAGCCGCCGCGTCGCGACCAGCCGCTCTTTCAGCGTAGGAATCCCACTGTCGGCATCGGCCCGGGCCATGGCGCACACTCCCCAGCCGTACCGAACCGACGATACGGCAATAAGTTCAGCCGCGCGTCGCGCCCGGCTGCCACAGCGTCTCGCCGCCGCCGTCCTTGGCGACCAGCCGCGCCAGCACGAACAGATGGTCGGACAGCCGGTTGAGGTAGATCAAGGCGAGCGGGTTGAGCGGTGCCTCGCGCCGCGCCGCGACCGCGCTGCGCTCGGCCCTGCGGACGATCGCGCGCGCCAGATGGACCTCGGCCGCCCCGCCGCCGCCGGCCGGCAATATAAAACTGCGCAATGGCTCGAGCGTCTCG
Organism: Sphingomonas sp.; assembly: GCF_031426035.1. GTDB lineage: Bacteria > Pseudomonadota > Alphaproteobacteria > Sphingomonadales > Sphingomonadaceae > Sphingomicrobium. The sequence continues at coordinate 48,768 of NZ_JANPKO010000026.1, read as the reverse complement.
TTCATCGCGTCGACCTCGCGCTCGAGCCGGTCGATCTGCGCCTGGACGATGCGCAGGACCATCTCGCTCGGCGCATAATCCTCGCCCGGGGTGGCGAGGTCGGCGCCAAGGTCGAACAATTCGTTCTGGATCGCCGCCAGCATCGCGCGCGGCCGCTCGGCGGTGACGTGCCGCAGCGCCACCCCGATCGCGCTATTGGCCTCGTCGACATCGCCGATCGCCGCGCTCAGCGGATGGTCCTTGGCGATCCGCGACCCGTCGGCCAGCCCGGTGTCGCCATTGTCGCCGGTGCGCGTGTAAATCTTGTTGAGCTTGACCATCGCCGGCCGCGATCAGCCCTTGCTGGCGCCGGCGACGACCAGGATCAGCGCCACCAGCACGATCGCCACCGCCTGGAACAGCACGCGCTTGCGCATCCAGTTCTGCTGCTGCTGCCCGGTGACGTCCTTGCCCGAGGCCATCGCGATCACCCCGCGCACGAGGACATAAGCGGTCGCGCCCATGGCGGCGACGAGGAGGACGATGAGGAGGATGTTCATGCCCGCCTATTTAGGCGTCCCCCAGCCGAAAGCCAGACGGCAGTAAGCCGGTAGCGAGGTCGCGGGCGAGGGCAGGGCCGTCGACGCCATCCTCGCGCAGCGCGGCGAGGGTCGGGGCGAGGTCGCGCTTGGCCAGCCGCCGGCCGTCGGCATGCGTCACCAAGGCATGGTGGAGATAGGCCGGCTCGGGCAGGCCGAGCAGCGTCTGCAGCAGGCGTTGCACCGGCGTCGAAGAACGCAAATCAACCCCGCGCACCACCAGCGTCACCCCGCTTTCCGCGTCGTCGACCACGCAGGCGAGGTGGTAAGCGGCGGGCGCGTCCTTGCGCGCGAGAATTTCGTCGCCGATGTCGTCGCGGCTGGCGGTGAAGGTCGCTTCACCCTCGCGCCAGGACGGCAAGCCAACCCGCTCAATCGCCTTGGCGCTGTCGAGCCGCCAGCTATGCGGGGTGACCGCGCGCTGTGCCGGATCGTCGGCGAGCCCGCGGCAGGTGCCGGGGTAGTGCGCCGCCAGCCCATGTGGCGCGGCCAATGCGGCGGCGATGTCGGCGCGGGTGCAGAAGCACGGATAGACCAGCCCATCCTGGCGCAACCGCTCGAGCGCCGCGGCATAAACCGCGCCGCGCTCGGACTGCACCAGCACCTCGCCGTCCCAGCTGAACCCGAGCCAGCGCAAGTCCTCCTCGATCCCGGCGACGAACTCGGGCCGGCTGCGGGTCTGGTCGAGGTCCTCGATGCGCAGGCGCAATTGATCGCCCGCCGCGCGCCCCACCACCGCGCTATAGGCATGCCCCAAATGCAGCCGCCCGGTCGGCGACGGCGCGAAGCGGGTGACGGTCAATTCCTCCCCTCTCGGGGGTGGTGGCGCCCGCAGGGCGACGGTGGGGGCATGCCGAGCTCGCCGAAGCCCCCCACCGTCAGCGCTGCGCGCGGCCACCTCCCCCGACGGGGGAGGATTTCACTGCCCCCTTGACGCCGACTCCCCAATCCCCGATTCATCATGCTGTCACGCCGGGCTGGCATCCGGCGCGTCACAAGGGAAGACGGGCCGGGATGCGCCCTCTCCTCCTTGCGTGCGACGGGGCCGGGGAGCTGCAGTTCGGACCACCGGACGAAAGGCTGTTCGCGCTCGTGTATCACCCCGACCTCATTCGCCACCCCGACAGCTGCCCGGCGCTGGTGCTCAACGCCGATTACACCCCGCTGTCCTACTACCCGCTGAGCCTGTGGCCGTGGCAGACCGCGGTCAAGGCGATGTTCCTCGAGCGGGTCGACGTCGTCGCGCATTACGACCGCGAGGTGCACTCGCCGAGCCGCGCGCTCAAGCTGCCGTCGGTGATCGCGCTGCGCCAGTTCGTCCGCCCCAACGAGCACCCCGCCTTCACCCGCTTCAACCTGTTCCTGCGCGACCGCTTCTGTTGCGTGTACTGCGGCTCGCACCGCGAATTGACCTTCGACCATGTCGTCCCGCGTGCCCAGGGCGGCCGCACCACGTGGGAGAATGTCGCCACCGCCTGCGCCCCGTGCAATTTGAAGAAGGGCGGGCGCACCCCGCGCCAGGCGCACATGCACATCGAGCGCGAGCCGATCCGCCCGACCTCGTGGCAATTGCAGGATCACGGCCGCAGCTTCCCGCCCAATTACCTCCACCAGAGCTGGCGCGATTATCTCTACTGGGATGTCGAGCTGCTGCCGTGATCGCTTCGCTCCGGTGCGATTTTTGACGCGGCTTTAACCATCTGCGGCTAGGCCCACGGCAATGGATCAGGATCGACCCGCTCCGCCCGAGACCGCACCCGCCCCGCCGCGCGTGCTGCTGGTCCAGCCCAACCGCAATTATCTCGGCGTGCTGGCCCGGCGGGTCAGCGAAGGCGGCTATCGCGTCGCCACCGCCGACGGCACCCAGGCGGCGATGGCCGAATTGAACCGCCTCCCGGTCGACCTCGTCCTCGCCGACCTCCACGTCCCCGGCGGCGGCGCCGAATTGGTGACGATGATCCGCGACGATGCGGTGCTGCGCGACTTGCCGGTGATCCTCATCGCCGGGCGCAGCGACAGCCACGCCGCGGTCAAGGCGTTCGCCGCCGGCGCCGATGGCGTGGTGCTGAAACCGTTCCACTTCGAAGTGCTGATCGCGCGCATCGGCCGCGAACTCGAGCGCGCGCGCTCGGTCGCCAGCCTGCGCGGCGACAACGCCACGCACGACGCCCGCGTCGTCAGCCGCGCGATCGAGCTGGGCGAAATGAAGGAGCGCTGGCTGGCCGCCGAGGCCGAGCGTCGCCGCCTCGAAGGCATCATCGGCAAAGGCGCCGCCTGACCGTCATCCCGGGCTCGACCCGGGATCCGCCTGCTCTAGCAAAAATTTTTTACACGAAGGCACGAAGAAATAAGGTCTTCGGGCGAAGCCCCTTCGTGTCCTTCGTGCCTTCGTGTGAACCAATATTTTTGGACGTCGGCGCTACGCTCGCAATGTCGCGAGAAAATCCCGCACCTTGGGCGCGATATCGCCACGCTCCAGCGCCAGCGCGATGTTGGCGATCACGAACCCGGCCTTGTCGCCACAATCATGGCGCACCGCGTCGACCTTGAGCGCGTGGAACGGCTGCGTCCCGATCAATTGCGCCATCGCGTCGGTCAGCTGGATCTCGCCCCCCGCGCCGCGCTCGCCCTTGTCGAGCACGCGCATCAATTCGGGCTGGAGGATATAGCGCCCCATCACCGCCAGCCGCGACGGCGCGTCCTCCGGCTCGGGCTTCTCGACCAGCCCGAGCACCTCGGTCAAATCGCCGTCGACCTTGCCCGGGGTCAGGATGCCGTAGCTGCGGGTCTTCTCGGCCGGCACTTCCTCGGTCGCCAGCATGTTGCCGCCGACTTTCTCCCACGCATCGACCATTTGCTTGAGCGCGCCCGGCGTGCCCGACATCAGATCGTCGGGCAGCAGCACCGCGAACGGCTCGTCGCCGACGATGTCGCGCGCGCACCACACCGCGTGGCCGAGCCCCAACGGACGCTGCTGGCGCACTGTCACCACCTCGCCGAAGCGGGCGCGGGTCGGCGCCAGCGCGTCGAGCGATTTGCCCGCCGCCTCCATCGTCGCTTCCAGCTCGAACGCGGTGTCGAAATAGTCGACCAATGCCGCCTTGCCGCGCCCGGTGACGAAGATCAGCTGCTCGATCCCCGCCTCGCGCGCCTCGTCGACCGCATATTGGATCAGCGGGCGGTCGACCACGGTGAGCATTTCCTTGGGCATGGTCTTGGTCGCCGGCAGCAGCCGCGTGCCGAGCCCGGCGACCGGGAAGATCGCCTTGCGAACCCGCCCTCTCATAGCCGGATGACTTTCATTGCGGCGTCACCGGCCCGGCTTCCTCGGACGACGTCGGCTCGTCCGTCCCCGCCACCGCCGGCGCCGCGCCGCCGTCGGGCGGGGGCAAGTCGAAGCGGTCGCGCTTGCGCGGCTGCGAGCGCTTGATCAGTTCGTCGACGCGCTCGGGGTCGGCGTAGGTCGGCGGAGTCAGCAATTCCTCCGGGGTCGGGGTGGTGCGCGCCATCAGCGGCTTGACCGGCAGTGCCTGGCCCGGCGCCGGCTCGAGCGGCGAGATTTTGCCGCACGCGGTCATCGCGACGGTCAGGGCGAGGATCGAAAAAACACGCTTCACGGCTTGCTCCGCTGCGCGCGGGCGGCGCGCACCGCCTCCCTAACCCGGTCGGGCGCGGTTCCGCCAGCGCTGGTCCGCGCGGCGACCGATGAATCGAGCTGGAGCGCGGCCAGCGCGCCCTCGCCGATGCGCGGGTCGATCGCCTGGAGGTCGGCGAGATCGAGCTGGTCGAGCGCGACATTTTGGAACTCCGCCGCAGCCACCGCGCGCCCGGCGATATGGTGCGCCTCGCGGAACGGCACGTTGGCGTGCGCCACCAGCCAGTCGGCGAGATCGGTCGCGGTGGCGTGGCCCGCGGCCGCCGCGGCGCGCATCTTTTCGGGGACGAACTCGATCTCGGCGATCATCCCCGCCATCGCCTGCAGCGACATGTGGAGCAGGTCGTGGGCATCGAACAGCGGCGGCGTGGCATCCTGCAGATCCTTGGCATAGGCCAATGGCAGGCCCTTCAAGAGCACCAGCACCGCGACCAAATCACCGACGATCCGGCCTGAATGGCTGCGCACCAGCTCGGCCGCGTCGGGGTTGCGCTTGTTGGGCATGATCGAGCTTCCGGTCGACCAGGCGTCGGGCAGCCGAATGAAGCTAAATGGTTGAGAAGCCCACAGAATAATTTCCTCCGCCAACCGCGACAGATGGTTCGCGCACAGTGTCGCAGCATGGAGGTAATCGACAATAAAATCGCGGTCGGCGACCGAATCGATGCTGTTCGCGGTCGGCCCATCGAAGTGCAGCGCGGTCGCGGTGAAATCGCGGTCGATCGGAAATCCCGTCCCCGCCAGCGCCGCCGCGCCGAGCGGGCATTCGTTGAGCCGCCGCCGCGCATCCTCGAACCGGCTGCGGTCGCGGCCGAGCATCTCGCGATACGCCATCAAGTGATGGCCGAGCGTCACCGGCTGCCCCGATTGGAGATGGGTAAACCCCGGCATGACCGTCGCCGCATGCTCCTCGGCGCGGTCGAGGATGACCGTCTCCAGCGCGGCGATGTCGTGCAGCGCGGAGTCAATCGCCCAGCGCACCCACAGCTTGAGGTCGGTCGCCACCTGGTCGTTGCGCGAGCGCGCGGTGTGGAGCCGGCCCGCCGCCTCGCCGATGAGTTCGCCGAGCCGAGCCTCGACATGGCCGTGGATGTCCTCGAGCGCGTCGTCCTCGGTGATGCCGCCGCGCGCGCATTCGTCCATGATCTGCGCCAGCCCCTGCACGATCGCCTCGCCGTCCTCGCTCCCGATGATGCCTTGCTGGCGCAGCATCCCGGCGTGGGCGAGGCTGGCGTTGATGTCGTGGCGCCACAACCGCTTGTCGGTTGCGATCGAGCTATTTATCGCGCGCATCAACGCGGCCGGGCCGCCTTCGAAACGCCCGCCCCAAATTGGATTGGAAGTGCCCGTGCGGCTGATGCTGATGCTCCTTGCGCTGCTCGCACTGCCCGCGTGCGATAGGCAAAAGGCGGACAGCCAGCAAGGCGCGGCGGTCGAGGGCGTGCCGGTCAAGGGCGTCGACCGCAGCCACGCCGGCAAGCCGTTTCCGGATATCGCGTTCGGCGACCCCGAGGGCACCCAGACCAGCTACGAGGGATTCAAGGGCATCCCCACTCTGGTAAATCTGTGGGCCACATGGTGCGCGCCCTGTGTCAAGGAATTGCCCACCCTCAATGCGCTGGCCAAGGCCAAGGGCGCCGATCTGTGGGTGGTCCCGATCAGCCAGGACCGCGGCCCGCACGCCTCGGTCGCTGCGTTCCTCGCGCGGCTCGAGCTCGACCAGCTCCACGCCTATCACGATCCCAACATGGCGCTGTCGGGCGCGCTCGGCGCCGAAATCCTCCCGACCACCATCCTGTACAATTCCGAGGGCAAGGAAGTGTGGCGCTACGTCGGCGACCTCGACTGGACGGGGGGCGAGGCGAAAAAACTGCTCGCCGAGGCGCGCTAGGCGAGCGCCGGCCGCCGCAGCCGACCGAACAGCCGCCCGTCGATCGCCGCCAGCCCCAGCGCGATCAGCGCCAGCCCGGCAAAATCGTTGGGCGCGATCACTTCGCCCAGGAACAGCACGCCGAGCAGGATCGCGGTCGGCGGCACCAATAAAGTGACAAGCAAAGCGTTGGTCGCCCCGGCGCGGTCGATCAGGCGGAAATAAAGCACATAGCCGAACGCGGTGCACACCACCGCCAGCGTGGCGATCGCCGCCCACGCCTCGAGCGGCGGCATCGCCATCGTCCACGGCCGGTCGCCGATCTGCGCCACTGGGAGCATCATCAGCGCGCCGATCGTCAGCTGGCCGGTGGTGACGCTGATCGGCGACACGCCCATTGCCTTGAATCGCCGCGCCCACACCCCGGCCAGCGCATAGGCCAAAGCGGCGACCACGCAGGCGAGCTCGGCGACCACCCCGCCACCAAGGCTGGCGAGCAGGTCGGGGCCGATCATCACCGCCACCCCGGCGAACCCGACCACCACCCCGGCCAGCTTGCGCGGGGTGATCTTCTCGTCGGCAGTGAACAGATGCGCGACGATCACGCCCCAGATCGGGGTCGTCGCGTTGAGGATCGAGGCGAGCCCGCTGGCGATATGCGTTTGCGCCCAGCCGAACAGAGTGAACGGCAGCGCATTGTTGAGCAAAGCCAGCAGCACGATCGCGCCCCATGCCTCGCGCGGAAGCCCGAGCGGCTGGCGGCGCCACGCCAGCAGCGCCCACATCGCCGCGGCGGCGATCGTCAGCCGCAGCAGGACATAAGTGAACGGCGGGACATCGCGCACCGCAACGCCGATCAGGAAGAACGCGCCGCCCCAGATCAGCGCCAGCGCGCCGAGGATGGCCCAGTCGCGGCCGTTCATCATGGAGCGGATCATCGGGGTGGGATACGGCGCCGCTCCAGCCTTCGCGTCCCGCGCTTTGCGGTCAAAGTCAGGATCGAGCGCCGTCATCGAGGAAATTTATCTGGGCGCCGGTCCCCACGCCAACAAAAGACGGGTAAGCGGCGATAAGCTGACCTTATCGATCAGTCGCGCAGCAATTCGTTGATGCTGGTCTTGGAGCGCGTCCGTTCGTCGACCCGCTTGACGATCACCGCGCACGCCAGGCTCGGCCCGCCGTCCTCGGTCGGCAGCGTCCCTGGCACCACCACCGCATAGGCCGGCACGCGCCCGTACATCACCTCGCCCGAGGCGCGATCGACGATCTTGGTTGAGGCGCCGAGGAATACCCCCATCGAGATCACCGCGCCCTGCTCGACGATGACCCCCTCGGCGACTTCCGAGCGGGCGCCGATAAAACAATCGTCCTCGATAATCACCGGCCCGGCCTGCAACGGCTCGAGCACCCCGCCGATCCCGGTCCCGCCCGAAATATGGACGTTGCGGCCGATCTGCGCGCAGCTGCCGACCGTCGCCCAGGTGTCGATCATGGTCCCCTCGCCGACCCGCGCGCCGATGTTGACGAAGCTCGGCATCAGCACCGCGCCGGGCGCGATGAACGCGCCGCGGCGGACGATCGCGCCGGGCACCGCACGGAACGCGGCGGCCGCGAATTCCTTGTCGCCCCACCCGGCGAACTTGCTTTCGACCTTGTCCCACCAGTGCGCACCCCCGGGCCCGCCCGAAATCGCGCTCATCGGGTTCAATCGGAACGACAGCAACACCGCTTTCTTGAGCCATTGATGGACCACCCACGCGCCGTCGACCTTCTCGGCGATCCGCGCTTGCCCCGAATCGAGCGCGGCGAGCGCGGCGTCGACCGCGCCGCGCGCCTCGCCCTTGGTCGCGGGCCCGAGCGAGTCCCGGTCGTCCCAGGCGGCGTCGATGGTCGCTGCGAGCGCGTCGGTCATATCTGCTCCTCGAGGATTGCTTCGAGCCACTCGCCGACATCGGCGATGGTCATATCGATGAACGCGGCGTCGGCGCCGTGATTGCCGCGCTCGGAGCCGTTGTCGACCCACACCGTGGTCATCCCGAGTGCTTTGGCCGGTTTCAAATTCTGCGCCATGTCCTCGACCAGCACCGCCGAATTCGGCTCGATTCCGAACCGTTCGCACAGCAAGGCATAGCCGTGCGGGTCGGGCTTGGGCTTCAATTCGCTCGCATGGATGTCGTGCAGATCGTCGAACTGGTCGCCGACCCCGATCGCCTCGAGCACGCGGCGGGCGTAAGGCGCGTCGCCGTTGGTGAACACGAACTTGCGCCCCGGCAGCCGCCCCAGCCCGCGCGCCAGCCGCTGGTCGGGCGCCACCCGGTCGAGCGGGATCGCGTGGACGTCGTCGAGGAAATGATGGGGGTCGATCTTATGCTCGGCCATCAGCCCGGCGAGCGTCGTGCCATGCGCGTGGAAATGCGCCTTCTGCACCCGCCGCGCCTCGGTCGGGTCGCAGTCGAGCAGGCGCTGGATGTAGGCGCCCATGCGCTGGTCGATCAAAGCGAACAGCCCGGTCGAGGCCGGATACAGGCAATTGTCGAGGTCGAAGATCCAGTCGCGGATGTGAGCGAAGCGCGGGTCCATGCGCCGCCGCTAGCCGCCCGCGCCCCGCGCCGCAATCACGACGCGCGGCGCCGGAACCGCGGCACCAGCTTGCCCACCCCGGCGCGATACGCCTGATAATCGTCGCCGTAGTAGTTGGTCAGGTCGCGCTCCTCATGTCGAATGCCGATCAGCATGTAGGCCGACATCCCCACCGCCAGCAGCAGATGCCCGATGGTCATCTGCGGGATCGCCCAGAACGCCAGGAAGAACCCCGAATAGATCGGGTGGGCGACCCATTTGTAGAACAAGGGCTGGCGCAATTGCGGCTTGTCCGCGGTGCGCCCGCTGAAGTTGAACCACGCCTGCTGCAGCCCGAACAGTTCGAAATGGTTGAGCAGGAAGGTGCTGACCAGCACGATCCCCCAACCCGCCGCGAACGCCAGCCACAGCGGCAGCGCGAGCAAGGTGCCCGACACGTCCCATAAGGTTTGCGGGATCGGCCGCCACAAAGTGAACAGGACGATCAGCGCCAGGCTCGCGGCGAGCACATAGACGCTGCGCTCGGCCGGCGGCGGGACGATTTTGGTCCATCTCGCCTTGAACGCCGGCCGCGCCATCACGCTGTGCTGGAGCCCGAACAAGGCGATCAGCGCGAGGTTGACGATCACCGCCACCGCGACCGGCCCGTCGGGCCCGCGGTCGACCGTGCGTTTGGCAATCGCGAGATCGCCGACAAAGCAGATCAAATAGAGGAAGGTCGCGAAGAAGATCGCGTAAGCGACCAGCGCGAAAATCAACGTGGCGGTGCGTGACATGGCCGATTTCCCCCACTCGGCGGTGATTTTGCGAAACTAGCGCCTTGTGCCGATTCCATAGCGCACGACCACCGGAACCTCGCAGCCGCGCACCCGGCGGTACACCGCGGCATAGGCATTGGCGTCGGGCAGCTGGCCCAGCTTACGCGGCCACACCGGTTCGTTTGGGCGGATCGCGTGATGGCTGGTGGTGCGCGGGCAATCGGCCGCCGGTTGCAGCGCGACCGGCGCGGCGGCGAGGAGGAGGAGCAACATCACAGTCTCCCTTCGCCTCTCGCCATAGCAAAAATCGGGCGGCGAGGGGAGCTAGACGGTAAAACTTTCGCCGCAGCCGCAGGCGCCCTTGGCATTGGGGTTGGCGAAGGTGAAGCCGGCGGCGAAATCATCCTCGACCCAGTCCATCGTCGAGCCAACCAGATAGAGGATCGAGCCGCCGTCGACATAGAAAGTGCCGCCAGGGGTGACGATCTTCTCGTCGAACTTTTGCTCCTCGGCCACATAATCGACCGAGTAAGCGAGCCCCGAGCAGCCGCGGCGGGGGGTCGACAGCTTGACCCCGATCGCCCCGTCGGGCGCGCGTCCCATCAGTTCGGCAATGCGCGCCTCGGCGGCCGGGGTCAGCGCGATTGCCGCCGGGCGGGTGCGGACTTTGCTTTGTTCGTTCATAGCATTCCCAACTCCAGCCGGGCTTCGTCGCTCATCTTGGACGGGTCCCACGGCGGATCCCACACCAGTTTGACCTCGGCGTCGCGGATGCCGGGGACCGACAGCACGCGCAGCTCGACTTCCTGCGGCAGCGATTCCGCCACCGGGCAGTGCGGCGTGGTCAGGGTCATCGTCACCACCGCGTCGCCGTCCTCGTCGATGGCGACGTCGTAGATCAGCCCAAGCTCGTAGATGTCGACCGGGATCTCGGGATCGAAGATCGATTTCAGCGCTTCGATCACCGCTTCCTGCAAATCGCCGCCGGGGCCCTGCGCGGCCGGCTCGGGCGCCTTCTGCGGCGCGAGAAAGCCGGTCAGATAATCGCGCTTGCGCTCGAACTCTTCGGTCACGCGGGCGCGCGGCGGCGGGGTCACCGCGGTGACCTCCTCGCTCTCGATCTTGCGCTCCTCATTCATCCAAAAATCCGTTTCACTTGCTCGAGCCCGCGCACCAGCGCCGCGATGTCCGAAGAATCGCTGTGCGCCGCGAAGCTCGCCCGCGCCGTCGCCGCAACCCCCAGCAATTCCATCAGCGGCTGCGCGCAATGGTGCCCGGCGCGCACCGCGACGCCGCCATCGTCCAAGATAGTGGCGACGTCGTGCGGATGCACGCCGTCGACGTTGAAACTGACGATCCCCGCGCTGTCGGGGGGGCCGTACAGGGTCACGCCGTCGATCCCGTCAAGCGCGGCGCGGCACTCGGCCACCAGCGCGCTTTCATGGGCGTGGATGGCGTCGAGGCCGAGCCGCTGCACCCAATCGACCGCGGCATGAAAACCGACCGCGCCGACGATGTGCGGCGTACCCGCCTCGAACCGCGCCGGCGGCTCGGCGTAGGTCGTGCCGGCGAAGCTGACCGCGTCGATCATCGCCCCGCCCCCCTGCCACGGCGGCATTTGCGCCAGCAGCTCGGCGCGGCCCCACAACGCGCCGATGCCGGTCGGTCCGTATAATTTGTGCGCCGAAAAGGCATAGAAATCGCAGCCGATCGCGGCGACATCGACCGGCAGGCGCGGTACCGCCTGGCAGCCGTCGAGCAGCAGCAGCGCGCCCTTGGAATGAGCGATCTCCGCCGCGCGTTTGGCGTCGAGGATCGAGCCCAGCACGTTAGAGACATGCGCGAAGGCGACCACGCGGTGCTGCTCGGTGATCAGCTCCGCCGCGGCGTCGAGATCGATGCGGCCGTCATGGGTCAGCGGCACTACGTCGACCGCGTAACCGGCGAGCTGCCACGGCACGATGTTGCTGTGATGCTCGAGTGCCGACAGCAGGACGCGGTCGCGCCCGTCCCGCGGCAGCACCCGCGCGACAAGGTTGATCGCCTCGGTCGCCCCGCGCGTAAACACCAGTTCGTTGGCCTGTCCGCCGATCAGCCCCGCGGCCGCCCCGCGCGCCGCTTCATAGCGCCCGGTCATCTCGCTCGAGCGCTGGTACACCCCGCGGTGCACCGTCGCATAATCGCGTGCATACGCCTCGGTCATCGCGTCGATCACCGCCTGCGGTTTTTGCGCGGTGGCAGCGCTGTCGAGGTAGTGCCAGTTGGCGATCGCCGGGAACTGGCCGCGCACGTCGAGCGCCGAATTGATGCGGGTCGCGACGTTCATGCCGCCGCCCTCAGCGCACTGCGCGCGGCGTCGGCGATGCCGCGATCGTCGCCTTGAATCGAATCCCACAACCCCATCACGAAGCCTTCGAGCAGCAGCGCCCGCGCGCTCGCCGGGTCGAGTCCGCGCGACGCCGCATAGAACAGCATGTCCGCGTCGAGCTCGCCGACCGACGCGCCGTGCGCGCACTTCACGTCGTCGGCGAAAATTTCCAGCTCGGGCTTGCAATTGGCCATCGCGCCGCGCGTCAGCAGCATCGCTTTGACCGATTGTTCCGAATCCGTCCGTTGCGCATCGCGCGCGACCGCGACCTTGCCGAGATAGGTGCCGACCGCCTTGCCGCCGAGCACCGAGCGGACGGTCTGGCGCGAGGTCGCGGCGACCCCGATGTGGCGCACAGTGGTGACGATTTCGAGGTTGCTCGACCCCGCCCCGATATTGGCCGCGTTGAGCGCGAAGTCGGCGCCGTCGGCGAGCGTCACGTCAAGCTCGATCCGCCCGTATTCGGCGGCGGTGTTGAGCGCGAAAATGTGCGCGCTGCCGCCCTCCGCAAGGACGATTTCCGCGCGCCGAACCTGCACCGCGTCCTCGCTCGGCAACCAGATTTGCTGCACGCTTTGCTGCGCAGCAATGTCGATCCGCTCGGGCGGCGCGAGCGCGCTCCACACCGACGCCAGCGCGTCGATGTCGGCATAGCGATACGCCTCGAGCTTGCGGGTCGGGAGCGCGGTCATGCCGCGGCCTCGGCATAGCCTTCGCGCTCGAGCTCGAGCGCCAGCTCGGCGCCGCCCGAGCGCACGATCTTGCCGCGCGACAGCACATGCACGCGGTCGGGGCGGACATAGTCGAGCAGGCGTTGGTAATGCGTAATCAGCAGCACCGATTTGTCGGGCGCGCGCATGATCCGGTTGATCCCCGCGCCGACCGCTTTGAGCGCGTCGATGTCGAGCCCGCTGTCGGTCTCGTCGAGGATCGCCAGCCGCGGGTCCATGATCCCCATCTGGACCATTTCCGCGCGTTTCTTTTCGCCGCCCGAAAAGCCGACATTGACTGGTCGCTTGAGCATCTCGGCGTCCATCCCGAGCGCCGCCGCCTGCGCCTTGGCGAGGCGGATAAACTCGGCACCCGAAAGATCGGCCTCTCCGCGCGAGCGCCGCTGTGCATTCAAGCTCTCGCGCAAAAACTGCAGCATCGACACGCCGGGGATTTCGACCGGGTACTGGAACCCGAGAAACAGCCCAGCCGCCGCCCGCTCGTGCGGCTCAAGGGCGAGGAGATCGAGGCCTCTCCCTTCACCGTTCGCGTCGAGCGAAGTCGAGACACGTCCCTCGACTTCGCTCGGGACGAATGGAGGTGGAGAGAACTTCACCGCCCCCTCGCTCACCGCATACCCCGGCCGCCCCGCGAGCACATAGGCCAGCGTCGACTTGCCCGACCCGTTCGGCCCCATGATCGCATGCACCTCGCCCGTCGGCACGTGCAGCGACACGCCGTTGAGGATCGCCTTGCCGGCGACGGTTGCGTGGAGGTTGGTGATTTGAATCACAGGCTATTCTTCTTTCACCAATTCGTTGCTGTCGGGGGGCGAGTCGGATTTCAGCACGATTGGCTGAGTACGGTCGGCAGGAAGCACAATCTTCCCCGCCATGAGCTTGTCGCCAAATTCCGCATTGAGCAGGTTGGCTTGATCAATAGTGTCAAAAGTCTTGTTCGCGAACGTCGCCGGGTTACGTTCTCCGCCGGTTTCCCATTTATATACCGAAATGGCTCTCGCAACTGCCCATCGCCGAGTCTCTGTACAGACCGTGATCCGCGCTCTTGCTTGATCTGCCTGAGTTTTGCCGCTCTCAGGATAATAGGTGATGGAACCGCCTGGCATGAGACAGTCACGATATTGTTTAATGAAAGGCAGCGTCTCGGCCGTCACCTTATAACTGGGCGCCTGAACCATGAAAGACTCCGATCTGACCTCCGGAGCCGCCGCCTGGATCATGGAAGCCATTAGAAACGAGATCACCCCACGCTCCCTTCCAGCGAAATCCCAAGCAGCTTCTGCGCTTCGACGGCGAACTCCATCGGCAGCTGTTTCAACACCTCGCGCGCAAATCCGTTGACGATCAACGCCACCGCGCTTTCGGCGTCCAGCCCGCGCGACATCGCGTAGAACAATTGGTCGTCGCTGATCTTCGATGTGGTCGCCTCATGCTCGATCTGCGCGGTCGGGTTTTTCACTTCGATGTAGGGCACCGTGTGCGCCCCGCATTTGTCCCCCAGCAGCAGTGAATCGCACTGGGTGAAATTGCGCACATTGTCCGCGCCGGGGAGCACTTTGACCAACCCGCGATAGGTGTTGTTCGAGCGCCCCGCGGAAATGCCCTTCGACACGATCGTCGAGCGCGTGCCCGCGCCGATGTGCACCATCTTGGTCCCGGTGTCGGCCTGCTGGCGGTTGTTGGTCAGCGCGACCGAATAGAATTCGCCAACGCTGCCCTCGCCCTTCAAAATGCACGACGGATATTTCCAGGTGATCGCGCTGCCGGTCTCGACCTGGGTCCAGCTGACTTTGCTCCGCGCGCCCGAGCACAACGCGCGCTTGGTGACGAAATTGAAGATTCCGCCCTTGCCTTCGGCGTCGCCCGGATACCAATTCTGCACAGTCGAATATTTTACTTCCGCATCCTCGTGCGCGAAAATTTCGACCACCGCCGCGTGCAGCTGGTTCTCGTCGCGCATCGGCGCGGTGCAGCCTTCGAGATAGGACACATAGCTGCCCTTCTCGGCGACGATCAACGTGCGCTCGAACTGGCCGGTGTTCTCCGCGTTGATGCGGAAATAGGTCGACAATTCCATCGGGCAACGAACGCCTTCCGGAATGTAGACGAAGGTGCCGTCGGAGAACACCGCGGCGTTCAAGCAGGCGAAGTAATTGTCGCGCTGCGGCACCACGCTGCCGAGGTATTTTTTAATAAGCTCGGGATGCTCTTTGATCGCTTCCGAGATCGACAGGAAAATCACCCCGGCGCGCTTCAATTCCTCGCGAAAAGTGGTGGCCACCGACACACTGTCGAACACCGCGTCGACCGCCACCCGCCTCGCGCCTTCGACCCCGGCGAGCACCTTCTGCTCCTCGATCGGGATGCCGAGCTTTTCGTAGACGCGCAGGATTTCCGGATCGACCTCGTCGAGGCTGCCGAGCTTGGGCTTCGCTTTGGGCGCCGCGTAATAAAATGCGTCCTGGTAATCGATTTTCGGAATATCGAGCTTGGCCCAGTCGACCTCCTCCATCGTCAGCCACGCGGCGTACGCTTTCAACCGCCACGCCAGCATCCACTCGGGTTCGTTCTTTTTGGCCGAGATGAAGCGGACGGTGTCCTCGCTCAGCCCCTTGGGCGCGAAATCCTGCTCGATGTCCGAAGTGAAGCCCCACTCGTACGTCGAAAGCTTGTCGGCCGCCTCATGCGCCTCGCGGTTGCGCAGCGTGTCGGTCATCGGGCTGACCGTTCCCCGGCGTAGGCCGGGGTCCAGGAGGGCGTAAGCCCTGCTTGCGCAGGGCCCTGGGCCCCGGCCTTCGCCGGGGAACTGAGCTGTTCCAAGCTGACCGCTCCCAGCGCCCCGCGCACCGCGTTGCTAACCACCCCCATGTGCGATTTGACCCGGCAATGCGCGTCCAATGCGCAATCGGACGCTTCCTCGCTGCCCGAGCACATCGTCATCGCGATCGGCCCCTCGACCGCCTCGACGATGTCGGCGAGGCTGATCTCGGCGCCGGGCCGGGCGAGGGTGAACCCGCCGCCGCTCCCGCGCGCGCTGGTCAGCAAGCCGGCTACCGCCAATTTGCCCATCAGTTTCTGCGCGGTGGGGAGGGGTACGCCGGTGTCCTGCGACAGCTCGGCCGCGGACAGCCGAACCCCTTCACCGCGGCGCGCGGCCGCAGTCATCATCACGACCGCATAGTCGGCAAGGTGGGTCAATCGCATCTAATCGGAGCTTTCCAGTCCGATTTGACCGTTAGGGGTGCAAATTGCAACCCCTGACCGTCATTGCGAGGAGCGCAGCGGCGCGGCAATCCAGATTTTCCACACGAAGGCACGAAGGAGCAGGAAGGCGCGTAGAAGGCGAAACCACTGAGGCGAAGCCCAACTGATCTCCTTCGTGCCTTAGCTTAGCGCCTTCGTGCCTTCGTGCGAACACTCTAGTGGACTGCCGCGGTGCTGCCTCGCAACAGCTCATCCTGAGCAACGCCGCAGGTTTGCTACCGCGTTCGCGCAATCCACCCGTCGACCCGCGCCTCGAGCATCTCGAGCGGCATCGATCCCGCCAGCAACACCGTGTCGTGGAACCCGCGGTCGTCGTACTTCGGCCCGAGCGCAGCCTTGGCCCGCGCGCGCAGCTCCTCGATTTTCAACTTGCCGACCATGTAGGCGGTCGCCTGCCCCGGATAGACCACATAGCGCTCGATCGCCTTGACGATCCCGCCCTTGGCGTCGGCCGAATTGTCCTCGACATATTTGATCGCCTGCTCGCGGCTCCAGCGCTTGTGGTGGATGCCGCTATCGACCACCAGCCGGATCGCCCGGTGCAACTCGAGCTGCAACCGCCCGAAGTCGCGATACGGGTCAGTGTAGAGCCCCATCTCCTTGCACAATTTCTCGGCGTACAGCCCCCACCCTTCATCGGTCGCGGTATAGCCCGAGAACTGGCGGAACGGCGGCACCTCGCCTTTGCCGAGCTCGCTCAGCAGCGCGCCCTGGAGGTGGTGGCCGGGAATGCCCTCGTGGCAGAACAAGGCCTCGACCTCGGTCGAAGGCATGTTCTTCATGTCGTAGAGGTTGACGTAATAGGTGCCGGGGCGCGAGCCGTCGGGCGGCGGGTCCTGGTAGAACGCCTTGCCCGCGCTCTTCTCGCGGAACGGCTCGACCGCCTTGATCAGCAAGGCGGTCTTGGGCAGCCGCCCGAAGTAGCGCGGCAGCTGCGCCTGGACCTGCGCCTGCGCCTTGGCGGTCTCGTCGAGGTAGGACTGCCGGCCGGCTGGCGTGTTGGGGTAATAATATTGCTTGCCGTCGCGCATGTGCGCGAAGAATTGCTGCAGCGTCCCGGCGAACCCGACCTGGTCCTTGATCGCGCTCATCTCGCCGTGGATCCGCGCCACTTGCGCCAGCCCCAGCGCATGCACCTCGTCGCCGGTCAGCGCGGTGGTGGTGTAGAAGCGCAGCAGCGCCTGATATTGCTCGGCGCCATTGGCGAACCGCCAGATGCCGTCGTCGGTGCCCGCCGCGCGGTGCTGCCTTTCCATTGTCGCGATGACCCGGCGGAAGGCCGGACGGACGTCGTCGAGCAGCGCCGCCTTGCCCGCCTCGAGCAGCCGCGCCTTGGTTGCCGCGTCGGCATCGAGCTTGCCGACCTTGCCCTTGAAGTCGGCCCACAGCGCGCTGTCCGCGCCGCGGTCGAACGGCGCGCCGGAAATGACGTTCTTGGAGTCGGCGATGACGTACGGGAACACCCATTTGGGCGGCAGCGTGCCGAGCGCCGCGCGCGCCTCGGCCTCGGTTACCGACTGGTCGAGGTAGCGCGCCATCGCCGACAGCCGCGCGACATAGGCCTCGGCGTCGGCCACCGTGTCGACCGCGTGGATGTTGATGAGGATCGCCGGTCCCTCGCTCTGGGCGCCGTTCATCTGGTCGAACAGATAGGCCTGGCGGCGGTACGGGAAGATCGCTTCGGCGCGCGCGTCGCGATAGAGAAACAGATCGTAGCTGAGCTGGTCGTCGGGCGAGAGTTTGGCGCGATCGAAGCGTTGTTTAAGCGCAGCCACGTTGCGCCGCCCGAGCTCGCGCTCGGCGACCGCCGCGGCCTCGCCGACCTCGTCCCATTTGCCATAATCGCCGTCCTTGATCGCGCGATAGGCCTTGGACAACGGCGACAGCGCCAGTTCGGCCTTGTCGACCTCGTCGAAGAACGCCGCAAGCTCGGCATTCTTGGCGGGGATGGTCGACACCGCCGGCGCGGCGGCCTCGGCGGCCTCGATCGGCGGCGGCTGCACCAGCGGATCGACGCGATTGGTCGCACAAGCAGACAGCAGGATGGTCGAGGCAAGCAGAATGCGCTTCACAGTTATTCCCTCGTTTTCGTCATGTCGGACTTGATCCGGCACCTGCGTTCTCCTTGAACAAACGCAGGCCCCGGCTCAAGGCTGCACCGGCAACTCTTCGACCAACGACGGGATGAATGGCGATTTTCAGATTACTCCGGCCGCTGGTTTTCACCCTCGACGCCGAGCGCGCACACCGCGCGACGATCGCCGCGTTGAAGCTGCTGCCGGGTCGCAGCCCGCCCACCTTTGCGCCGGCGTTGACGACCAGCATCGCTGGGCTCGGCTTCCCCTCGCCGGTCGGGCTCGCCGCCGGGTTCGACAAGGACGGCGAGGTAGCCGACGCGATGCTGGGACTGGGCTTCGGGTTCGTCGAGGTCGGCACGCTGACCCCGCGCGCCCAGCCCGGCAACCCCAGGCCACGCCTGTTCCGCCTCGCAGCGGACCAGGCCGTGATCAACCGCTTGGGCTTCAACAACCGCGGCCAGGCGGCGGCGCTGGCTCGTCTTGCCCGGCGCGACCGCGCGCGCGGGGTGGTCGGTGTCAATGTCGGAGCGAATAAGGATAGCCCTGACTTCATCGCCGATTACGCCGCCGGGGTGCGTGCGATGGCGCCCGTCGCGGACTATCTGACGGTCAACATCTCGTCGCCGAACACGCCCGGCCTGCGCGGGCTGCAGGATGCCGGCGCGCTCGCCGAATTGCTCGCCGCGGTGCGCGACGCGAGGCTGGTTGGAGGCCCGCCATTGTTCTTGAAAGTCGCGCCCGACCTCGCTGAGGGCGACCATGCGCGGATTACCCGCGCCGCGCTCGATCACGGCGTCGACGCGCTGATCGTTGCCAACACCACTGTCTCGCGCCCGCCGCTCAAGTCGCGCTTCGCCAGCGAGGCCGGCGGCCTGTCGGGCGCGCCACTGAAGGATCTCGCGCTCGACGCGCTGCGCCGCTTCCGCAGCGTCGGCGGCGGCGCGCTGCCGCTGATCGGGGTCGGCGGCATCGCGTCGGCCGACGACGCGTGGCACCGCATCCGCGCCGGGGCCAGCCTGGTCCAGCTGTACAGCGCGATGGTCTACGCCGGGCCCGGCCTCGCCGCGCGCATCGCCGCGGGGCTCGCCAAGCGCCTCGAGCGCGCCGGCTTCGCCAGCATTGCCGACGCCGTGGGGAGCGAGTAGCCCCGCCCGATGCGTTTGCGTTTCGTGCCGTTGCTCGCTGCCGTCCTGCTTGCCGCCTGCGCGCGCACGCCGTCGCTCGCCCAGCCTGCACCGCTCCCCCCGCCGACTCTCGAAACGGGAATGGTCAGCGCCGCCGATCCACGCGCGGCCGCGGCCGGAATTGAAATCCTGCGCCAGGGCGGCAGCGCGACCGACGCCGCGCTCGCCACCTTGCTCGCGCTGACCGTGGTCGAGCCGCAAAGCTCGGGCATCGGCGGCGGCGGCTTTCTCGTCCACGGCGACCCGCGCGGTGCGGTGACCAGCTACGACGGCCGCGAGACCGCGCCGATGGCCGCCACCGGGACGTGGTTCTTCAAGGACGGCCAGCCGCTCTCGTTCGACGAAGCGATTCCCGGCGGCAAGAGCGTCGGCGTCCCCGGCAATGTGCGGCTGATGGCGCTCGCCCACCGCGATCTCGGCCGGGTCCACTGGCGCACCTTGTTCGCCCCCGCGATCAAACTCGCCCGCGACGGTTTCGCGATCACCCCGCGCCTCCATCGCGCGCTCGGCCGCTATCGGGAAACAGGCGCGCTGTCGCTCGAGGCCCGCGGCCTGTTCTACGGCGCCAACGGCAACCCGCTCCCCGTCGGCACCATCGTCCGCAACCGCGCGCTCGCAGCCTTGTTCGAGCGCCTCGCCACGACCGGTCCCGACGCCTTTTACGTCGGCCCCAATGCGCAGGCGATCGTCGCTGCGGTCAACGCCGCCCCGCGCAACCCGTCGGCAATGACTGCCGGCGATCTCGCCGCCTACGACGCCAAGCCGCGCCCCGCGGTGTGCGGCACCTACCGCGCCCACCGCATCTGCGGCATGGGCCCGCCGTCGTCGGGCGCGACCACCGTCCTCGCGATTTTGAAACAGCTCGAGCGGTTCGACCTCGCCGCGCTCGGCCCCGCCTCGCCTGCCGCCTGGCACCTGTTTGCCGAATCGACCCGCCTCGCCTTCGCCGACCGTGACCGCTTCCTCGCCGATCCCGATTTCCAGCCGGTCCCGGTCGCCGGGCTGATCGACCCCGGCTACCTCGCCGCGCGCTCGGCGTTGATTGCCCCCGACCGTGCCATCGCCAACATCGCTCCGGGCAACCCCGTCGGCGCGCCGCGCGTCACCGCCGGCCTGACCCCCGCCGAGAACGGCACCTCGCACTTCGTCGCCGCCGACCGGTTCGGCAATATCGCCTCCTTGACCTCGACCATCGAAAGCGCGTTCGGCTCGGGACTGATGGTCAACGGTTATTACCTCAACAACGAGCTGACCGATTTGAGCCTGGTCCCCGAGCGCGACGGCCGCCCGGTCGCCAACCGCGTCGAGCCCGGCAAGCGTCCGCGCAGCTCGATGGCGCCGACCATCGTCTACGGCCCCGACGGCCGGCCCCGCCTCGCGGTCGGCGCGGCGGGCGGCGCGACGATCATCGTCCAGGTCGCCAAGGCGATCATCGGCGTCATCGACTGGCGGCTGAGCGCGCAACAGGCGATTGCGCTGCCCGTGGTCTATGCCCCCGGCGACACATTGTTCGTCGAGCGCGGCACCAGCCTCGAGGCGATGATCCCGGCCTTGCGCGCGCTCGGCCATCCGATCGTCGAGCCGCGCGAGCCGTCGTTCAAGGCCAACGCCATCGAGTTCGTCGCCGGCCGTCGCATCGGCGCCGCCGACCCGCGCAGCGAAGGCGTCGCGCTCGGCGACTGAAGCCTGGGGGGAAACAGAAAATGGCGCAGCAACTCGAACATTTCCCCAACCTCGTGTCGATGTTCCTGACCCGCGCCGCGGCCAAGGGCGACGCTCCGTTCCTGTGGGCCAAGCGGGACGGCGCGTGGCAATCGATCAGCTGGGCCGAAGCGCGCCGCCAGGTCGCCGCGCTCGCCGACAGCCTCAAGCGCCTCGGGCTCGAGCCCGGCGACCGCGTCATGCTGGTCAGCGAGAACCGCCCCGAGTGGCTGATCGCCGATCTCGGAATCATGGCCGCGGGCTGCGTCACGGTGCCAGCCTACACCACCAACACCACCCGCGATCACGGCCACATCCTCGGTAATTCTGGCGCCAAGGCGGTGGTCGTCTCGACCGCCAAGCTGGCCAAGCCATTGATCCCCGCGGTGCTGTTTTCCTCCGAGTGCAAGCATGTCATCGGCATCGACGACGTGCGCACCGGCCAGGCCTCGGACGAAGTCGCATTCCACCATTTGGCCGAGCTGGTCGCCGGCGCCCCCGACGTGGCCGCGCTCGAGGCGCGCATGGCCCAGATCGGCCGCGGCGACCTCGCCTGCATCATCTACACCAGCGGCACCGGCGGCGCCCCGCGCGGGGTGCGCCAGCACCACGGTTCGATCCTCGCCAACATCGCCGGCTGCACCGACATCATCTCGAGCGATTTCGGCTGGGGCGATGAGAGCTTCCTGTCATTCCTCCCCGCCAGCCACGCCTACGAGCATTCGGGCGGCCAGCACTTCCCGGTCGGGCTCGCCGCGCAAATCTATTACGCCGAGAGCCTCGAAAAACTCGCCGCCAATATCGAGGAGGTGCGCCCGACCATCATGGTGGTCGTGCCGCGCCTGTTCGAAATGCTCCGCGCGCGCATCTTGAAAACCATCGACAAGAGCGGCGGCGTATCGAAGCACCTGCTGCGCCGAGCCTTGTCGATCGGCGGCAACCGCCTGCGCGGCTCGCTCAAGCCGTGGGACTGGCCGATGGACGGCATTCTCTCGCTGACCTTGCGCCGCAAGGTGCGCGCCAAGTTCGGCGGCCGGATCAAGGCGATGGTGTCGGGCGGCGCGCCGCTCAACCCCGAGGTCGGGCAATTCTTCCATTCGCTCGGCCTCACCGTGCTCCAGGGCTACGGCCAGACCGAGGCCGGGCCGGTGATCAGCTGCAACCGCCCGCGCGCCGGGGTCAGCATGGACAGCGTCGGCCCGCCGGTGAAGGACGCCGAAGTGCGCATTGCCGCGGACGGCGAGATCATGGTCCGCGGCGAGCTCGTCATGCATGGCTATTGGCGCAACCCGGAGGAGACCGCGCGAGTCCTCCAGGACGGCTGGCTGGCGACCGGCGACGTCGGCCATCTCGATGCGCGCGGCCGCATCGTCATCACCGACCGCAAGAAGGATCTGATCGTCAACGACAAGGGCGACAATGTCTCGCCGCAGCGGGTCGAGGGGATGCTGACGCTGCAGCCCGAGATCGCCCAGGCGATGGTGTTCGGCGACCGCCGCCCGCACCTCGTCGCGGTGCTCGTTCCCGAGCCCGAATTCGCCGCCGCGCCCGATCTCCAGCAGCGGCTGTCGAAGGCGGTCGACCGCGTCAACGCCGAGGTCAGCGTAATCGAGAAAGTGCGCCGCTTCATCCTCGCCGACGAGCCGTTCACCACCGACAACGAGCAGCTCACCCCATCGATGAAAATCCGCCGCCACGTCCTCAAGCAAGTCTACGCCGAGCGGCTAGAGGCGCTCTACGGCAAGTAATCGGTCGGCTTGAGACCGGCGGCCAATCAGCCGCGCGGCGTGGTGTACGGCACGAAGTCGCCGATCACGCAGCTGCCGACGGTGATGCCGTTGGACACGTCGACCACCTCGGCGATTTCGCCGCGGCACAGGCCCGAGCCCGACGACCGCGTCAACAGCGAATAAAAACCGCCGCCAAGCTGCGAGCAGCCGCCGCCCATCAGATCGTTGCGGTAGACCCGCCCGCTGCCGGCGCGGAATACCAGGGTGTTGTCGTCGATCACCACCATGTCGCGCGAACTGTAGCTGGGCAGGCAGGAAACCGGCGGGCCGGCGACCTTGCCGGCGAGCAATTTTTGCAAATGGGCCTCGGCCTTGGCGCTGCGCGTCTCGGGCTGGGGCGCCGTGGTGCAGGCGCCGAGCGAGACCGCCGCGGCGGCCGAAATCAGGAGCAAGCTGCGCATCGCGAACCTCCTTCGAAGGTCAATCATTACGCGTCCAGCATGGCTCCCATCAAGCTTAACGGAAGCTGTCTTTCGCCGCCCGCAGCCGGGCAAAATCCTCCCAATCGCCGGCGCGCACGAACGGGTTGGTGGCGCGCTCCTCGGCAACGCTGGTGGGCAGCGTGATCGTTCCGGCCGCGCGCAGCTCCTCGGTCCGCGCCAGCCGCTCGGCGACCGCCGCATTGCCCGGCTCGGCGTGCGCGGCAAAGCGCGCATTGGCCAGCGTATATTCGTGCCCGCAATAAAGCTGCATGTCTGCGGGCAGCGCGGCGAGCTTGGAAAGTGAAGAAAACATCTGCTGCGGCGTGCCCTCGAACAACCGCCCGCAGCCCATCGCGAACAAGGTGTCGCCGACGAACGCCACGTTCGCCTCATCGAACACCAAGGCGATATGGCCCAGCGTGTGCCCCGGGATCTCGATCACCCGGCCGACCTGGTCGCCCAGCCGCAGCTCGTCGCCTTCGCCCAATTTGATGTCGATTCCCGCGATGTTTTCGGTCGCCGGGCCGAGCACCAGGCACCCCGTGGCCTGCTTGACCGCCAAGTTGCCGCCGGTGTGGTCGGGGTGCCAGTGGGTGTTCCACACTTGCCCGATGGTCCACCCGCGCCGCTCGGCTTCGGCCAGCGCCGGGGCGCCGTCGCCGGGGTCGACCACCGCGGTCTCCCCGCTCGCCGCGTCGTGGACCAGCCAGATATAATTGTCGGTGAAGACGGGGACGGCGACGATTTCCATGGCCGCGGAGCCTAGGCGCGCCGCCCGATAATCGCCAGCGCTTCGGCGGCGAGCGTGCGGACCAGCTCGGCCGCCGGCAGCGCGCGGCCGAGCGGCGCCGACTGCCCCGCCCACATCGGCCCGAACCCGTACTCGCCTCGCTTCTCGGCCGCGGCCCGGATCGGCGCCAGCGCTGCGGCGGCCAGCGGGTAGGGCGGAGCCTCGGTCCGCACCGGCCCGAGCGAGTCGATCAATCGCCCGCGCAAACCCCGCGCCAAACCGCCGGTCATCAGATTGGTGAACACCGTCCCCCCGTCGCCTAGCCGGCTGCGATGCGCGTCGCTGATCCGCGCTTCGGGCGCGTGGAGGAAGGCGGTGCCGAGCTGGACCGCGCTCGCGCCGAGATCGAATGCCGCCGCGATCCCGCGCCCGTCGGCGATCCCGCCCGCGGCGATCACCGGCACGGCGACCGCATCGGCGACCTGCGGGACCAGCGCGAACAGCGACAGCGCCTCGGCCGGGCCGCCGCCGAGGAACCGCCCGGCATGGCCGCCGGCCTCGAACCCTTGCGCGATCACCGCATCGACCCCGCGCTGTTCGAGCCAGCGCGCCTCGGCAACGCTCGTCGCGCAGCCCAATACTATCGCCCCGGCGGCCTTGACGCGGGTCATCAGCGGCGCGTCGGGGAGGCCGAAATGGAAGCTGACGACGGCCGGGCGCAGCTCTTCAACCACCGCGCACATCGCCTCGTCGAACGGCAGCCGCAGCGCGTCCGGGCCAGCATCACCGGCAACTCCGAACTCGTCATAAAAAGGCTGGAGCAGGGCGCGCCACGCGCGGTCGTCGCCCGCGGCCGGCATCGTATGGCAGAAGAAATTGAGGTTGATCGGCCCCGCCACTTGCTCGCGAACCGCGGCGACTTGCTCCCGCACTTGGTCGGGCGACAGCATTCCGCACGGCAGCGAGCCGACCGCCCCGCCGCCGAACGCCGCGACGCACAGCTCAACCCCGCCCGCGCCGGCCATCGGGGCCTGGATGATCGGATGCTCCGGCCCGGCGAGCTGGACGAACCTTTGGTCCGGCCAGCCGCTCACCATTCGCCCGTGTTGGCCATCGACGCCCACGGCTCGGCCGGAGCCTTGGCCTCGCCGCTTTGCAGCAGCTCGATCGAAATGCCGTCAGGGGAGCGGACGAACGCCATGCGGCCGTCGCGCGGCGGGCGGGCGATCGTCACCCCGCCGTCCTGCAGGCGCCGGCAGGTGGCGTAAATATCGTCGACCTCATACGCCAGATGGCCGAAGTTGCGCCCGCCGGCATATCCGCCCTCGTCCCAATTATGGGTCAGCTCGACCTCGCCCCCGTCGTCCCCCGGCACGCCGAGGAAGATCAAAGTGAAGCGACCCTGGGGGACGTCGTGGCGGCGCCGTTCCTTGAGCCCGAGCAGCTCGAAAAAGGCGATCGCGGCGGCCGGGTCGGACACCCGCAGCATGGCGTGGAGGAATTTCATTGGGCGGGTTTCGGTTGCGCGTCGGCGGGCTTCTGGGGCGGGCCGGCGGCGCCGTCGGCGGGCTGCGGGGCGAGCAGCAGCAGCGCCTCGCGCGCCGCCTTGCCGATCGCGCCGTTGGTGTCGAAGCGGTCGGCCTGGCTCCAGTAATGGCGCGCCTGCGCTTCGTCGCCGGCGGCATGGGCGACATGGCCCGCCTCGAACAATATGGTCGGATCGCTCGGGGCCAGCGCCAGCGCGCGTCCGATCGCGATCTTGGCCGCGGCGGGGTTGTTCTCGCGGATCGCCAGCGCCGCCGAGAAATACCACAGGAAGGGGTCGGCGGCGATGCTCGCTTCGGCCTCGCTGACCTTGGCGCGCGCGGTCTTGAGGTCGTCTTGCGCTTCGGCGGCGCGGGCGCGGTCGAGCAGGGCTTCGCCGCGCTGCAATGGCGCGAGCCCGCTGCCGGCCAGCGCGCGGTCGAGCGCGAGCGCCGCCTTGCCCGGCTCGTTGGCGGCGATCCACATGTTGCCGGCGGCGGCGAGCAGCTTGTCGGCGCGCGCGTCGCCGACCGTCGCGCTGACTGCCATCGACAGCGTCGCCGCCTCCTCGAACGCCCCCGCCGCCTCGGCAAACCGACCGCCGTTGGCGGCTTGGGTGGCGCGGCAAGTCGCGCTCTCCACCCCTCGCCCCTCGACGCAGGTGGCGGGAGCTGGAAGCGGCGCGGCGGGGGCCTGGGCGGCAAGCGCGGCGGCAAACAAGACGGCGATCATGACAGCTCCACCAATTCGGCGACGGCGCGCAGGATCGCGGCGATCTCGCGCGGTTCCGACAGCCGGTGCCCGCCGCCCTTGATGATGTTGAGCTGGACATCGGCTGAACGCAATCGCTCGACCAGGCGCATCGCGACATCGACCGGCACGTCGCGATCGAGTTCGCCATGGACCAGCCGCACCGGGCAGTCGATCGCGATCGGCGCGCCGAGCAACCGCAGTGTCTGCCCCGAGCGCCAGAACGCCGCCGTCGTCGCCTGGCCCTTGCGCTCGAGCCGCCCGCTGCGCTCGAGCTCGGCCACCTCGTCCGCGCCGAACCCCCAGTCGGTGAAATCGGGCGCGGCGGCGATGCCGACCAGAGCGCGCACACGATCCGGCCGAAGCAGCGCGAGGTGCAGCGCGAGCCAGCCGCCCATCGACGAGCCGATCACCACCAGCGGCCCGGCGGTCAGCGTGTCGGCTATCAGCAGCGCCTCGGCCAGCCAGCGGTCGAGCGTGCCGTCAACGAACCGCCCGTCCGATTCGCCGGTGCCCGAATAATCGAAGCGCAGCAGCGCCAGCCCGCGCTCCGCCGCGAAGCGGTCGATCGCCAGCGCCTTGGCGCCCGCCATGTCCGACGCATAGCCGGGCAGGAACAGCAATGTCGGTTGGGCCCCGGCACGCTCGCGGACAGCCAAGCGCGCACCCGATGTCGAGGAAACAAATTGCAGCGGAGGCGCGGCGTCGTTCATCGCACTGGCCTAGCAAATTGCTCAGTTGGGCGTGAGTCTTGCGACTGACATCGAGCCTCCCCGAAACTGCAACCGAGCGCGCCTAAGCCCCGCTTTGCATCCAGCACGGGAGTAAACGCATGCCGACCGGTCCTTCGTCCTCAACCGCCCCCTACATCCTCGCCTCCGAACCCAATGTCCGCTTCGTCTCGCTGGTCACCGTCGGCGACGCGCTGATCGGCGGCGGCGTGTTCGGCGGGATCCCCGACGGCCTCGGCGCCTACGACAATGGCGACGGCACGATCACCGTGCTGGTCAACCACGAGCTGCCGGCGGCTTCCGGCCTGGTCCGCGACCATGGCTCGACCGGCGCCTACATCGACCGCCTGGTGCTCGATTCATCGACGCTCGAGATCGTCGCCTCCGACGACCTCATCCAGTCGGTCCAGCTGTGGAACGACGCCACCGACAGCTTCGTCTCCGGCACCACCGCCTTCGCCCGCTTCTGCTCGGGCGATCTCGCCGCGGAAACCGCTTACTTCAACGCCGCGAGCGGGCTCGGCACCAGCGACTTGATCTATCTGACCGGCGAGGAAACCGGGCCCGAGGGCCGCGCCTTCGCCACCGTGCTGACCGGCCCCGACTCGGGCACTGCCTACGAGCTCGCCTCGCTCGGCAACCTGTCCTACGAAAATGCGATCGCCAACCCGTTCGCGCAGAGCCAGACGATCGTCGCGGTCACCGACGACGTCACCGGCGGCCAGGTCTATTTCTACATCGGGCAGAAGCAGGCGACCGGCAATGTCGTCGAGCGCGCCGGCCTGGTCGGCGGCGACTTATTCGGCTTGAAGGTCACTGGGATCACCGACGAGGTCAACGGCGCGCCCGCCAACGGCACCTTCACGCTGCAGGAGATCGGCGCCGGCGGCGACGTCAGCGGAATGACCGGCGCGCAGATCGAAACCGAAAGCGATGCCGAGGGCGTCACCGGCTTCCTCCGCCCCGAGGACGGCCAGTGGGACCCCGACAATCCCAACACGTTCTACTTCGTCACCACCAACAGCTTCACCGGCAACTCGCGGCTGTACAAGGCGACCTTCGACGACATCGCCAACCCGCAGGCCGGCGGCACCATCGAGGCCGTGCTCGACGGCAGCGAAGGCCAGCGCATGTTCGATAATATGACGATCAGCGACGGCCGCATCATCCTTCAGGAGGATCCCGGCAACCAGCCGTATCTGGCGCGCATCTGGGAATATGACATCGCGTCGGACACGCTGAGCGAGATTGCCCAGTTCGACCCGGGGCAGTTCACCCCCGGTGCGCCCGGCTTCATCACCCAGGACGAGGAAAGCTCGGGCGTGATCGATGTCAGCGACATGCTCGGCGATGCCGACACCCAGGCCTACCTCCTCGACGCCCAAATCCACGCCCCCAACGGCAACCCGGCGACGGTCGAGCCGGGCCAGCTGCTCGCGATGTTCGTCGACGACCCGTTCCTCACCGGCGGCAACGGCAACGACACTTTGTTCGGCAGCGCCGCCAACGAAGCGCTGACCGGCGGCAACGGTAACGACCGCGCCCGCGCCGGCTCGGGCAACGACAGCCTGGCGGGCGGCAACGGCAACGACACGCTCGACGGCGACGGCGGCAACGACAGCCTCAATGGCGGCAACGGCAACGACGTGCTGATCGGCGATGGCGGCAACGACACGCTCGCCGGCGGCAATGGCGGCGACAGTTTCATCTTCGACAATCGCGGCGAAACCGGGTTCGACACCATCACCGATTTCACCCGCGGCGACCGCGTGCTGACCACCGTCCAGCTGGCCGACGCCAACAGTGACGGCGTCATCCCGTTCGGCGCCGACAACCAGCTCGACCTGTTCAGATCGAGCGAGCTGGCGGTTAACACCGGTGACGGCGGCACCGTCACCTCGCTGCGCTATGCGGGCACGGTAACCGTCGATGGCGTGCAATATTATTCCTACGGGATCGGCGCGGTAAGCGCGGCGGACAGCGCCGGCTTCGCGCGGTTCGGCGGCGCCCATTTGACCGACCAGCTGCTGCCGCACGGCGATTATTTGATGTAGGCGACTCCGGCCTCCTTGCCCGCGGCTCACG
Source organism: Sphingomonas sp. (assembly GCF_031426035.1). GTDB lineage: Bacteria > Pseudomonadota > Alphaproteobacteria > Sphingomonadales > Sphingomonadaceae > Sphingomicrobium. The sequence continues at coordinate 19,969 of NZ_JANPKO010000026.1, read as the reverse complement.
GAACAGCGGCGCCCGGCGCCGGTTGGAGCCGTGGACGAGGAGGCCTTTTCCAATGCACTACCGACGGCTTGGCGACAGCGACCTCGAGGTCTCGGAAATCTCCCTCGGCTCGTGGCTGACCTACGGCGTCGGGGTCGAGGCGGACGCCGCCCAAGCCTGCCTCGACGCCGCATTCGACGCCGGCATCAACTTCATCGACACCGCCAACGTCTACGGCCGCGGCGCCGCCGAGACGTTCCTCGGCGAAGCGCTCGCCACCCGGCAGCGCGACAGCTACATCCTCGCCACCAAGGTGTTCTTCCCGATGAGCGAGCGCGACCAGGGCCTGTCGCTCTCGCAAATCGAAAAGCAGCTCGACGCGTCGCTGGCGCGGCTCAACACCGATTTCGTCGACCTCTACCAGTGCCACCGCTACGACGATCACACGCCGCTGGAAGAGACGATGGAGGCGCTGACCCGCGCCGTCGCCAGCGGCAAGGTGCGCTACATCGGCTTCTCCGAATGGCCCGCCGAACGCATCCAGGCCGCGCTGGACTTGTCCGATGTCACCAAATTCGTCTCCAGCCAGCCGCAATATTCGCTGATCTGGCGCGAGCCAGAGTCCGAGGTCATCCCGCTGTGCGCGGCCAACGGCATCTCGCAGATCGTGTGGTCGCCGCTCGGCCAGGGCGTGCTCAGCGGCAAATATGATCCGGATCGGCCCCCGCCTGCCGGCACCCGCGCCACCAGCGAGGAGATGGGCGGCTGGATGGACCGGCTGATGCAGCCCAAGCTGCTGCGCGCGGTGCAGGCGCTAAAACCGCTCGCCGCCGAAGCCGGGCTGACCATGCCGCAATTCGCATTGGCGTGGGTGCTGCGCGAGCCCAACGTCGCCTCCGCCATCATCGGCGCCTCGCGGCCGCAGCAAGTGGCGGAGAACGCCGCGGCGTCCGGCGCCAGGGTCGACCCCGCCCTGTTCGCCCGCGCCGAAGCGATCATCGCCGCGGGGCTGGCGGACTAAATCGCTTTCGAACTGTGGCGGGTGGGGGAGGTGAAGACGTCCTCGATCGCCAGGCCGAACAGCTCGGCGATGCGGAACGCGAGGGGCAGCGACGGGTCGTAGCGCCCGGTCTCGATTGCATTGACGCTCTGGCGCGACACCTCGAGCTTGGCGGCGAGGTCGGACTGGCTCCAGTCGCGCGCGGCGCGCAGCACCTTGAGGCGATTGTTCACGCGTCGGTGCCGCAGCCGCCGGCATCGTCACCCAGCGTCAGGCGGTTGTAGAGCGAGCCGACCCCGAGCCCGACGAACCACAGCACGGCGATGTAGAATCCGTCGACATGGGCGACCAGGCCGAAATTCTCGAGAAAGCCCCACACGGTGGCGACCGACAGAGTGAAAGCGGTGGCGATCAGCGACTGGCCGACCAGCAGCAGGCGGCGATACTCGTCGGTCTCCTCGATCAGCAGGCGCGCAAAGGCCCAGAAGATGCCGACGATGGACAGCCCCGGGAGGATCGCGAGCACATAGGCTGCGGGCCCCTCGACAAGCCCGCCGCCGACCACCCGCAGGGCAAGCGCCAGCGTGACGAGATAAAAGGCGGTCGCCACCGCAACCCGCAGGACATAACGGCGTTGGGCCAAACGTGAGGCTGCCATGTAAAGTTTCCTATCCATTGAGGAAAGGAAGCTTTACAGTCTCATTCCGAGCATGTCAAGCGACCTTTACTAACGTGCCACGCGATCACTCGACGCGCGGCTCCTTGAGATGCCGCGCATTGCAGCCTAAATCGCGCCCATGCCGCCAACCGCCGCCAAGCTGCCAGCCGTGACCTTCGTCATCGAATGGGAAAATGCGATCGACGTCGCCGACGACTGGACCGACGCCGCGATGGCCGCGCTCGAGCGCGAACTGCGCTCGGTCGCCGACCGCCTGCCGGCCAAGCCGCGCGTGATGTACCTGTACGATTCGAGCGCGGTCCCGGCCGGCACCATCGATCGCGTGGTTGACCGCGTCGCGCCCGGGCTGCGCGAGACCGCGGATCTCGAAGTCGTGCCGACCGAGGGACTCAGTTACTACAAGCTCAAAAATTTCGGCATCGCGCGCTCGAACACCGACCTGACGGTAATGGTCGACAGCGACGCCGCCCCGCAACCCGGCTGGCTCGCCCATTTGCTCCAGCCGTTCGCCGACCCGCAAGTGATGGTCGTCGGGGGCTTCACCGTGCTCGGCTACAAGGACCTGCTGTCGAAAACCATGGCGCTGAGCTGGGTGTTCAACTTGAAGGGCGAGCGCGCCAAGACCATCAAGCGCACCAAGATCCACGTCAACAATTGCGCGGTGCGAACCGATTTCTTCCGCGCCCACCCGTTCCCCGATCTCCAGGCGTTCAAGAAGCAATGCGTGTTCTGGCTCCAGGGCGTGACCGCGCAAGGCCACAAATATGTCCACACCGCCGACGCGATGGTCATCCACGCGCCCCATCCGGGGGTCAAATTCCTCGCCTGGCGGGCGTGGACCGGCGGCATGGACAGCGATTTCCAGGGCTTCCACGGCGGCGCCAAAACGCGGCCCGCGCGGCTCGCTTATGCGCTGCGCTATTTCGCGCGGAAGCTCAAACGCTCGTGGCGCAATATCCTCCGCAAGGGCGACCAGGTCGACCTACCCCGCTGGCAAAAGCCGTTCGCGATGGCGATCTCGCTGTCGTTCTACCTCGTCGTCCTGCTCGGCCAGTTGGTCAGCGTCGCCACCCGCGACTTCGACCCGCTGCCCAAGACCCAGCCGCTGCCCGCCGCCTAGTTCCGCCGGCTGGCGCGGCGATGCGTCCGGTGCGCCTCCAGCTCGCGCCGCCCGTCACGCAGCAATTTGACCACCGTCGGCAGTCCGAACGCGCGCACCAGCGGCGCCAGGTCGCGCAAGAACTTCACCCCCCGCCGGCGCTTGGCGAGCCGCTTGAAATGGCGCGCGAGGTCGAGCGCGAGGCCGCGGCGGTACGCCGGGTTGGCGAGATAGGCTGGGTGGCGCTGATGAAACTGCAGCACCGAGCCGATGAACGAATCGAGGTCGGCCGAGATCGCATCACTGGTCGCGCTCTTGGTCCACAGCACCTCGTCGGTCGTCGCGCAGCGCCCGGCCGCGGCGAGGCGCACGATGAAATCGAAATCCTGGCGCCGCTTGAGGCCCTCGTCGAACCGCCCGGCGCGGATCGCGACTGCGCGCCGCACCGTAATCGCCGGCGTCGCCTTCCATATTCTGCGCGTGAACAGCGCCTCGAGCACCGCCTCATTGTCGTCGAGCACCGCGTTGCGCATCGACTCGTCGGGCCGCCCCGGCTGATCGGGCCAGGTCTTGACGAAGCTGTCGAGCAGAACGCCGATCTCGGGCCGGTCGCGCAGGAAGGCAACGGCGAAACCGAGCTTGTGCGGCAAGAACGCATCGTCGCTGTCGAGGAACGCGAGCAGCGGCGCCCGGGCCTCGTCGATGCCGCGGTTGCGCGCGGCATTGCCGCCGCCGTTCTTGTCGAGCCGGATCAGCCGCACCCGCGGGTCGGCTACCGCCGCCACCACCTCCGCCGTGCCATCGCTCGATCCATCGTCGACCACGATCAGCTCGAAGTCCGAAAAATCCTGCGCCAGCACGCTGTCAATTGCGCGGCCGATCGAGGCGGCACGGTTGTAGGCCGGCATGATGACCGAGATGGCGGGCGCGGGCTGGTCCACGCTTCGCGCCCTGCCAGCGGCGGCGGGCGCCTGCAAGCGAGGCCGCGGTTGAGGCGCGGGCAATGCCCGGCTAGAGCGCCGCGACGATGACCAGGATGTTCAAGATTGCGCTGCCCGACGGGTCGGTGCGCGAAATGCCCGAGGGCTCGACCCCGGCCGATGTCGCCGCGGCGATCGGGCCGGGGCTGGCCAAGGCCGCGCTCGCCGCCCGCGTCGACGGCGAATTGCGCGACTTGAACCGCCCGTTCGACGGAGACGCCAGCCTCGCTCTGGTCACCGCGCGCGACGAAAAGGACGCGCTCGAGCTGTTCCGACACGATTACGCGCATGTCCTTGCGGAGGCGGTGCAGAACCTGTTCCCCGGCACCCAGATCACGTTCGGCCCGGCGACCGACGACGGCTTTTACTACGATTTCGCGCCGGCCCCCGGCCGCGGCCCGTTCACCGACGAGGATTTGCCCGCGATCGAAGCCGAGATGCGCCGCGTCATCGCCCGCGACGAGCCGCTGATCCGCGAGGAATGGACCCGCGCCGACGTCCGCGATTTCTTCGAGAAATCGGGCGAGAGCTTCAAGGCCGAATGGGTGATGGAGCTGCCCGAGGGCGAGGCGATCACGATGTACCGCTCGGGAGAGGGCGACGGCAAATGGATGGACCTGTGCCGCGGCCCGCACCTCGCCTCGACCGGCAAGCTCGACCCCAATTCGTTCAAGCTGACCCGGGTCAGCGGCGCTTACTGGCGCGGCGATCCCAAGAACCCGATGCTGAGCCGGATCTACGGCACCGCCTGGCTCACCAAGAAGCAGCTCGACGCCTACCTCGTGCGGCTCGAGGAAGCGGCCAAGCGCGATCATCGCAAGATCGGCCAGGAGATGGACCTGTTCCACCTCCAGGCCGAAGCCCACGGCAGCGTGTTCTGGCACCCCAACGGCTTCATCATCTGGCGCGCGCTCGAGGCCTACATGCGCCGCCGCCTCGACGCTGCCGGCTATCTCGAAATCAAGACCCCGCAGCTGATGGACGCACGCCAGTGGGAACGCTCGGGCCACTGGGGCAAGTATCGCGAGAACATGTTCGTCGTCCCCGACGAAATTCCCAGCGTCGACGACGACGCGCCGATTGTCTCCGGCACCTCGGACATGATGGCGCTGAAGCCGATGAACTGCCCGGCCCACGTGCTCGTCTTCAAGCAGGGCATCACCAGCTACCGCGACCTCCCCCTGCGCCTCGCCGAGTTCGGCTGCTGCCATCGCAACGAGCCGCACGGCGCGCTCCACGGCATCCTGCGCGTGCGCCAGTTCACCCAGGACGACGCCCACATCTTCTGCCGCGAGGACCAATTGATCGAGGAGGTGCGGGTGTTCTGCGACCTGCTCGACTCGGTCTACAAGGACCTCGGTTTCGACAGTTACGCGATCAAGCTCGCGCTGCGCCCCGACCAGCGCTTCGGCTCCGACGAGATGTGGGACTGGTCCGAGCAATCATTGCGCGATGCGGTCAAGGCGGCCGGGCGCGACACGGCCGAATATGGCTGGGAGGAACTGCCCGGCGAGGGCGCCTTCTACGCCCCCAAGCTCGAATGGCACCTGACCGACGCGATCGGCCGCACCTGGCAGGTCGGCACAATGCAGACCGACACCGTGCTGCCCGAGCGACTGGATGCGACCTACATCGGCGAGGACGGCGCCAAGCACCGCCCGGTGATGCTCCACCGCGCCATCCTCGGCACCTTCGAGCGTTTCATCGGCATCTTGATCGAGCATCACGCCGGGCGCTTCCCTTTGTGGCTGGCGCCGGTCCAGGCGATGGTCGCGACGATTGTCAGCGACGCCGACGATTATGCGCGTGAAGTCGCCGCCGCGCTCGAGGACCGCGGCATCCGCGTCTCGACCGACCTCAGGAACGAGAAGATCAATTACAAGGTGCGCGAGCATAGCCTGGCCAAGGTCCCGCTGCTGCTGGTCGTCGGCAAGCGCGAGGCCGACGAGCGCACCGTCGCGCTGCGCCGCCTCGGCAGCGACGAGCACCAGAAAGTGATGACCCTCGACGAGGCCGCCGCGATGATCGCCGCCGAGGCGGTCCCGCCCGATCTGCGCTGACCGCCTGACGCCTCCCCGCCACAGCGGCGCCAAAAACGACTCGGCACCGCCCGCGCGCACTTTTCATCCGCCGCTCAAGCGCCTACCTGCGCGCTTCTACGTGTAATCATTGGAGACGCTCTATACCCCCGCCTTATCCGCGCCGCCCGCAGACGCCGCCGCAGTTCACCGGCCCCCGCTACAACGAGTTCATCAGCGCCCCCAAGGTGCGCGTGATCGACGAGAACGGCGAAAACCTCGGGGTGATGTACACTCGGGAAGCGATCGAGCAGGCCGCCGGCGTCGGTCTCGACCTGGTCGAGATTTCGCCCAACGCCGACCCGCCGGTCGCCAAGTTCCTCGACATCGGCCGCTTCAAATATGAGGCGCAGAAAAAGGCCAACGAGCAGCGCAAGAAGCAGAAGACGCAGGAGATCAAGGAGATCAAGATGCGTCCCAACATCGACGACCACGACTATGACACCAAGATGAAGAAGGTCGTCGAGTTCCTCGAGGACGGCGACAAGGTCAAGGTGACGATGCGCTTCCGCGGGCGCGAGATGGCGCACGGCGAATTGGGCATGGCGGTGCTTCGGCGAGTCCAGGAACAGGTCGTGCAGTTGGCCAAGGTCGAGGCGCATCCGCGCATGGAAGGCCGCCAGATGCTGATGGTGCTCGCGCCCAAGTAGGTTTGCCCGCGCCGCCTGCCGTTACGGAATCCTTGCCCTTTCTCGGCGCTGTTGCATTTCTGCAGCAACGCCGTCGCATTGTCGTCGCACAGGCGCTGCGTCCGCTTTCCTTGCGCTCCCGTTCGGATTAGCCTCGCCCATTGGCGCCGCGCCCGCGCGGTTGTCTGTTGGGGAGAGGAAACATCATGGGTAAGTCCGTCTGGCTGCTTTCGGCAGGGCTGTTTGCGCTTGCGACTCCGGTGCACGCGCAGGAAACCGACACTGACCAGGGCACTGCCCAGCCGACCGATGGCGCCACGGCCGAAGCGGCCGCGGTCGACAATCAGGCGACCGAGCAGGTGGTCGACCAGTCGACCCAGACCGGCGACATCGTGGTCACCGCTACCCGCCGCAACGAGGCCTTGTCCGACGTTCCGCTGGCGGTCAGCGCGGTGACCGCCGAGACGCTCGAGAATTCGGGCATCAACGACATCCGCCAGCTGATCCAGGTGTCCCCGTCGTTGCTGGTGTCGTCGACCTCGTCCGAAGCCGGCGCCGGCGTCGCCCGCATCCGCGGCATCGGCACGGTCGGCGACAACCCCGGCCTCGAAAGCTCGGTCGCGACGTTCATCGACGGCGTCTACCGTTCGCGCACCGGCGTCGGCCTGACCGAGCTCGGCCCGGGCGACCGCATCGAGGTCCAGCGCGGCCCCCAAGGCACCTTGTTCGGGCGCAACGCCTCGGCCGGCATCATCTCGGTGATTACTGCCAAGCCGCGCTTCCAGACCATGGTCAACGGCCAGATCGACATCGGCAATTACGACAGCCGCCGCATTGAAGTCGGCGTCACCGGCCCGTTGTCGGAGACCATCGCGGCCCGCATCGACGGCGTCTACATGAAGCGCGACGGCTTCATCGAGAATTCGATTACCGGCGAGGAAGTCAATAACCGCGACCGCTGGTTGCTGCGCGGCCAGACGCTGTTCCAGCCGAGCGAGGACCTCTCGATCCGGCTGATCGCCGACTATGCCAAGCGCGACGAGCAATGTTGCGCCGCGCCCTATCTGCCGGCGAGCGACTTCACCGCCGCCAACGGCCGCGAGCCGTCGACGATCAAGCCGCTGATGGAATTGCTCGGCGCCGAGATCAACGACGATCCGTATGAGCGCAAGGCGAGCTGGACCGAAGGCTATGGCTATGATTCGGACGTCAAGGACGGCGGCCTGTCGGGCGAGGTCATCTACGACTTCGGCGGCGCCGAGCTGACCTCGATCACCGCCTACCGCTACAACAAATGGGTCCGCGGCACCGATGCCGACTACAACAACCTCGACATCCTCCATCGCGCGCCCGACGGCAATTCCTACAACCGCTTCAAGACGTTCACCCAGGAAGCGCGCCTCCAGGGCACGACCTTCGGCGGTAAGCTCGACTGGCTGATCGGCGGCTATTACGCCAACGAGAAGCTGCAGGTCCGCGACAACCTCGAATACGGCTCGGATTACGAGCGGTTCGCCAACTGTCTGCTGATCAACTCCGTCCTGCCGAGCGCGCTGGCGCCGTCGGCCGACCCGGCGAGCAGCTGCATCAGCGTGCCGGTGGTGCAGGGGACAATCGCGTTCCTGCAAGGTCTTCCGCCTGGCGACCCGCGGCGCGCCGGCATCCCCTTGCTGAGCGTCCTGATCGCCAACCCCGCCCGGCCCGGTTTCGGCTCGCTCGCCGCGGTGCTCGGCCTGCCGACAGCGACGCTCAATGGCGCCGGGCTGGACGACCTTTACAATCAGGAGAGCCGCAACTTCGCGCTGTTCACCCACAACATCTTCGCCATCACCGACCGGCTCGATCTCACCGTCGGCGCGCGCTGGACGCGGGAAAAGAAGACGCTCGACGCGTCGTTCTCCGATGACAATGTGATCTGCCGCGCGCTTGCCCTGAGCGGGTTGCCGGCGCCGTTCCAGTCGCTCGCCGGCCTCCAGCGCCTGCCGTGCTTCAACCCGGCCGTGCCCGGCGGCGATTTCAATCCCGAACGGTCGAAGAAGACCGAGAGCAAGCTCTCGGGTACCGTCGTGCTCAGCTACAAGCCGACCGATAATCTGCTGACCTACGCCAGCTACTCGCGCGGCTATAAGGCCGGCGGCTTCAACTTCGACCGCGCCGGCCTCACCCGCCAGCAGCTTCCCGGCAGCGCCGGGCCGGTGCTGCCAACGGCGAGCCTCGACGATCTCCAGTTCAAGCCGGAGACCAACGATGCGTTCGAGCTCGGCGCCAAGTACAATGGCCGCGGCATCGACGTGAACGTCGCCGCCTTCAACCAGCTGTTCGACAACTTCCAGCTCAACACCTTCGACGGGACCAAGTTCATCGTCGAGAACATCAACGCCTGCGATGACGACCTCGACGGCGCCGATACCGACAACGACCCCGCCACCGGTGGCTGCGACGGCGACCTTCGCCGTGGCGTGCGCAGCCGCGGCGTCGAGATCGAGGTGTTTACCCGGCCGATGTCCGACCTCAGCGTCAACCTCGGCGCCACCATGGTCGGCACCAAGTACCGCAAGAACCTGGTCGGCGCCGGCGGCCGGCCGCTGACCAATGCGCTGTTCCAATTGCCCGGCCGCCGGGTCTCGAACAGCTCGGCGTTCGTCGCCACCGGCGCGATCGCCTACAACCCGATGATTACCGGCAACGGCTTGCGCGCCCTGTTCTACATCGATGGCCGCCACCAGACCAAGTTCAACACCGGTTCGGACCTCGACCTCGAGAAGATCCAGAAGCGCTACACGGTGTTCAATGCGCGCGTCGGCATCCAGGGCCCCGATCGCGCCTGGGCGGTCGAGCTGTGGGCGCAGAACCTGCTCGACAAGAACTACCAGCAGGTCGCGTTCGACGCGTTCGGCCAAGGCTCGGGCACCCAGCGCGGGGTCGAGCAGGGCTTCTACACCCGCTCCAACCAGCTGTTCGGGACGTTCCTTGCCGACCCGCGCACTTATGGCATCACCCTGCGCGGCAAGTTCGGCCCGAGCCGCGCCGCCGCTCCGGAATATGTCGCGCCGCCGGCCCCGCCGCCGCCGCCGCCGGCCACCCAGACCTGCGCCGACGGCACGGTGATCGAGGCGACCGCGTCGTGCCCGGTGCCGCCGCCTCCGCCGCCCCCGCCGCCGGCCGAAGGCGAGCGCGGCTAAGCGCAGCGACTGCTTGGCTAAACGAGGGCCTCGCCGGAAACGGCGGGGCCCTTCGCTGTTCGGGATCAGGCGACCTTCGCCAAATCCTTCTCGCGCGCCGCGTCGAGCAAGGCGGCGCGGACGCATTCGATGTCGCCCGGCGCCAGTTTCTTGCCGTCGCCGCGGGTCAGATAGAACACGTCGACCGCGCGCTCCCCATAGGTCGCGATATGCGCCGAGTGGATGCGCTGGCCGCATTCGTGGATCGCCCCGGCCAGCCGTGCCAACAGCGCCGGACGGTCGCGCGCATTGACCTCGACCACCGTGGTGCGCGTCGAGGCCGCCTCGGCCACCGCCACTGACGGCGCCACCGCGAACGCCGACTTGCGCGCCTCGCTCGGCGATTCGGGCATGCGCGGCAAGTCCGCCCGGTCGAGCGCCGCCTCGATCGCGCGCACCAGCCGCCCGCGCATCCGCCGATCGGCATAAGCGCGGCCCTGCCCGTCAACCACCAGCAGATTGTCGAGCGCCATGCCGTCCCGCGTGGTGTGGATGCGCGCGTCGATGATGCTTGCCCCGGCCCCGGCGAGCGCCGCGGCGATGCGGAAGAACAGCCCCTCGCGGTCGGGCGCGAACACGCTGACCCGGGTCGCATTGGCGTCCTCGTCATGCTCGGCGACGACGCTCGTCCGCGCCCCTCCGATCTGCGCTTCGGCGAGCGCCACCTGGCGCGCGTTGGCGATCTGCCACGGCAGCGGCTCGGCCAGCCAATAGCTGTCGGGCAGCCGCCGCGCATGGGCCCGCGCGACACTCGCCTTCCACCCCAATGCCGCCGCTAGCTCGCTTTGCCGCGCCGCCACCAGGTCCGACCGCCCGTGCTGCTTGTGGCCGAGCCGCAGCCGCTCCTCGGCGGCCTCGAACAGCGTCCGCAGCAGCACCCGTTTCCACTCGGTCCACACCCCCGGCCCAACCGCGCGGATGTCGACCACGGTCAGGATCAGCAGCAGCCGCAGCCGCTCCGGGCTCTGCACCCGGCCGACGAAATCCTCGATCGTCTTGGGGTCAGCGAGGTCGCGCTTGAAGGCGGTCGACGACATCAGCAAATGGTGCCGCACCAGCCACGCCACGGTCTCGGTTTCGGCCGGGTCGAGCCCGAACCGCGGCCCCAGCTTGAGCGCAATCTCCGCGCCCAGTTCGCTGTGATCGCCGCCGCGCCCCTTGGCGATGTCGTGCAGCAGCACCGCGACATACAGCGTGTTGCGCGATGCCACCTGGCGGAAGATCGCGGTCGACAGCGGATGATCGTCGGCCAGCTCGCCGCGCTCGATCGCCGCCAGCAGCCCGATCGCGCGGATCGAATGTTCGTCGACGGTATAATGATGGTACATGTCGAACTGCATCTGCGCGACGACGCGGCCGAAGTCGGGAACGAAGCGCCCGAACACCCCGGCCTCGTTCATCCACCGCAGCACCGTGTCGGGCGCGTCGGGGTTGGTCAGCACGACCATGAACAAAGCGTTGGCGGCGAGGTCGTCGCGCACCGCGTCGATCAGCTTGGCGTCGCGCGTCGCTGCCCGCATCGCCTTGGGGTGGATCTCGAGCTTCTCGCGCGCAGCCAAGGCGAACAGCTCGAGCAGCCGCGCCGGATGCTCGGCGAGGAAGTCGTCGCGTGGGATCGACAGGCGGCCGCGGTCGAGGGTGAACCCGTTCAGGCGCGCCGGCCGCCGCCGCAGCGTCGGCAGCGCAAAGCGGAAGCCCTTCTTGCCCATCTGCTCGTCGAGCTGGGCGAGGAACAGCCCGGTCAGGTCGCCCACCGCCTTGGCGTTGAGGAAATAGAATTGCATGAACCGCTCGACCGCCGATTTGCCCGGCCGGTCGGCGTAATGCATCGCCTCGGCGATCTGCTTCTGGTGGTCGAACCCGAGCCGCTCTTCGGCGCGTCCCGCGGCCAGGTGCAGATGGCAGCGGACCGACCAGAAAAATCGCTCGGCGCGGTCGAAGCGGCGATATTCCTCGGCCGTGAAGAGCCCGGCCGCGACGAGGTCGGCGGGGCGGCCGACGCCGTGCACATATTTGCCGATCCAGTATAGCGCGTGGAGGTCGCGCAGCGCGCCCTTGCCCTCCTTGACGTTGGGCTCGACGACATAGCGGCTGTCGCCCATCCGCACGTGGCGCGCGTCGCGCTCGGCAAGCTTGGCGGCGACGAACGCGGCCGCGGTGCCCGGCCCGAATTCCTTGCGGAAGCGCGCCATCGCCGCGTCGAACAAATCCGCATCGCCCCACAGCAGCCGCGCCTCGAGGAAGGCGGTGCGCACCGTCATGTCGCTTTTTGCCAGCGCCACCAGCGTGTCCGCCGAGCGCAGCGAATGGCCGACCTTGAGCTTCAAATCCCACAGCATGTGGAGGATTGCCTCGGCCGCCTGGATCGCCGCGGCGGCCGGCTTGGCCCGGGTCAGGAACATCAGGTCGAGGTCGCTGAACGGCGCCATTTCGCCGCGCCCGGTCCCGCCCAGCCCGACGATCGCCAGCTCGCCGTCGATGCTGCCGGACAGATGCGCAACGACGAAATCATGCGCTAAGCGGACCAATTGGTCGTGCAGGTGGGCGGTCCCGCGCGCCGCGCCGCGCCCGCCCGCCGGGTCCACCGCGAGCCGCCGCGCGATCTCTGCGCGCCCCGCGGCCAGCGCGCCGCGCAGGATCTCGGTCGCCTCGCTCGTCGCGCTGACGCCGGCCAGCCGGTCGGCCAGCACGCGCCGGTCGATGATCGCGCGCTGGTTGTCGAGCTGCCCGGGATGATGCGCCGTCATGACCCCACTATGCCCGATTATCGGGCGGGAGGCACCGCCCCTTCATCGCCGATCAGGCTGCGGCCAATGGGGAAGACTCGCTCGTCATGGCGCAGCGCCTCGGCGGCGAATTGATCGCCATCGATTCGAAAATTGTAATAGAGCGCCAGTCCCGGGCTCAGCCGGTAGGTCGCCTTGCACAGCAGCCCGTCGGGGCGCCCGGGGTCGTTGCGGGTCTCCTGGCACTGCGCCAGATAAGGCGATGCCGCCCCGGGCCGCACCGGCCCGCGAAAGAAAATATCATATCCCGAACCGGTGCGCAGGAACGGCCCCTCGCTGGTCCAGCGGCCGCCAACCGGGGTCTCGCCGGAACCCGCCGCCAGGGGCGCGATGGACAGGCGGCGCTGCATGTCGACGCGTTTCGGATCGACCAAGGCGATGCTGTACAGGTCGAATTGCTGCGGCCGCTTGAACCGGCACAATTCTTTCCACCACGCCTCGGGCCGCCGGGACTGGCAGATCGGCAGCAGCGGGCTGGGCATGTCAAACAGCTGCGGGAAGTCGATCGACAGCATCGTCAATCGACCGTCGCCGCGTTCGGCCAGCTCGCAGAATTCGCGGGCCTCCTCCTGCTGATAAAAATGGATACGGTCAGACAGGCCACGCTCGGTCTCGGCCCACATCCCCCAGATCATCGGCACGCGCACCAAGCGGTCGCCCATCGGCATCTCATGCAGCCGCAACTTGCAGGCCATGGACGGCGGCGCGTATTTGCGCTGCGACGCTTTTTGCTGGGCATAACCCCACAGGTGCAGGGCTAGCGGCACCCCGAGCAAGAACAGCAGGCCGACAGCGGCACTGCGCTGCCGAGACTCTCCCCACCCCGACACCAGCAACGTCAGGCGGGCGCCCGCTCCCGACGCGAAACCGATGGCGATGGCCATGCCGAACACGAACACGCCCATTCCCGCGTCACCGGTCGCGTTGCGGCCCAGCGCAAAATGGCCGGCGACGACCAGGCAGGCGAGCAGTCCGCCGCCGGCTAGCCAGGCCGGTTCGCGCAGGATGAACATCGCACCGAACGTGACCGCGTAAATCAGCAGCAGGACGACGGTCAGCTCCATCGGCGCAACCGTACCGGCGAACCGTTAAGCATCCCCGAGCCGCTTGAGCGCGTACAGCGCCTCGAGCGCCTCGCGCGGGGTCATGCTGTCAGGATGAATCTCGGCCAGCGCCTCGGCCAGCGGGTCGGCCGGCGGCTCGGGCGCGGCGGCTGCGGCGAACAGCGGCAAATCGTCGAGCCCCGCGGCGATTCCCCCGGTCGCGTCGCGTCCCGCCTCCAGTCGCGCCAGCACCGCCTTGGCGCGCGCCACCACGCCCGGCGGCAACCCCGCCAATTTGGCCACCGCGATCCCGTAGCTGCGGTCGGCGGCGCCGTCGGCGACTTCGTGGAGCAGCACCAAATCGCCCTTGTACTCGCGCGCGCGGACATGGTGCAGCGACAGCCCGTCGAGCCGCCCGGCGAGCCGTGTCAGCTCGTGATAGTGAGTCGCGAACAAGGTCCGTGCCTTGACGCTGTCGTGCATCGCCTCGACCACCGCCCACGCGATCGCCAGCCCGTCATAGGTCGAGGTGCCGCGCCCGATCTCGTCGAGGATGACCAGGCTGTTGGGAGTCGCCTGCGCGAGGATCGCCGCGGTCTCGACCATCTCGACCATGAACGTCGATCGCCCGCGAGCGAGATTGTCCGCCGCCCCGACCCGGCTGAACAATTTGTCGACGATGCCGACTTTGGCGCGCGCCGCGGGGACGAAGCTGCCGGCCTGGGCGAGCACCGCGATCAGCGCGGCCTGGCGCAAAAAGGTCGACTTGCCGCCCATGTTGGGCCCGGTGATCAGCCACAAGCGGTCGTGGGGCCCGAGCGCGAGGTCGTTGGCGATGAACCGCTCGCCGCTCCCGCCCAGCGCCGCCTCGACCACCGGATGGCGCCCGGCGTCGATCTCGAGGCACGGCTGATCGGTTAGCTGCGGCTTGCACCATCCGCCCTCGGCCGCCCGCGCGGCATGGGATGCGGCAACATCGATCCGCGCCACCGCTTCGGCGGTCGCGGCGATGTCCGGCGCGGCGGCAATCGCCAGCGCGGTCAATTCCTCGGCGTGCGCCGCCTCGGCCGCCAGCGCATGACCCCCGGCCTCGGTCACCCGCGCCGCCTCGGCGTGGAGGTCGGGCGAGTTGAAGCGCACCACCCCGGCGAGCGTCTGGCGATGGGTGAACCCCGAATCGGGCGCCATCAGCCGCTCGGCGTGCTTCGCGGAAACCTCGATGTGAAAGCCGAGCACCGCATTGTGGCGGATCTTGAGCGTCGGAACCGCGATCGCCTCGCGGTAGCGCGATTCGAGCGCGGCGATCGCGCGGCGGCCATCGGTCGACGCGGTCCTGAGCTCGTCCAGCGCGGCATCGTAGCCCGCCGCGATGTAGCCGCCCTTCGATGCATCGAGCGGCGGCGATTCGACTAGCGCGGCAGCCAGCTTGGCGGTCAGCGCGCCATGCCCGCCGAGCAGAGGCAGCAGGTCGCCGAGCAGCGCCGGCCGGTCCGGCTCCTCCGCCAGTCCGGCCCGCATCGCCTCGGCCGCAAGCAGCCCGTCGCGCAGCGCCGCCAGATCACGCGGGCTCCCGCGCCCGGCGCTCAGCCGCCCCAGCGCGCGCGCAAAATCGGGCAGCGCCTTCAGTGCCTCGCGAACGCGGGCGCGCCGCAACGCATCCTCATTCAGCCACGCCACGAGCAGCAATCTCGCCTCGATCGCCGCCTGATCGGTCAGCGGCGCGGCGATGTCGGCGGCCAGCGCGCGGCGCCCGGCGGCGCTCATGCAGCGGTCGATCTCGGCGAGCAGGCTGCCCGCCACGCTGCCGCCCGCCGAGCGCGTCAATTCCAGGCTGTCGCGGGTCGCCGCATCGATCGCCATATGCGCCGAGCGCGAGACCCGGCGCGGCATCGCCAGCAGCACCGCCGCGCCCTTCTGCGTCGCGTCGAGATAGGCCAGCAGCCCGCCCGCCGCCGCCAGCTCGGCGCGGCCGGGTGCGCCGATGCCGTCGAGCGTCGCCAGCCCGAACCGCGCCCTCAACGCGCGCTCGCCCCCCGCGCTGTAGAACCCGCCGCGCCCCTCGCTCGTGCGCACGCCGGGAATCTCCGCCTCCGCAATCGTTTCCGCCGGCCCCAGCCGCGCCAGCTCGGCCGCGAGCTCGCCCGGCCCGCACGCGACCAGTTCGAACCGCCCGGTCGAAATGTCGGCGGCGGCGATCGCGTAATCGTCGCCCGCGCGCGCCACCGCCGCCAGCCAGTTCGCCGCGCCGGCCTCGAGCAAGGTCTCCTCGGTCAGCGTCCCCGGCGTCACCAGCCGCACGATCGCGCGGTCGACCAGCGCCTTGGCCCCGCGCGCTTTCCGCGCCTCCGCCGGGCTCTCGATCTGCTCGGCGATGGCAACGCGGTGCCCGGCGCGGATCAGTCGCGCGAGATAGGCCTCGGCGGCATGGACCGGCACCCCGCACATCGGGATCGGCTCGCCGTCCGCCGTGCCGCGCTTGGTCAGCGCGATGTCGAGCGTCGCCGCGGCGGCCCTGGCGTCGGCAAAGAACAATTCGAAGAAATCGCCCATGCGATAGAACAGCAGCGCATCCCCCGCCTCGGCCTTGAGGCGCTGGTACTGCGCCATCATCGGGGTCGTCTCGTCGCTGCGCGCCATGCGCCGTCCTATCAGGCGACTAATGCGATGGGGAGGCCCGAGGCGTGACCATCCCGCTCGGCTCGGCTAAGGCTGCCCGCCATGTCCGAAAGCAATATCAAATTCTCCGACGCCGAGGCGCTCGAATTCCATTCCCGCGGCCGCCCCGGCAAGATCGAAATCATCGCGTCGAAGCCGATGGCCACCCAGCGCGACCTGAGCCTCGCTTACTCGCCCGGAGTCGCCGTCCCGGTCGAGGCGATCGCCGCCGATCCCGGCCGCGCCTACGAGCTGACCGCCAAGGGCAATCTCGTCGCGGTGATCTCCAATGGCACCGCGATCCTCGGCCTCGGCAATTTGGGCGCGCTCGCGTCGAAGCCGGTGATGGAAGGCAAGGCCGTCCTGTTCAAACGCTTCGCCGACGTCGATTCGATCGACATCGAGGTCGACACCGAGGACTGCAAGGCGTTCATCGATTGCGTCGCTCTGCTCGAGCCGAGCTTCGGCGGCATCAACCTCGAGGACATCGCCGCCCCCGACTGCTTCGAGATCGAGCAGGCGCTCAAAGAGCGCATGAACATCCCGGTGTTCCATGACGACCAGCACGGCACCGCGATCATCACCGCCGCCGGCCTCATCAACGCCTGCCACCTGACCGGGCGCACGCTCGGCGACATCCGCGTGGTGGTCAACGGCGCCGGCGCCGCGGCGATCGCCTGCACCGAGTTGATCAAGGCGATGGGGGTCAAGCGCGACCGCGTCACCATGTGCGACCGCAAGGGCGTCATCCACAAGGGCCGCACCGACCTCGACCAGTGGAAGTCGGCGCACGCCGTCGATACCGACGCGCGCACCCTGCACGAGGCTTTGGTCGGCGCCGACGTGTTCCTCGGCCTGTCCGCGGCGGGCGCGCTCAAGCCCGAGATGGTGATGGAGATGGCGCCCGAGCCGATCATCTTCGCGATGGCCAATCCCGATCCCGAAATCACCCCGCCCGAAGCACGCGCGGCGCGGCCCGACGCGATCATCGCCACCGGCCGCTCGGACTATCCCAACCAGGTCAACAACGTGCTCGGCTTCCCCTTCATCTTCCGCGGCGCGCTCGACGTGCGCGCCACCGCGATCAACGAGGAGATGAAGATTGCCGCCGCCAATGCCCTCGCCGAGCTCGCGCGCGAGGCGGTCCCGGAGGAGGTCGCGGCGGCCTATGGCGGGGTCACCCACAGCTTTGGACGCGATTACATCATCCCCGCGCCGTTCGACCCGCGGCTGATGGAGCAGGTCGCCGGGGCGGTCGCCGAAGCGGCGATGCGCAGCGGCGTGGCGAGGAAGCCGATCGAGGATCTCGCGGCCTACCGCCTGCAGTTGCGGGCGCGGATGAACCCGACCGTGTCGGTGCTCAGCCTGGCGTACGAAAACGCGCGCTCGAACCCCAAGCGCGTGCTGTTCGCGGAAGGCGAGGAGCCCAACGTGCTGCGCGCGGCGATTGCCTTCAAGGAGGCCGGCTACGGCACCCCGGTGCTGGTCGGCCGCGAGAATGTCTACGACATGCTCAAGGAACATGGCGTCGACAACCCGCAGGATTACGAAGTCCTCAACAGCCGCAACTCGCCGCTGGTCGGGCGCGCCATCGACTTCATCTACGCCAAGCACCAGCGCCACGGCATGCTGCGCCGCGAGATCGAGCGGATGGTCAACCAGGACCGCAACATCTTCACCGCCGCGATGCTCGCGATGGGCGAGGCCGATGCGATGATCACCGGCACCACCCGCCCGTTCAGCCAGTCGCTGCGCCAGGTCCGCACCGTGATCGACGACGAGCCCGGCGCCACCCCGTTCGGGATCAACATCGTGGTCGGCCGCCACGACACCGTGCTGATCGCCGACACCGCGGTGACCGAGCGCCCCGACGCCGAGCAATTGGCGGCGATCGCCATGCGCTCGGCGGGCTTCGCGCGGCGGATGGGGATGGAGCCGCGCATCGCGTTCACCTCCTACACCACGTTCGGCAACCCGCCCGGCATGCACATCGATGAATTGCGCGAGGCGGTGAAATTGCTCGACGGCTTCAAATGCGATTTCGAATATGAAGGCGAAATGGGCCCCGACGTGGCGCTCAATTATGAGCAGCAGCGCAAATTCTACCCGTTCAGCCGCCTCACCGGCCCCGCCAACATCCTCATCATGCCCGGCCTGCAGTCGGCCAATCTGTCGGCCAAGCTACTGCGCGCGCTTGGCGGCGAGAGCGTGATGGGTCCGTACATCCTCGGCCTCGAGCTGCCGGTCCAGATCGCCCCGATGACCGCCAGCGCGTCGGACCTCGTAACCCTCGCCGTGCTCGCCGCGGGCAGCGCCGCGGTCAGGCCGCGCAAGGCTATATCCGCTCCACCGAGCTGACCGGGTCGGCCGCGCGGAGTGCGGCGATGATCGCGTGCAAATGCGCCAGGTCGTGCACCTCGAGATCGAGGTGGAAGGTGTGAAAGCTGCCGTCGCGGTGGACCAATTGCAGATTGATGATGTTCGCGCGCTTCTGGCCGAGGATTCCGGCCATCGTCCCCAGCGCGCCCGCCACGTCGTGAAGGATCACGCAGATCCGCGCCGAGCCCCCGTCCGAGCCCTCGCCCCACGCCAGGTCGAGCCAGTCGGCGTCAACTCCGCTGGCCAGCGTGTCGCAACCGATGACATGGACCTCGATTTCCTCGTCCTCGCGGCGCAGGCCGACGATGCGGTCGCCGGGGATCGGGTGGCAGCAGGTCGCGAGGTGGTATGCCACGCCCGGCGTCAGTCCCTTGATAGAGATCGCGGTGCGCTGGCTGAGCGGGCGCGAGGCGACGTCCGCCCCGGCCGAGCCCGGCATCAGCGCCTCCATCACCGCGTCGTCGCCGATCCGCTTGCGCGCGATGGCGACCATCAGCGCGTCCTCGTCCTCCATCTTCAACCGCTTGAGCGCGTGCTTGAGCGCGTGCTTGTCGAGCACCGCGGGTAGCCGCTCGACGATTTCGTCGTAGATCTTGCGGCCGAGCTCGATGGTCTCGTCGCGCTCCTTGTGGCGGACGAACCGGCGCACCCCGGCGCGCGCCTTGCCGGTCACCACGAAGCGCAGCCACGACGGTTGCGGGTGCTGCGCCTCGGAGGCGAGGATCTCGACCTGGTCGCCGTTCTCGAGGATGGTTCTCAAGGGCACCACGCGGCCGTTGACCTTGGCCCCGACGGTGCGGTCGCCGAGGTCGGTGTGGACGGCATAAGCGAAGTCGACCGGGGTCGCGCCCTTGGGCAGCTGGATGAGCTCGCCTTTGGGGGTGAAGGCGAAGATGCGGTCCTGGTACATCGCCATCCGGGTGTGCTCGAGCAGCTCCTCGGGCGACGCCGCATGGTCGAGGATCTCGACCAGATCGTCGATCCACGGCACATTCATTTCGGCCGCCGGCTTGCCTTCCTTGTAGGCCCAATGCGCGGCCAGCCCCCGCTCGGCCTGGTCGTGCATGGCGCGGGTGCGGATCTGGATTTCGATGCGCATCTTGGAATCGTGGATGACTGAGGTGTGCAAGCTGCGGTAGCCGTTGCGCTTGGGCGTCGAGATGAAATCCTTGAAGCGCCCCGGGACCATCGGCCAGCGTTCGTGGATCAGGCCCAGCGCGCGGTAGCAGTCGACAGTGTCGCCGACGATCACGCGAAACGCCATCACGTCGGACAATTGCTCGAAGCTGATGTGGCGCTCGGCCATTTTCTTCCAGATCGAGAAGGGGTGCTTTTCGCGCCCCATCACTTCGGCCTCGAGGCCGTTGTCCGCGAGCTGGAGCTGGAGGCCGAGCCCAATGCGGCTGACGAGGTCGCCGCCCGACGCGTGGAGCTGGGTCAG